>VBMN01000115.1 GCA_005878385.1 Methanobacteriota archaeon
GTCATCCACACCGACCTCTCCGCTCGGGTTCGGATGCCGCGGACAGCACACGACTCCCGGACACGCACCCCAAACCCTTTCCTCCCCAAGTCTCTTGGCTACGTTTGCTCGGAACACGAGATGCTTGGATCGACCAAATCGGATCAGGGAACGACCTGGAGCACGAGCTTGCCGCGAGTGTGACCCAGGAGACCCCGTTCGTAGGCGTCGCGGGCCCGCGGAAGGGGATACACGGCGTCGACAATCGGGCGAACGCGGCCGGCGTCAATCAGGTCGGCGATCTGAATGAGTTGCGCTCGGTTCGGCTGCACCAACATGGAAACCCCGCGCACGCTGTATTTCGCAGCGATCGCTTCGGGAGCGTCGCCTGCGATCGTGACGAGGATTCCACCCGGACGTAGCACGCCCCACGAGCGATCCAGAGTCTCGCCACCGACCGTATCGATGACCGCGTCCACGCCTCGGATCACATCCTCGAGACGAGCCGAGGAATAATCCACGACTTCGTCGGCACCCAGCTCCTTCAGGAACGTGGTGTTGCGCTTGGAAGCGGTCCCGATGACGTGAGCCCCGCGGATGTGCGCGAATTGCACCGCGAAGGTACCGACCCCGCCCGCGGCGCCCTGGATCAAGACGCGATCGCCCGCGGCGACGCCCGCATGGTCGAACAGCGCCTGCCATGCCGTGAGCCCGGAGAGGGGCACGGCGGCCGCGCGAACATAATCGAGGGACACACAAGCGTTTCGGGTCCTCCGCGCACATGACTTCGAAGGGCTTTCATGATACGGCTTCCACTCAAAAGTCTCGCTGGTAATCCCCGGGTAATGGGAGACCGAGAAAAACCTTATGGCACGAACCGAGGCGATGGGCGATTCCTCGTGGACCGCGGAGAAAGTCTATAGCCGAACCGCCCCGTCCCCCCGCGGACCGGCACGACCGCCCGGTGATAGGGAGTGTCCATGTCCGTGGAGGGCGACGCGACCCGACGGGCGGTCCGCATTGCATCCGTCGGCTTGGCGGCGCTTTTTCTGTTCGTCCTGATAGCCAACGTACTCTGGGCCGTTCCTTCTCCGCCTTCGATGAATCAGCGTCGGATGCCACCGACGATGAGTCCGTTTCCCGTGTTTCGGATGGGACCGATTCTGCATGTCGTGACCATGGACGCGGATGCGAACCTCTCGACCCGACTTCTCATGACGTCCCTCCAAGGAGTCGTGAATCGTTTCCAAGTCGAACTCTATCTCGATGTCCAGAAGGTCGCGGGGAATACGTCCCGAACGCTGTCCTTCCTCTCGTCTCGATACAACGTCACATACGATTCCATGACCATGCTTGAGGCGATCGATGCCTATTCGAATCGATCCAGCGGGATTGTTGTCTTTGATTCGACGCGGCCCGAATCGATTGACATCGCTACGATGATTGCCGCAAAGCAGAGCGGAATTCTCGTAGGCCCCGATCTCGCACCTTGGCTTCGCACCCGCACGGGCCTGCCGATCCTGTTCGACTACGCATCGAGCGATTGGGCCTCGCTCGGCGCGATCGCCGCCTTCGACCGCGCGCTCCAAGATCTCTATCCGTCGAGCGCGACCACCCTCCTCGCCATCCTGCCGCCGGACCGGTGGGCGATCCGGGACTATCTGATTGCCACACGCACCTTCGTCTTCTATTTCCCGCAGGGCGCCCTCGCAACTCCATTCGAGGCCGCGGCGACAAGACGAATCTTGCATGCGACATCTCGTGGCATCCCGATCCTCGGCTGGTTCAGCAGCCCCACACTGACGGAAGAGAATTCCTTCGTCCAACTCGCATCGGGAGAGGGCAAGTTCGTGGTCGGAGTGCAGGATGTCCCGAATCTCTCCGTCCTCACCGCGCTGGGCCGGAACGCGACCCGGCATCAGGCCTCATCGGGCTCCTCGCCTTTGCTCCTCGAGAACAAGACGTACGTCGTCCTCGCGGTACCGGACGGAGACAACATCGACTTCGCCGCGGGGCGCATGCAAGAACTCTGGTCCGAGCCCGTCCGGGGAACCATACCGTTTGCATGGAGCCTGAATCCCCTCCTCTCCGAGTTGGCTCCCCCGCTTCTCGATTCGTTGTATGACACCGCCACCCCCCTCGATCAGTTCATCGCAGCCCCGAGCGGAGCGGGGTATCTGTATCCGGACTACGCCAAGTCAGAAGATCTTTCCTCGTTCGTCACATTCTCGAAGCGATATCTCAACGCGTCGGACATGGACGTGGTATGGCTGCTGAACGCCTTCACGGCGTCGGAGATCCCGTACACCTCGGCGAGCCTCGCTGCCTATGTTGATGGATTGCGTCCGAATGGGATCGTCTTGGACTACGACGACCAACCGCGGACACGGGATGCTTGGGTCCAAGCGGGCGAGCAGGCGGTGGCCCCAGTCGTCCGCTCCACCCATTTCTGGACGACTCGAGAGAATGTCCTCGGGAAGCTCGGTGCCGCCATGGTCACGGCGAATCAGGGTCCGCAGTTCCTCTGGTTGACCGTATACACATTCCGATTCGATCTTCAAGACGCCCGAAACCTGGTCGACCTTCTCTCGGCGCGACTTGGCGGTCGTCTGCAGGTGGTCCTCCCCGATCAGTTCTTCGGCCTGATGCGGCAGGACTTCCTTCGAACCGCACAGGATCGTCTTCGTCAGGTCGAGGCGAATCCGCTCGAGTCGCTCCTGTTTGGATCGACCTTGGCATCGGTCCGGACGCGGCTTCGGGACGCGGACGCCTTCCTCGCGGTGGGCGATTCAGGTCGCGCGGCCGACGCCGCGTTTCGCGGCCTCGAGGGGCTGCGCGGAATCGCGCAGACCGAAGCGCTCCTCCTGTCCATCGGTGTCCTGCTGCTCGCGGGCGGTGTCGCGTTCTTCGCGGATCGTTCGTGGAGACCGAAATCGAGATCCCAGCGGACGGTTCGGCCGCAGCTGTTGCTGTTCATCGCCGCGGTCGTGGCCATCCTCTTCTTCACGCTGCGTGAGGCGCTTGAGCAGAACTTCTGGACCTATCCCACGATACTGCTAGGGATTGCGGTTTCTGGACTCTATCGGCCTCTTCGGCGGGTGATCGATTCGGCCTATCCGGACCGCGCTCCGATTGCGGCAGCACTCGTATTCCTCGTCCTCTCCACCCTCGCAATCCGGACCACGGCCGCATTCCCTCTCGCATTGATCGGGGCCCTCGTCGCCCTCGACGCCTTCCTTTCTCGCCGCGCCCCGAGTTCCCCCGAAATGATCGCAGGAGTCGGAGTCGGCACGGCAATCGGATTCCTCGGCGGCTTCGACCTTCCGACATTCAGTATCCTCGCGGTCCTTCTCATCGCCTCCGCGTTCGGGGCTCGAGGCCCGCCCGTCCCAGACAAACCGAAAATCCGAGCGAGTGTGATCGTGCCCGGCTTTGTCTTCGCATTGTCTCTCGCTGGCCTGTCCGTGACGTTCTACTATTCGCTCTCGCTCCGTCTCGGACTCCAAGGGGACGCACTCAGCGTCATGGCGGGGGCTCTCCTGGTCCTTGGACCGACCTTCGGAATCCTTCTTCGCGGGATTCTGCCGAAGTTTCCCTCTCGCCACGCGGAGATTGGAGGCCTTGCGGCTGCGGCGGTCTTCAGCGGAATCGTCTTGGCGTTACAGGGCACGCTCGTGACGATCCTCGGTCTCCTTGCATTATGCGCCTCGGTCTCGTTCGCCGCGATCGCGTCCGTCGACGAGTTCGCTGAGCGGGGAGGCGAACCTCGCCGCGCCCTGATGACGGCCCTCTTGTTTCTCCCTCTCCTCGTGATGTTCTATCGAATGCCGCCGATCGTCTATTCGCTCACGATTGTTGCGCTCCCGGAGCCGATTGAATACGTCCTGTACGCGCCCACGGTCCTGCTCGGGGCGACCTGTCTTTTCCTCGCGATTCTCGTCGGGCTGCGCGCACGCGTTCGAATTGCCGTGAGAAAGGATTATCCCCGGGAGGAGGATGGTGGAGCGGTTCGGCCATGAGGAAGATCCCGAAGAAGCGTTTCCTTGACGTCGCCGGGATGATCCTCCGGAACAAGATGGCGAAGGAGGCCATCTACCCGTTCTACTGCTCCTTCAAGCTGACCCGGCGCTGCAACTTCACCTGTTCGTTCTGTAACTGCTGGCACGTGAAGAACAAATGGATCGACATGCCGACGGAGGACGTGAAGGCGGTCCTCGACAACCTCGCCCGGTCCTCCGTGATCGTCTGCTCCTTTGAAGGCGGCGACCCGCTCGTTCGGGACGACATCCTCGAACTGCTGAAGTACCAGTACGAGAAGCCATGGTATCTGCTCTTCACGACGTCCGAGCGGGACATGCAGCAACGCTACCCGATGGCGGAGTACGGGAAATACATCGATTTCCTGCACATCTCGATCGACGAGGGACACAAGAACCTGGACATGTACGACGAGCTCGAGGAGTATACGAAATGGGGCTCCATCGTCACGGTCCAGATCGTCGTGACGAAGAACGACGTTGGCGCGTTGGAGGAAAAGATCAAGCGGTGCCACGACGCCGGCGTGAAAGCGGTCGTCATGTGTGCCGTCCATTTGAAGAACACGAAGGACCACCTGCCGGACCTCTGGTCGATGTCCCGCGTCGGGCTCGAGATGAAGAAGAA
>VBMN01000116.1 GCA_005878385.1 Methanobacteriota archaeon
GTACGCGACCTTCGATCGGCTTCGGGTCGTCGCGCCCGATGACCTCGATGCGCTCCGAGGCCAGCGGGACGCCCTGGCGCATTCGAAGAGCCCGAAGGTCCTCCTCCGCGCCTGCGACACGATTTTGCAAAAGGACCCCACGGATCGACCGACCTGGACCGCGAAAGGGGCGGCCCACGAGGCCCTCGGCCAACGAGACGAGGCCTTGTCCGCTTACGACACGGTCCTCAGGCTCGATCCCCACGACGCGGGGGCGTCCGCGCGGAAGGCCGCTTTGCTGCTGGCCCTCGGGCGTCATGAGGACGCCGTGAAGGCCTTCGACATTGCTATCGAGGCGAATCCGGCCTCGGCGAACCTCTGGCTCGACAAGGCCCGAGGCCTGTACCGGATGAATGCGTTTGCGGAGGCCGCGGACGCCCTGGAGAGGACGACCCGGTATGCACCGGAGGATCCGAAAGGATGGTACCTCCTGGGACTTTCCCTCCAAGGCCTGGCCCGACACGAGCAGGCCGTCGCGGCCTTCGATCGGACCCTCGCCTTGGAACCGAGGAAGGCCAAGGTCTACGTCGGGAAGGGGACCTCCCTCCAGGCGCTCAAGCGATACGAGGAGGCCGCGACCGCGTTCGGCCAGGGGGCCGTCTTGGATCCGACCGCATCGCAAGCGCTTCTGAACCAGGGGGCGTGCCTCATCGAGCTCCATCGGTACGAGGAAGCGGTCCCCGTCTTCGAGACCGCGCTGATGGCGGACCCGAAGGAACGGACCGCCCTCCGGAACCTGAGCGTCGCCTTCGAGGCGCTCGGCCGAACGAAGGAATCCCTCGAGGTCTGCGTCCGGCTGACGACCTCAGACGCCAAGGATCCAGAGGCATGGGCCCGCCGGGCCCGACTGGCGAACGCGGTCGGAGAAGGGAGAGAAGCGCTCGCGGCGATCACGAAGGCAACCTCCCTGGCGCCGGACCGGGCGGACCTCGTTCGGTTCCGAAGGGACGTCCTAGCGTTGCAAGGATCCTTCAAGGCCGCGGCCGAGGCAGGCGAGAGGCTCCTCGAACTCGACGGGAGGGACACGGACGCCCTGCGGGAGATGGCGGTCGCCCTCGAACGGCTCGGCAAGTCCGAAGCGGCGATCGAGGCGCTCGACCGAGCGGCTCGCGTGGATCCGATGGACCGCGCCACGTGGAATGCGAAAGGGGCCCTCCTCTCCCGTTTGACTCGGACGGCGGAGGCGCTTGAGGCCTTCGATCGCACCTTGAGCCTGAACCCCGGGGACCGCATCGCGCTCGCCGCGAAAGGACACATCTTGTTGAATCTCGGCCGGATTCCAGAGGCCCTCCGGATGTTCGAAGACGGCCTGATCCTCGAACACGACAACCTGGATTTCCTCGGTGGGAAGGCAACCTGCCTCGCCTACGAAGCCCATTTCGACGATGCCCTTTCCCTTCTCACGGTCATCTTCCAGAAAGATCCGAACTACTACGGGGCGCATCGGACGAAAGGCCTCTGCCTGCTCCGGACCGATCGCGCGGCGGAAGCGATTTCCTGTTTCGAGTTCGCGCTCAAAGCGAACCCGAACGACGCGGTGGCCCTTACCTGGACGGGAGAGGCGTACGCCGCGATGGGGAAGACGTCCGAGGCACTGACGGCGTTCGAGGCGGCCGTCGAGGCGTCCCCAGGAGCCGGCGACGCGTGGCGAGGCAAGGGCCTCCTGCATCTGAAACTGGAACAGTTCCCCGCCGCCGCCGACGCGCTCGCCCATGCGACCGAAATTCGGCCAGACGACAAGGGTTTGTGGTACACCCGCGGAATCGCGGAAGATCGCGCAGGCCGGTTTGACGCGGCCGTGGAGTCGTACGACGGTGCCTTGCGACTCGACGCGCGGGACAAGTCCACGTGGACCAGCAAGGGTCTCTCTCTCCTCCGACTGAAGCGGTTCGATGACGCACTCAAGTGCTTCGACGCGGCGCTTGCCCTCGACCCTGCCTTTGAGGCGGCTCAGAGCGGACGGACCACCGCGGAGGAACGCCTTCACATCGCGAAGATCGAAAATTTCGCCGAGGCCGTGGTCCGGTTTGAGAAGCATCTCTCCCGACCCGCGACGCGAGACGAAGTGTTCCGTTACTGTTCGGTGCCGCTCGAGTCCCTGGACCAGGTGATCAAGTACGTGAACGAGCCCGCACCCCTCGCTGCCGACCGCGTGGAGGCGGACGAGCTCCGGAAGTATGAGGCGGTTGGTGCTGCGGTACTCCAACATGTCGAGAACGAGCGGACCTTGGAAGCCTTGCGCCTCACCGACGTGAGCGCGGTCCTGCCCCACGTGGACTTGGAGGAGGCGCGGACAATCTGGGGATACATCGACTGGGTGCGGGACGCACCGCTCGAGCCGTCGCCGGATTGGCACAATGACGATCTCATCCGCCAAGCGATGGACTTGCCGAAGGAAGAATGGAACCTCGTCGACCTCGCGCGAGAGCTCCACCTGGGACCGTTCGAAGCGAAGAAGCTCGAGGTCTCCCTGAAGATCTTCGAGGGTGGCGGCTACAAAATCACGACGAAGGCAGGGCCGGAGCCAAGGCCAAAGAAACCGAAAGCGGAAACCCATGTCGTTCCGTCCAAGAAGGAACGAACGGAAGACCCTGAAGCGACCGATGACGAGGAGGACGCCGAGTCCGAGTCGCGGAAATCGACTCCTCCGAAAGCCCCAGCGAAGCCCGTCGATACCACGCCCGCAAAATGCGAGACCCACCATGCACCGGGCGCCGAACGGCATACGTGCGGGGCATGGCTCTGCAAAGCATGCCTGGAGGCGGGCGAAGCCTGTCCCTCGTGCCATGCGCCGCTTGCAGCTCCTGCCGATCGTGAGGCGAGACGAAAGGATCGCGAGGCTGATTTCGGCCGCCTCTAGACCGCGTCTCCCGGTCTTCGTGACCATCGATCGGATGCGATCACTCGAACGTCCAGTGGTCCCGCTCGCGCAACAAATCCCGGAGGAGACGCGTCGCCTTCGGTCGGTCCAATCGCATGAGGAACGCCCCCAGGTGTTTGCACATGAGTCGCCCCACGGCGCGATTCGTGCGGAAGTCGACGCAGTCATGTTCCAGGCGCTTCTCGTGCCGATCGATGCGGACCGTGTAACCCTTCACTCGCCCGGAGAGCAGCGTGTCCGTCTCCTTGTCGACGGAGACCAGCGACGGATCGATCCCCTTCGCGGAGGCGAGCCGATTCGTGCCGAGGAAGACCAGGAGCAGTTCGTCGAAGGTCATCTTGTCGATGTCTTTGTTCAACGGGACGTCGGCTTGGATGATCCCCGCCTCATCCTCGATTTTCCCGTCCCGGATTTTCACTGCGACGCCGAACCGTTCCAGGGCCTCGTTGATCTTCTTGTCGATGTACGCTTGCTCTTCGGGCGTATACTTGACGCGGTTTCGCGGTTCGTTGAAGTAGCGCCGGGCGGCCCGCGCATGGAACGGCGTGTGTACAGGATACTTCCAGTTCGCCGGGTCCGCGTACTTCTCCGGATCCTTCGGATACCCCTCTGGGGGACCGAGGCGTCCGTCCCTCTTCCGGCTCGGCTTCACCGCGCGGGGCATCCGATGGGGACCGCCGACCCGGCCATAAAGGGTTCTCGCTCTTCCCTCGGTGTCGGCCCACCGCGTAAGATGATAACCGAGGATTCCATCGCGGGTTCGATGCCCCCGCGACGGCTCACGATTGTGGGACTCGGGGATTCCACGACCGCGGGAACCCCCGCGTTCCTGTCGCCGCTCGAGGCCCCGCCGAAGGGGAGGGGGAATCCGGAGAGTCAATACGCGCATTGGATGGCGCTTGCGCACGCCGAGTGGACTGTCCTGAATCGAGGGATCAACGGACAGACCGCGGCGGAAATCCGTGGGCGATTCGAGCGAGATGTCCTCCGCGCGAAGCCCGCCTACGTGATCATCCTCGCGGGTGTCAACGATATCTTTGGCGGAGGCAGCGCGGAAGCGGTGGAACGGGACCTCGCAGTGATGTACGCCGACGCACTCGACGCCGCGATTGTTCCTGTCGCGGCCAGCGTGCTGCCCTACGACCAGGCGACACCGCAGGCCACCGCGGCGATCTTCACCCTAAACATGTGGATCGAATCGTTCGCGAAGGTCCTGGACATCCCGTTCGCCGACACGCACGCCGCCGTGGCGGATCCGAATGCTCCGCACCGTCTCCGCGGCTCTCCTGACGGTCTGCACCCCGACGTGGACGGATATCGGCGGATGGCCGACACGCTCGCGCGGACGATCGAGGCCCATCTCGCGCGGCTTGGTTCGCAATGAATCCCGGAGCCGCGAGTTCTCGTGCTCCTCGGTCGGTCCAAGGTCGGCGAGGACCCGCGAGATGGAACGCGGCGAAAGGGGGATATGGCGTGCCGAGGCCGCGGGAGATTCGTTTCCGCGATACCCTCCTCCTGGCGGTCGGTCCTTTCGCGATTGACCTCTTCGTGATGTCGGAAATCCTATACCTCTTCGGTCCCGCGGAAGTCCAGGACCTCCGGTTCGGTTTGATCGCATTTCCCATCCTCTTGCTGCTCGCCGGCCTGCTCACATCGCTTGTTCCGGGAGCGTGGTTGCTCGACGCCCTCGAGGTTCGTGTCGTGAACCCGCCTCGGGGCGAAGTCGTGCGCGCGGCAGATCTGTTCGAGCGCATCCTCGGGCCGATCGGGGCCGCGGCCCTCCTCGCAAGCTTCGTGACCGTCCTCCACACGTCGGGATATTCGTACGAGGGAGGGATTTTCCTCCTGACGATCTGGGCCGTGCGTCTCTTCCCGCCGGTCCTCGGCGCGGTCTGCGTCTACCGCCTCTGGGTCGAGCCGCGCGTCCTGCCGAGTCTGGAAGCGTGGTGCAGAAAGGAAGGAATCGCGGCCCGGTCGTCCCTGCCGGGGGTCCTTGACGAAGTCGCAAGGGGCCGGGAAGCCCCATGAGCCGCGCCGGATGAGCGGGCTGCGCCCTGATTAAGTAATGACGATCCGATGCGCCTGCATGCCTCGGGGAGCGAAGCGTACACTGGCCGGGCGCCAGGTGGAAGGAAAAACGAGTCGGGAGAGGGACCCGCGCAGCCGTGGTCGCAATGGAGAGCGCGTCGCGGACCCGGCACGTTCGAAGGATCGGCCCGAGCCGGAGACGACCGAGATTGTGCTCCGAATCGCGTCGGCGCGATCCGCCGAATTCGAGTCGATGTTCGAGTCCGAAGAGATGCCGATCTGGGATGACTTCACCCATCGACGTCGGTTCTTGGAAGCCCGCCTGGTGCGCGTCGACGGTGGCAGCGAGGTGCGAGAAGGCATCCAGGACTATATTTTGCACATCGTCGCCGCTGATCACACGGCCCACGAAGAACACGACGGGGATGCGCGGTTCAACGCATTCCTTGCGCGAGCGCAGCGCTTGCAACCGATCGGTCCGCTTGTCTGGTACGGCCGGACGATCTTCGAGCGGCGAGCGTGACGATTTCGACCGTCCTTCATGTTCGTGAACCCTGAAACCAAGTCGCATTCATACGGTGCGGACCGGGACATCGGGTGCGACCGGTTCCCACATGTCCTTCCGGGTATCGCGGAGGGTCGGTCGGAACGTTCGCGCGGTCTTGACATCTCGCAGGTCGACATTCGCGAGGACCGTCGATTCGACAAAGTCCGCGGCCTTGCCGAGGTCCTCGCCCCGCGGCCCAATCGCTTGCGTCCCACCCTGGAACACGATGTTCAGTTCCGTGCCGACGAGGTTCGCATAGAGGACGGGCAGGGCGTTCTCGATCGCACGCGCCGGCAGGATTCGGTCGAAGAACGGCTTCGACGTGGCCGGAGATGCGCTGATGATCGCGAGCAGATCCGCGCCTTGCAGGGCATACGCCTTTGCCAATTCCGGGAAAAAGGCGTCGTAGCAGATGAGCAGGCCGATCTTCCCGAGCTTCGTCTCGACCAGGGTCAGGCCGTCTCCGCGGCCGAAATACAAACCCTCTTCGAAGGGCCCGAAGTTCGCGAGATACACCTTGCGGTACGAGGCGACCTTACCGTCCGGGGCGACCAAGATAGAGGTGTTGAAGAGTCGTTTCGTGGACTCCTCCCGCTCCGGCATTCCGAACACGAGGTGCGTCGAGTACTCCCGGGCGATGAACTGAGCGGTCTTCACCGCAGGCCCGTCGATCGGTTCCGCGAGTTGGGCGAACGCATCGCGGGCCATGTAGCCGCTCAGGAACAATTCTCCCGCGAGGAAGAGGTCCGCCTTCGCGGCCGCGACGGCCTTCTCGAGTTTCTTCAGGTTCTTGGTCTTGTCCCCGACCGTCGCATCGAGCTGGGCGAGCGCCGCCTTCACAGGTCCGCAACGGCTCGCGCGCACGAAAAAGCTTCGCCCCTCGGAACCTTTATGCGCGTTTCCCCCTTAGCGCGTCCCCGCGCTCCCGTAGTCTAGTGGCCAAGGATAGAAGCCTCTCGAGCTTCTGACACGGGTTCAAATCCCGTCGGGAGCACTATCTCCATAGGGATAGTACAAGTTGGGCCTACCGTAATACGCCTACATTGGAGAAAGCAGTGGTCTTCGGTCTCTCTTCCCGTCTCGGCGGCGGTTGTTCTGGTGCACGGAGGGCAGCTCAAGTATGGCTGATGGTCGGGAGGAACCTCTAGTGCACAATTCTCTCAAAGCCCTGTCCTATGCACCTGCTGGGATTTCGTCGCGAAGACTCGTTGCCCTGGCCGTGGCGGTGTTTTTCAGCGGAGTTGCGCTGCTAATCGGAGGCCTCTTGCTGATTGAATTGACAACAAGGTCTCTTGCCGCCGTTAGCTTGGGTTACGTAGCCTTCCTCTTGGTCGCGCTTTTCATGTCGGCCGGGCTGGTCTTCGTCGCGTTGCAGATCAAGTCCTTTTCGGTTCGCGACGGTCTAATGACCTTGTCTGTCCCGTTGCGCCTCAACTCCGGAAGGCGAGTCAAGTCCATCCTGCTGTCGGACATTACAAAGGCCGAAGCCGCAACCATCGAAGGGTATCCTGGCGTTACTTTTGCGTTGAGGGATGGCACGACCTTTCATGTGCCGTATGATGACTTAGCTCCGGAGGGTCGGGAGTTTCTGTATCGGATGGTGAGTGCGCTCGCCCGACAATGAGAGGCAACGTTCGGTTCTGTCAAGAGATTCTGGGAAAGAATGAGCCCCGCCTGAATTTCGTTAGTGGTGGGTGTGCACGCGCCACACATCTTTACGCACCCTGTCGGGAGCACTATCCCCATAGGGTTGGTACAAATTAGGCCTACTTAGAATGATTTTCACGTCCCTCATGTTGGCGGGCGAGGAACAATCACCTGGTTTTGGCAACCTTTGGATCGGGGACCTTCCACCGTGTCCGTTTTCCCAGCAACAACCCTACGGCAACCATGAAGGCTCCGATGACCGTGATTACAAG
>VBMN01000117.1 GCA_005878385.1 Methanobacteriota archaeon
CCCGGTCGGAGACACGGCGAGGAAGAAGGCAATCCAGATTCTGACGTCCCTCCGGGCCGCGGGCCTGGGGGCCGACATCGACCTCATCGGCCGCGGGCCCTCGAAGAACCTGGACTATGCGAACGCGGTCGGGGCTCGCTTCGCGGTCCTCCTGGGGGAGAGGGAGCTGAAGCAAGGTCGTGCGACCGTCCGCGAGATGGCGACCGGCGTCCAGAGAGAAGTCGCCCTCGACGATCTCGTCGACACGGTCCGGAACGTCTGATTCAGCCGAGCTTCTGAATCCGCGAAACCCAATTCGCAAGCCGCGGGAATTCCTTCGGGATCTTCTCGCCGGCGGTCAAGAGGGGAGACAGGGATCCGTAGATGCCGCAGTCGGCCAGGCTCGGCTCGCCGAGGATCCAGTCGCGGCCGTCGAGGATCGCATCGACCATCCCGAGGTGCTTGTTCATGTCCTCCCGGAACTCGTCACGGCGCATCTCGAGGACGTGCCAGGGCCCGCGGGCCCGGGTCTGCATCTCCTCGAACACCCACCGCTCTCGGTCATCGCGAAGGACCGGTGGGATCTTCGTGACCACGTAGCGCCACACGCGCTCTTCCAGGACCTGGTGGCCCCAGTGCTCCAGCACGGTAGCGAGGCCTTTCTGTCCCCACGGGTAAAAGGTCGGCTTGGGACGTTCGCGTTCGAGGAAGTCCGGAATGTCGGACCACACGACCGGCTTCCCCTCCCAGATCAACGTGGGCACGTAGTCCTGCCCGGTCGCCTTGATGAGCTCCGTCTTGTCGTGATAGGGCACGTACTGCGTGTCGAACGGGACGCCCTTGAAGGCGAGCATGCGGTCGGCCGAAATGCAGTAGTGGCTGATGGGCATCGAATACAGGAGGGGACGCGCCGCCATGCTAGAGCGAACGCCGCAGGCGATTTGAGCTTATCGTGCACTCGGTCCTCGGTTTACTCAAGTCCCCTTGACAGAACGGTATTGACCCCGCGGCGCCGTCCACCGAATCGGAAGGAGTGGTTCGGACGCTCGGAATCTTGTCTTCTATCGTACCCGCCGCGGTGGCCATGTTGGCCCTCCCGTTCGGTCTTCGGAGCCGGGCGGAGGAGAAGAACGTCCGCGCCGTGTACCTGTTCCACCGGAGCGGCGACCCCCTCGTGACCGTAGCCTCGGATGTGGTCCTTCCGTTCGAGTCGACCAAACTGGAGCCGGTCCTCGGCGCCGTCCGGGATTTCGTGGAGTCCGCCGAACCAGCAGGCCGCGGGATCCAACAGACGACCCGCCGATTCGGCGAGGAGGGGATCGTCGGCGTCCGCGGTCAGTTTGTGAGTGCATGTGCCGTATTCCACGGTCGAGGCGACGGGATCATCCGCCGCGACCTGGTCCGGTTCGTCCGGGAATTCGAGGAACGCAACGAGACCCACCTGGGATCGTGGGAGGAAGCCACGACCCTCGCCGGTGAGGCGTCCCTCGCGATGACCGGCTTGATGGACGAGCATGTCTCCGAGCCTGCGGGATTCGACTTCGTAGCGGCCTCGAACTGAGGCGGAAGCGAAGCGTGTCGGCCGACCGCGGCACCTGATTCATCCGAGTTTGCGGATCCAAATCGGTTTCTAGGCCGAGACGGTACGTCGGAACATGGTGGTCGTCGCCGACAGGGTGATGAATCCCACCGCCCCGATAATCAGAAACGCGAGCCCGACGACGGACCAATTCAACCCTGGCGTAATAATCAGTCCATGCAACCCGTCGGCGATGTAGGTGATCGGATTGTACACCGCGATGTCGCTAACCGGGGACTTCAGGAGCAATTTCGGCATGACGGCGGTCGACAGGAACAGGAGCGGGAACGTCGTGAGAAGCGAGATCATGAGTGTCGACTCCGAATTCTTCGTCGCGAGCGCGATGAACGTCGAAATTCCCGACCACGCGATGCCGAACGCCAAGGCGATTGCGAAGAGGAGGACCAAACCCAACAATCCGGTCGCAATCCCCACGCCGAGCGCGAACGCCAGGATCAGGATTACCGCGGTCTGCAAGAGGATCCGCGCCCCGTCGCTCAACAGCTTCCCCAGCAGAATCGAGGCGCGGTGGATCGGAGCGACCTTGAGCTTGTCCAAGAATCCGGATTCCATGTCCGTGACGAAGCCCACCCCGGACTGCATTGCAGAAGCCAGGACCGTCTGAATGATGACGGCGCCTGCGAAGAACGTGAGATACGAGCCCGTCCCCGTGCTTTCCTTGAACCCAGGAATGTCCGCGACGCTCGCGAACGCCGCGGTGAAGAGGACGAACCAGACAATCGGCTGAACCAGGGAGAAGAAGAGGAACGGCGGACGCCGCAGCGTTTTCTTGATCCATCGCCCCGCGATGCTCTTCACCTCGCCGAAGAACTCCCCCGCGGTCATCACATCGGCCTCCGGCGGCGAGCGCCCCATGGAGTCCGACGTTGCGGCGTGACTTCCTCGGTGCGCATCTTGCGGCCCGTGTATTTCATGAAGACGTCGTCCAAGGTCGGATGGGTCAGGGTGAGTTCGGCGATGTCCAGATGCGCGTCGTTGAGGGCGAGGACGAGCTGCGGAACCAGGGCCGGCGCGTCCTGGGCATACACCGCGATCCCGCCGTCGACCTCCTGAATCTCGCGGATTCCATGGATCCTTGCGAGCGCGGCCTTCGCCGTGGCATTCGGGTTCGCAACTCCGTTCGTCTTGAAGGAGAGGGTCACGACGTCCGCGCCGATCGAGCCTTTGAGGGAAGCGGGCGTCCCCTCCGCCATGATGTGGCCGTGGTCGATGATGCAAAGGCGGTCGGCGAGCCGGTCGGCTTCCTCCATGTATTGCGTCGTCAGGAAGATCGTCATCCCTTGCTCGTTGAGCCCGCGGATGTAGTCCCACACGGCGGCCCGGTTCTGGGGATCCAGACCCGTCGTGGGCTCGTCAAGGAACAAGACCTTAGGATGTGGGATGAGGGCCATCGCGAGGTCCAAGCGCTTGCGCATTCCGCCCGAGTAGGTCCCCGCGCGCCGATCCGCTGCATCCTCCAAGTCGATCGCTTTCAGCAACTCTGCAATTCGCTCCTCCCTCTCCTCCTTCGGGAGATGATAGAGCGCGCATTGGAGGCGGAGGTTCTCCCGACCCGTGAGTTCGTCGTCGATCCCGACTTCCTGGGCCGCATACCCGATGATCTTGCGGATTCCGGCAGGATTCTTGTCCACGTCGATTCCGTCCACGATGGCCGTCCCGGACGTCTTCTTGATGAGTGTCGTGATCACTTTGATCGTCGTGGTCTTCCCCGCTCCGTTCGGGCCAAGGAAACCGAAAATCTCGCCGCGGCGGACCTCGAACGAGATTCCATCGACCGCGCGGATGTCCGGGTCGTACACCTTGACCAAATTCTCCACATGAATGATCGCGTCGCCCTCAGCCGTGAGCCTCGGAGCCGCGATGGAGGAACTCCGTGATTTCGAAACGCTCGTCGAGGCCTGGGCGGTCATGCGGCCCCCCAAAGGTCCGTGGGATTTAAGGGAGCCGGGTTTCTGCTTCTCGAACACGCACGAACGCGGTGGAAGGCTCGTGAGTGCGCCGTACCGCGCCATTGATAGCCACAGTCGCCATAGGTCCGAATGGAGAGGAGGGTCTGGACGCGCGCCGACCGACGAATCGTCCGCTCGAGAGCCTGGACCTTCGATGACGCCCAACCTCTCCCAAGGACCTGCACGAGGACTTTCCAACGGACGGAGGGCTCTTTGGAGCGGAGCACCGATTGGACGATTTCTCGCTGGGTCATCTCAAGTGGATTCGGGAAACCCAGACGCGCGCATGAATCCTTATCTCTGTAGAATCGAGGGATCCGCCGATGCGAGTTCAAGTAGGCACAAACCCATCACGCAAGCGAAGAACCAATGAGGAACCAATCTCGACTGCTGATCGCCATCGCCGTTGCCATCGTCATCGTTGTCGCGGTTTTCGCCGTGAGCCATCTTCCGAGTCAGCCGTCCTCCGCGGCGAGTCAGCCGCCACCTTCCCCACAACCCTCCGCTTGTCCCCACTCGGTCGGTCTCTGCGTCGAACGGAATGTGACCCGCGTCATCGACGGAGACACCCTCGATGTCGCAGGGAACCTCCGGATCCGTCTCGTGCTGGTGGATGCGCCGGAACTGAATGCCACCGGAGGATCGGCGGCGAAGGATCGCCTGACCGCGCTCTGCTTCGGGAAGCTGACTCTGGTCGACGAGGACGACAACCAGATTGGCGCCGACCCATACGGACGCGTCCTTGCGGTGGTCACCTGCGACGGGACGAATGCGAACGCCGCCATGATCGCCTCCGGCCTCGCGAAACCGTACTACATCTTCTGCTCCGCGAGCGAATTTGGGAAGGAG
>VBMN01000009.1 GCA_005878385.1 Methanobacteriota archaeon
GTTCCAGCTCACGCGCGCGATCTCAGAGTGACGTCTTCTGGAGCAATTTCAGCAGCGCTTCCGCATACTTGCCGGCGAGCGTCTCGTTCCCGAACGTCTTCGTTGCGGCGGCCTTGTTCTCCTCGATTGCCTCGACTGTCTTCGTAAGGACGGAGACTACATCCTTTCCGGGCGCCCGCCGGAACAGGGCCGCGATCGACGCGTCCTCGCCCGTCATCACGACGAGCCGGCCGACCGGCAGATGCATCACGAACGTGGCCTTCGTCCGCCGGCCCGACTCCCGTTGGATCATCTCCGCGATCGCCGGGTCGTCCACGTACGCCGTCTCGCCGGCCTTCGCGAGGACCTCCTTGCCCTTCCGCAGGATGACGAGGGCGATCGCGTT
>VBMN01000010.1 GCA_005878385.1 Methanobacteriota archaeon
ATCGGCCGCGCGGCGCCGCGGGCATCGGCAGTTCCGTGGGCAGGTCTCTCTGCGGTTCTCGCGGGGACAGGGCCGGAATCTCCTTTTCGATCAGGTCGACGGCGTCGGCCAAGCTCTTGTCCGGGTGGCGCAACATCGCCTCGAGGACGACGCTGCCATGGCCCTCCAGCTCCCAGCGGAGCAGTTTGAGGGCGGCCTCATCCCGCTTGGCCATCCCTTCTCGTGCGTCGTCAACGGCCAGGGTCTACAAAAGCATTCCTTCGTGACGAGCGCCCGCGGTCGCGTCAATCGCATTCATTCTCGTCTCCGAAAGACCTCGGGGAGTTTGTGTGGACTGCCGAAGAAAACCTCTTACCCCCAAAAGCGTTTCACAGGTGGGCAATGCCTTCCACCACGTCCCTGATCGCCCTGTTAGGACTCGTCCTGCTGCTGGCAGTGCCTGCAACCTTGTTCGCCCCTCCATCGACACGAAGCATTTCCTGGACCAATCGCGACTTCACGGATGACTACGGAGACAGGGTCTCCCCCTCATTCCACGCGAACCAGGGCGACGTGTTGACGGCGGACCTGACCGTGTATTACGTCAAGAACGGGACGGTCACGGAACACCATCCCGGGTTTAGCGCATCGGAGTTCAAGGACGGCCGCTTCGTTCCGATTACGTATCATTGCTGCCGCCCCGCATGGGTCGACATCCCCGAGGATGGCGTTTATCGAATCGTCTTCCAGCCCACCAGCGATCCCGTCGCCTACGGAGCGACCACGGTCATTCTCTGTACGCTGACGATCAGCCATCCAGACCCCTACGCGACGGGGCGTCTTCCCCTCGCCATTGTGGCGACCGTGGTCCTTGGGGTGGCCGCTGTGCGACACTTCCACGACCCCATCACGGGAACGTCGTCGCCTCGACGGTGGTTCTAAGAAAACCGGCGTGGCGGGCTTGTCCACGGAAGTGAAGGGCGACCCGCGGAAGATCCTGGCGGTCGTACCCACAGGTCCGACACAAGGCGCGTAAGAATATCTCCCCCGATAACGGGGACGCCACGGCTTTATAACGAGGATTTCGTGGCACGCATGACATGGAACTCGAGGTTCCCATTCTCCAGACGTACGTCGATGGTCTGGACCGCGTCCTCGGGGGCGGCATCCCGAGAGGGAGCACGGTGCTCGTCGCAGGGACGCCGGGGACGATGAAGACGTCTCTTATCTTGTGGATCATGCACGAGAACGCACGCACCCACGGGACGAAGTCCCTGTACGTGAGCCTGGAGCAGGACATGGACAGCCTCAAGGCGGGCGCCGCCCGCATGGGCATGGGCAACCTGCACGAATCCGCCGTGTACATCCTCGACATGGGCCAGCTCCGCCGCGGTTTGCACCGCTCCGAGTCGACGAAGGACTGGTTCACGATCATCCTCGAGATCGTGAAGGAGGCGGTGAGCTCGAGCGGCTACGAGGTCCTTGCGATCGACAGCCTTGAGGCTCTGTACGCCCTCTCCGACCTGAAGACCCATCGCCGCGAGATGTTCCATTTCCTGACTTCCTTGAAGGAACTCGGCCTCACCACGTTCCTGATCGAGGAGACGCCCTTCGGTTCGACGCGGCTCGCCCAGTGGGGGGAAGACTTCCTGGCCGACGGCATCCTGAACCTGCGCCAGGTCGAGGTGGGCGAGACGGAAGTCCAGCTGCGCCTGCGCTGCGTGAAGATGCGCTGGATGAACCACGATCACAATGCCCTCGCGCTCCATCATGACGGCGAGAAGTTCTTCGTGTCCCACGTGATCTCGAAGAAAAAGTGAAGGGGCGGCAGGCCTCGCGCCCGCCGCATCCGGTGTCTTATCGAGGCGGCATCGGTGCCGGGGCCATCGGCGGTGGCGCGGTCGACGCCGGGATCTCGCCCTTGTTGATCCGCGTCCAGGCGATGTAGTTCGCCCCCGCGTAGAGGAGGGCGGGAATGCCGCTGAGGAGGGCGAGGGTCTGGGCCTGACTCGAGAAGTTCGCCAACGCGACCACGGCCTGCGTGGGGTTGTACGTGCCGTTAGGGAACATCGCGGCAATCGCCGTCGCGATTGCCTGGCTCACAATCACATAGATCGCAATCTGAATGATGACCGCCGCGGCGTACCCGGCGAACAGAAGGTACCGACCCGTCTGGTTCTGAAGTTCGTACGTAAAGAACACGGCAGCGAGCCCGCTCACGACGGTTGCGACAAAGGCGACGATCAGGTAGTTGTTCAGGGCGCTTTGCACGGCCGCCTGACTCGGGGTCCCTCCGAAGAATCCGGAGATAATGGCGCCCGCCAGGATGATTCCCGCGACGACCGCGATGATGATCCCGATGAAGAACAGGAGAATCGAGATCACGACCTTCCGTGCGTGAGCGGGCCCGAACGCCTTCCGGCCGAGGATGACGAGGATCGCTCCCACGAGGAGCAAGATGACTCCGACAATTGAGATCAGGGGGAGCCATTGAAGCAGGGTCCCGATGAGGAGCAACAGGACGCCCGTCTTCGTGCGGTCGATCTGCTTCCGGCGCTCGGCGTCCCATGCGGACGGGAGGCCTGGCATCGCCCCCGGATACATGGGAGCCGCGGCAGGCGGCGCCACACCTGCGGCCCCTGCGGTCAACGCGCTCCCGCAGTTCGCACAAAACATCGTTCCCGGACTGTTCGCCGCACCACAACGAGGACAGGTCACACTACCGGCCAATGAATTTCCCCCTCCGCCCCGCGATATGAGAGTCCATTGAAAAGGATTTCGAGACCGGACAAGGCTTAATCGACGCGAGTCGATAGGCAGCCGTGGACGGCCCGGGCCCGTTCGACCGCTGGATCTCCCTCGAACTGGGCCGCGTGAACTCGGGCCTCGTCATCGAGAAGAAGAGCCTCACTCGGCTCCTCGGAGAGCCGGAACCGGCATGCCGCACCAGGGAAGGGGATCTCCATCCGTTCGACCCGCAGGCCCTGGCCCGATTCGCCTCGGTCCTGACGCGGGACCAGGCGGACGCTCTCCGCCTGCCCTTGACGCTCACCGTCCGCGGGGATTCGGATGACGCGGTCCTCACGGACGAGATCGGGGCGAAGGCTCTCCGGGACGTCGAGAAGTTCGACCAGGCCTTCCGGTTCCGCGACGGACGCATGGCGGTGCCGCATTCCCTCGCTATCGACCTGGTGCGCCGCCACGGGGGCGTCCTGCAGCTCGCGTTCGGCTGAGGCTACTTCGGCGCCTCGGGCTTCTCGCGGCGCGTCGCGGTCGCCCAGGAGTCTTCCGGGATGTCGTCGTAGATCGAGCCCATCTTCTCGGCCTCTTCCTTCGCCTTCTGGGCCTCGACCAGTTCCATGATTCTCTCTTTCCGGAACATCCAGTAGTGGATCCGCCACTCCCGGCCGTCGTAGAGGGTCGTCTCTTCCCGTTCCGTCGTCAGGATTCCCGAGTCTTCGAGCATGTAGAAGGCGTCCCGGTCCTCGGGCTCCAGGACGTTGTCGATGATCCGCTCGGAATAGCCGAAGAAGTTCA
>VBMN01000034.1 GCA_005878385.1 Methanobacteriota archaeon
CGAGGATCAGGGTTCGCACGTTGGTCGTCCGTAGGATCCGGAGCAGATGGGATAGGGACCGTTTCGTGTGTTCCTCCGGATAGTTCTCTGGCATGTGGGTCATCGGACCGTCGACGTACAGGACCGTGGGTTGCGCGTCCAACAGGAAGGAGAGGTGTTCCTTCAGCGGCGGGCCGAGCACGTCGGCCGTGTGGACGAACACTTCGTCGCCGTGGGCGATGCGTGTCATCACGACGTATCCGAGTTCGTCGTTGTATCCGTGAGGCAGTGCCGGCGAGAAGAGGAGCTCGGTCCCGCCGAAGTCCATCTGGTTTCCGTCGGCGACCTGGATTTCCTTCGGATACTTCTTGAGCGATCGGACGAACGCGCCCGACCTCTCCCGTTGGCTCCGGTTGATATGGAACTTCCCGTCCTTCAGGAAGGCGAGCTTGCCGCGGAAGATCGAGGGCGCGTCCGGATTGTGGTGATCGTAATGGTAGTGGGAGACCGTCAGGACGTTCGCGTCCTTCGCCGCGGCTCGGATGCCCTGCCACAGTTCCTTCTGGCGGGCCTTCTCCGTCGGATGCGGGCGGAGGTCGTAGCGGTACGGACCGAGGCGCACGCTCGGGTCGATGAGCACGGTTACGTCGGGCGTCTCGACGAGGGTCGCCATGGAGCGCGCCCCGAGGCTGTCCGCCGCGAGCGGCGTGATCTTCATTGGAACACCGCGTCGCCCCACACCTGGCGTTTCACCTTCCGGAAGCCGAGTGACGAAAACAGGGAGAGGGAGGCGACGTTGTCCACGAAGGCGTGGAGGGTCGGACGTTTTCCGACTTTCTGCAGCTCCCGGGAAACCGCAGACACGACGGAACGAGCGAGGCCCTTTCGTCGATATTCCTCGAGGACGTGGACCATGCCGATGATCCCGACACGATCCGTGATCGTGTGAGTGAGAGCCCACGCGACCGGCTCATCGGCCTCGTAGATCGCGGCGGTGGGTCCGCCTTCGATACGGCGGCGGACGTATGCTTCCGCCGGCCAGGCCGGCTGCCACAACTTTGCGACCCGTCCCGCGGAACCCGGGTTCAGGGGACGCACCCGATCGTCCGGATGGTCGACGAAATCCTGCGGGACGAGTTCGAACAGCCACGCGGGGAGTGGATGGAACTCCTGCGCCCGGGGCTCGAGGACGGCGAGCGGGAACTCGTCCGTCAGATGGATGATCGTGGATCCTCGAGGGACGGCCTCCGCGAGACGGCCCGCCGCGTCCGCGTCGCGGGCCGCGAGGGCGATGAAGTTCGCCCCGTCCGAACTCCGGGCCCGGTGGACGGCCATGACCCCGCGAGGTGTGTCGCCTTCCGCGTAGACCTCGTATTGCGACTGCTGGAACACGCGGTCCCACACGATCGCGTTCCCGATCGGATCCTCCTCGACGAACGCGCGGAGGCTCTCCCGATCCGTGACGACGTGGGCGGACGTGGGCCTGCGATGCCGGAGGCGAAGAAAAGCCTTACTTCGGGGCGGAACGGATCTCGTCCCCGATGGCGCGGGCCGCTGCCGCGGGGTCCTTCGCGTCGTAAATCGCCCGCCCGACGATCACCGCGTCGGCCCCGGCTGCGATGGCGTCGGTGGCCTTGCCTCCTTGAGCACCGACACCTGGCGCGAGGATGAGCCGCGAGCCGACAATCGCACGGAGGGCCCTCACCCGGTCCGGCCGCGTGGCCGGCGCCACGATTCCGGCGGCCCCCGCTCGGACCGAGATCCTCGCCATCTCCTCCGCATGGGGTGCGGTGAACTGGGCTCCCCCCGGATGGCTCATCTCCGTGATCACGAAGACCTCGGCCCGACCCGCCGCGTCGACGGCGGCTCGGACGGAGTCCTCTCCGACAAATCCTTGGGTGACGATGCCGGAAGCTCCGAGAGCCGCCACCTGTTCCACGATGAGCCTCGTCGTGTTTGGGATCTCGGCGGTCCTCATGTCCGCCAGGAGATATCCGAGGCCCGCGAGTTCCCGAATCAGTTCCGTTCCGCCCGAGAGGAGGGTGGCCCATCCTACCTTGATCGCGTCGACGTCCGATTTGACGGCCCTGGCGATCGAACGTGCCCGCGATGGATCCGTCACGTCCAGGGCGAGGATGACCCGGTGTCCCAGGCGCATTGCAGCCCGCAAGAAACCCGCGGAGAAAAAGGTTCCTTCCGCTCGACTTTCGTGCCGGACGTTTTAAGTAATCCCGGGAGAATCGAGACGCGCCCTCCATGCCCGAGATGCAGCGCATCAAGACGAAGGTGTGCTTGGTCGGCGAGGCCGCGGTCGGCAAGACCTCTCTCATCCGCCGTTTCGTCCAGGACGATTTCGAGGACCGTTACATCACGACCCTCGGCGCGAAGGTGTCGAAGCGCGAGATCGTCTTCGACATGCCGGACCGCAAGAAGCTCCAGATGGACATCACGATCTGGGACATCATGGGCGAGAAGGGATTCCGGGATCTCCTGAAGGAGGCCTTCTTCCACGGAGCCAAGGGCGTCCTCGCGGTCGCGGACCTGACTCGCTACTCAACGCTGAAGGAGCTCGACGACTGGGTGCAGGGCGTCTTCAAAGTCGTCGGCGAAATCCCCGTCGTGTACGCGATCAACAAGATCGACCTGAAAGACGAGGTCATGATCCTGTACGGCGACAAGGAAATCGGCGAGGCCTCGCGGGCCTTCGAAGCGCCGTTCTTCTACACCTCCGCGAAGACAGGAGAGAATGTGGAGCTCCTGTTCCAGCGGCTCGGCACGATGGTGCTCAAACGCGATGGCATCTCCGTGGCGAGCTGAAGTCCGACCGCGAGAACGAGGCGAGAAGCGTTAAGTAGCCGCGCCCGGAGTGCGGAGTTGCCACGGAGCGGGGGCGTCGGTTGGCGACGAAACGTCTCAAATCGAAAGTGTGCCTCGTCGGCGAGAAGGCGGTTGGAAAGACCTCCCTCGTCCGCCGATATGTGATGAACATGTTCGATGAGCAGTACATCACGACGATCGGCACGCGGGTGTCGAAGAAGGAGGTCCACGTCTCGATGCCGGACGTGCCCCGACCCGTGCAGGTCGACATGATGATCTGGGACATCATGGGCGAGAAAGGGTTCCGCGAGCTGCTCAAGGACGCCTACTTCTACGGCGCGAACGGGATCCTCGCGGTCGCGGACCTCACGCGCCGACGGACCTTGGACGACCTGGACGACTGGATCGACGGCGTCGAGCAGGTGGTCGGGAAGGTCCCGATCCTCATCGTCGTGAACAAGACGGACCTGTCCTCGAACTCCCAGTTCCAGGAACGGGACGTCGCGCAGTTCGCGAAGGCATACGGTTCCGAGTTCTTCCTCACGTCCGCAAAGAAAGGCATCCAGGTCGAGGCGACGTTCGCGCGGCTCGCGGCGTTGGTCGTGGAGCATCAACTCCACGAGACGTAGACTCGGCCCGGGTTCGAGCCTGGCAGTAACCTTTTCGCACCATATGTTCTCGAAATCATTAAGTATCAACCTGGTGATGGTTGCGTTCCCTGAGCCTTCGCCCGCGATGCGGGTGGAATGGAGGGGTCCTGGGCCGGGAGCAGGGGAAAATGGGGCGGGATGGCCGTGCTCGTGCAGAGGCCCAGCCGAGCGCATCGGTTCGATGCGATCGGACTATTCGCGCTACTCGCAGTTAGCCTGCTCCTCGCTTTCCTGACGCCCCCCGTTCGCGGGGATCTGCCTACGGAGATCGAGAACCGAGACGCATCCCGCACGGTCACATGGACGATGGGCACGGCTGCGGGGCTCGCCGTGCAAGGGGTCGACCTCGCAGGCGGCAACGCGAGCCTTCCCTGGACGGCTCACAACCTTTCGTGGGACCGGCCGGGTGAGTTCGCCGCGAACGGCAGCTTGGACCCGACCTTGACCATGGGTGCCGCGGGGATCGCGCTCCGCGCGGATACCGCGAACCATATCGTGGACGGCGACTTCGTCTCGGGGACACCGTGGACCTTCGAGCCAAGCGCCCACGGAAATGTGTCTGCCGCGTGGGACACTGGGACCGCCACCGCCGTGTTTCGACATGACTCTCCGAAGACCGAATCCTCATGGGACCACCTGGACGTGAACGCGGGAGTCTGGGCGGGTGTCAATGGGGTCGCGTGGACGAACACCACGAAACCGCATGAGGGGACAGGCATGCTCGGACTCAATTTCTCGCTCGGTCCCGGACCGGGGGCGTGGGCGGGAGTCCAGCATCTCGCCCCCGTGAACTGGTCCTCCGATCGCATGGTGGTTTGGGTTCTGCCGTCGAATTCCAGTCTCCCATTGACCTTCAACGTCACGGCGTATGTCGGAGCGACGCTCTACGGGACCGCGCCACGCGCCCTCGTTGCTGGGTGGCAGGAGGTCTCGGTCGATCTGACCGAACTTGGACCGGTTCGCGACGCCCTCATCTCGCTGACCCTACGTGTGAATGGTCAAGGGATTCCCTCGGGCACCGTGTACGTCGATGATCTGCGCCTTGGCAACGCGAAGCAGTTCGAGGAGACCGCTCGCGTACGTCAGTCGGTGGTCAAGGCAAACGCGACGTCTCCGGCGTTGGGCAGCGGCGTCGTTCGAGTGAATTGGTCGACTCCCACTGCGACGGGTATCGTCCGTGTGATTGGGATCGTAAACGTGACGAGTACCTCGGGTTCCATTCTGAGAACGTTCTCGGCAGCTCCCGGATCCGGATGGCGGCCATTCTTCGCGGACGTCTCGGCCACGACCGCGTTGCCGGGTCTCTACGAGGTGAGCGTGGGGATCGACGTGATTGCCGACAACACGAGCGTGTCGTCGGTGGAGGCACGCATCGACGATGTCTCCCTCGTCTTCCCGAACCGACATAACGGGACGTATCTCTCCAACGCCGTCGCCCTCGGCACGGCCTCGGAGTTCCTCGGGGTGACTTGGGCCTTCGATGCGTCCGGTCCCACCACGTTGTGGGCCGCGCTCCGCACTGGGAATGATTCCAGTCCGGGGAGCCCCACGTGGAGCGCATGGCAATTCTGGACCGCGGCGGGAACGTACGCCGCGACCCTCCCTTCGGCCTCATTCCTCCAGGCCCGCGTGGACTTGACGACGACGAACGCGAGCGCCTCGCCGAATTTGGCCGCGATGGCCGTTGCGACCCGGCACCGTTCGATGCAATCGGGATCGGTGGCCTCGGGCGTGTTCACGATTCCAGCCGCGGAACTCGCCACGTTCCGCAACTGGCGCATCCTGGAGGCGAGATCCCGCACGCCCGCGGGGACATCGATCTCCTTCGCCATCGGAGACGGGACGTACTGGAAGCCCGTCGGGTCCGACGGCAACATCACCGACACCAACTCGACGATGATCCGCTGGTCCGCGACCCTCGCCACGACGAATGGGTTGGTCACCCCGACGCTCGAACGGGTCGATCTCGTCTACGAATACCTGGGCCTTCCGGCCCGCGTGGAACTCCGATGGCCGGGTTGGCCCTCGCCGATCGTGGTTCCATCGGGTGGTGTCGTGAGATTCACGGCGGTCGCCCTCGATGCAGGATCGCATGTCATTTCCAAAGAGCCGAACCGATTTGACTGGAATACGAACGACAGCCACGGGCAGGTGGGGATCGACGGGTCGTACAGGGCGGGCGAGGCGGGCGACCACATCGTGAACGTCACGTTTGTCGGTACGACTCTCTCGGCCACGGTTCACGTCCGTGTCCTCGCTGCGGGGACGTGGATTGACGCAATGATTGGGTACGCCCCCTATTGGCTCGCGGTGCTGACGCTCGGGGCCGTGGGATACACCGGCTACCGGTTCGGCATCCGCCGGACATCGTCGATCGACGACGTCTTCCTCATCTCGAAGGACGGCCGGCTGATGATGCACAACACCCGGCGCATGCGGGCGGACCGCGATGCGGATATCCTCTCCGGGATGCTCACCGCGATCCTCTCGTTCTTGAAGGACGCGGATCCGGAGGAGAACGGGGAACTCCGCCGCTTCGAGGTCGGAGGCAAGACCACGCTCCTGGAGCGAGGCCCTCATGCCTACCTGGTCGCGGTGTATTCGGGCAAGGTTCCGCGCAGGGCGGGGAAAAATCTCAGGCGCTTCATGACCAGTCTCGAGACGAACTTCGGTGACGCCTTCGCCCGATGGTCGGGCGATCCAGAGGACCTACAGGACCTGAAGGCGTTCACCGGGCGTTTCGTGTCGCCGTTCCGATTCCGGCCGCCGCGCCGCATGAACGGACGTGCGAGCTGATCAGCGCGGGAAGAAGATTCGGTAGAAGATCACGCCGAACCCGAATAGGGTGAATCCGGTCGAAATCGCCCAAAGCCATTTCAACAAGCGAGCGCGGCGCGTCGGATCGTCCCATCGGGCGGCGAGACGGGCGATCATGTCGATTTGAACCGTTTCAGACGCATGAAATTGTCCCGCTCCATTTCTTCCAGCCGCTGGCGGATGAACGCCTCGGTAGCCTTGAGCTCGGGGATCACGCGGTACTCGAGTGCGTTCACCCGGCGTTTCACTTTCTCGATCTCCTCGATGAGACGGCGCATCGTCGTTTCGATTTCCGCGGCTGTAATCACATCCTCGACGAGGTTTTCGTACGCTTCGGCCGCCTCGTCGATGCGCGGACTCGTCCCGATGATCCCGTAACCGCGTTGATCGATCCGCTTGCGGACCGCCTTCGCGTCGATCTTCGGGACGATGATACCCATCACATTCTTCGTCTTCAGTTCGAGGGACGGCGCCTCGGTAAGCGCGAACGCGGCGGACTTCACCCCCATGGACCCTTCGATTGCACGGGCGATAGCGATCCGTGCTTCCGCGACTTTGTACTTCTCGACCAGGTTCGATCGGACTGCCTTCGCCCGCTCCAAGACCCGGAAGAACTCCACGATCAATGCGTCCTGTTTGAGCTTCAGGAGCTTATGGCCTCGTTCCGCCACCCGGCGGGTCCGCCGCAGCTGGAGGAGGACGGACCGGGTGGGCTTGTATTGGACCAGGACCATCTACACGGGCACCTTCCGTTCTGGTCCCGGCGACCCGGCGCGGTGAGCGGGGTGGTACTTCTCCAACGTCTTCCGATCGACCTTCGTGAGCCACGCTTCGTCGAGCGTGGCGAGAAGTTTCCATCCGATCTCGAGCGTCTGCTCGATCGTCCGGTCTTCTTCGGCCCCCTGTCGAATGAACTCCTGCTCGAACCGGTCCGCGAACTCGAGCATCTTGCGATCGCGGTCCGAGAGCGCCTCTTTCCCGACGATGGCGACGAGGCCGCGGACGTCCTTGCCTTCCGCATACGCGGCGTAGAGCTGGTCCGCGACCTGCTTGTGGTCCTCCCGGGTCCGGTCCTTGCCGATTCCGGCGTCCATCAACCGGGAAAGGGAGGGCAGCGGGTCGACCGGCGGGTAGATCGCCTTCCGGTGCAGGTCCCGGGCGATCGCCATCTGGCCTTCCGTGATGTACCCCGTGAGGTCCGCGATCGGATGCGTCCAGTCGTCGTCCGGGATCGACATGATGGGAATCTGCGTGATGCTCCCTTTTCTCCCGTGGATGCGGCCCGCTCGCTCGTACATCGTGGCGAGATCCGTGTACATGTAGCCGGGATACCCGCGACGGCCCGGAACCTCCTCCCTTGCAGCGCCGATTTGTCGCAACGCCTCGGCATAGTTCGTCATGTCCGTGAGGATGACGAGGATGTGCATGCCGACTTCGTATGCGAGGTATTCGGCCGCGGTGAGGGCCATCCGCGGCGTGATGAGACGCTCCACGGCGGGGTCGTCCGCGAGGTTCAGGAAGAGGACCGCACGTCGGAGGGCGCCGGTCCTCTCGAAGTCGTCCATGAATACGCGGGCCTCTTCATGCGTGATGCCCATCGCAGCGAAGACGACTCCGAACGGTTCCTGGCTTCCGAGGACCTTCGCCTGCCGCGCGATCTGGAGTGCGACCTCGTTGTGCGGGAGGCCTGCGCCCGAGAACAACGGGAGCTTCTGACCACGCACGAGGGTGTTCAATCCATCAATCGTGGAGATGCCTGTCTGGATGAACTCGGCCGGATGCTCCCGCGAATAGGGATTGATCGCGGAGCCTGTGATCTCGACGCGCTTCTCCGGCACGATCGGAGGGCCACCGTCGATTGGCTCTCCCGCCCCGCTCAAGATTCGGCCGAGCATGTCACGTGACACATTCAACTTGATCGTCTCTCCGAGGAACTTCACGGTCGACTGTCGGTCGATGCCCGCGGTCCCCTCGAACACCTGCACGACGACGATGTCCTTGGACGAATCGAGGACTTGTCCGCGCTTCCGTGTGCCGTCCGGGAGACCGACCTCGACCAGTTCACCGTATCCGACCCACTCCGTCTTCTCCACGAAGATGAGAGGTCCCGCGATTTCCGTGATCGTCCGGTACTCCGTCGGCATCTCAGGTCGCTCCCAGTCGCTTGAATTCCTCATCCATCTGTGTGAGCGTGTTCGTGAGTTCCTTGTCGAACTCCGACTCGTACTTCACGCGCGTCAGCAGTTCGCGGGATTTCAGCGAGGCGACGTCCTTCGTCGGGACGTCGAGCTTCACTGCCTTCTGCCCGAGGTCGGAATACTTCTTGATCGCACTGATCAACTTGAACTGCCGTTCCGGAGGACAGAACGTGTCCACGGCGTGGTAGGCGTTCTGCTGGAGGAAGATCTCCCGGATCATCCGCGCGACCTCGAGGGTGAGCTGCTGGTCCGGCGGCAATGCGTCGGCCCCGACGAGACGGACGATTTCCTCGAGTTCCGCCTCCTCCTGGAGCGTCCGCTGGGTCCACGCCCGCAGTCGGGGCCACTCCTCGTTCACGTTCTTGCGAAACCAGTCCTCGAGGATCTGCGTGTACAGACTATACGACTGAAGCCAATTGATCGCAGGGAAGTGGCGGCGCGCCCGCAAGGCCGTGTCCAAGGCCCAGAACACCTTCACGATTCGGAGGGTCCCCTGCGTGACCGGTTCCGAGAAGTCTCCCCCGCTCGGGGAGACGGCACCGACGACGCTGACGGATCCTTCGAGGCCGCTGAGGGTCTTCGCCCTTCCGGCCCGTTCGTAGAATTCGCTCAGCCTCGCGGACAGGTATGCGGGAAAGCCTTCCTCGCCCGGCATCTCCTCGAGGCGGCTCGAGATCTCTCGCATCGCCTCGGCCCATCGTGAGGTCGAGTCGGCCATCAACGCCACGTTGTACCCCATGTCCCGGTAGTACTCCGCGAGCGTCATGCCCGTGTACACCGAAGCTTCTCGCGCGGCGACCGGCATATTGCTGGTGTTCGCAATCAGGGACATGCGCTCCATCAGCGGCGCCCCGGTGTACGGATCGATCAGCTTGGGGAACGTGGACAGGACTTCCGTCATCTCGTTTCCTCGCTCCCCGCAACCAATGTAGATGACGACCTGCGCGTCGCACCATTTCGAGAGCTGCTGTTCGGTGACGGTATTGTGAAGGAATGTAGGCAGATTCCCCCCGACGAAATTATGTGATTCCGGGACAGTCAGATCGTAGACTAGGGAGGTTCCAGGATCATAGGAGGCTTCCAGGATCCGGTCGGAAGCGAGCCCTTCAGTGCCTTGGGGGATTGCGATCGAGTCGCCAGGATCCAGGAGAATCGCGGGAACCTCTTCGACACGATCTGTGACTCGGAAGAGTTTGTGGACCGGAGTGACCTTTAGATGCCTGCGATTCTTGGTCCGGATTGAGACCAATCCTCGAGTTAGTCCCCGATAGACGTGGGTGGCCATCCGCGTAGTCACTCGTTGGCCCTCGAGCGAAAAGACCTCGATTGGTTCCGAAAGGTGAATCGTGGTTTCGTTCGGGTTCCGCGTGACGGTCCCTCTTGCTTCTGCGAAGAGGTCTTCGATGCGACGTCTGCCTCCCGCCGCCGTGTGCACGAATGTGTCGCCGGTGACGCATTTTCCGGTCCCGAAACCTCCCGGAATCGCGGCGGTCCCGCCTTTTGCGATCGGAAACAGGAAATCCAGGACGCGCTGGCCCGTGACCAGGGGGATTGTCGGCATGAGCCGCTCGCGGACGGGACGGGCCCTCCGGACGGGCCACGTCTGGACGAGCTTCACCTGCTCTCCGTTGTCCAGCTGGACGACGACCTCGTCGACCTTGAACGTCCCTTCTTTGAGTTGAGCGACCTTCCCGCCGCGGAAGTTCGGCGGGACCATGATCCGGTGCTCGACGTTCTTCGCTTCCTGAACGGTCCCGACGACCTCTCCCGGGGCGACTGCCTGGCCCTGTTTCACCTTCGGGTTGAATCTCCACAACTTCTCCCTCGTCAGCCCGGGAGACTTCACGCCGCGAAGGATGAAGTCCCCCATCACCTTCTGGAGGATCGGCAGGGGACGCTGGACGCCATCGTAGATGCTGCCGAGGAGTCCGGGCCCGAGTTCGACGACGAGAGGCGCGCCCGTGTCCATGACGACTTCGCCGGGTTTCACGCCGCTCGTGTCCTCATACACCTGGATGACCGTCTTGTCGCCCATGATCTGGATGACCTCTCCCAGGAGCTGCTCTTCCCCGACGAACTGGACGTCGTACATCCGCGGGCGGAGCCCCGTCGCGGTGACGACGGGTCCGGCGACCCGAAAGATCTCCCCGGTCCCCTTTCCTGCGACCCCCTTGTCCGTTTGCTTCATCGCCATAGTTCGTGCTCCATGCTCTAATCACTTGTACAGATCGACGCCGATCGCCCGCTTGATTTTCTCCCGCAGGTCCTCTTCCTCGCGCTTGCCGACCGCGATCACCACCGGTCGCGGGGTCGTCTCGAGGCGATGCCGCAGACCGTGGCTGAGGGCGTTCATGTCGTCCGCACTCAAAATCAGGATCCCGACGTTCGAATCCTCGAGGACTTTCGCGACTTGCGATTCCAGGTTCTCCGGACTGACGCTGAAGGTCTTACGAACCCCGGCGAGTTTGAATCCCTGGACGAATTCGTCACGGCCAACAGCGGCGAGTTCCATCTCATACCACCAGGAGCTCTCGGATCACTTCCGAGGACAAGCCGCTCTCCTTTCCCCGGGCGATGATCCGAAGGTTTTGGACCTCGCGGTCTTTCCGCACGATGTAGTCGAGGATGACCAAGACGGACAGCGGGTGGACGTGTGCGTACCGGCCCGCCTCGAGAAGATGGAGCTTTTCGACCGATCGGACCAGCTGCCCGACGCCCATCGCCTGGAGGTCCTTCAGCTTCGTGGAAAGGTCCTCCGTGAGCGCGTAGTCTCGAAGACGGGCCGCGAGACCGTTCACGTCCAACGCCACCATCTCCGCGAGTTCCGCGGTGGGAATCTCGAGGCCTCCTTCCACAAAGGCGTCGTACGGCAGCGTGGCCTTCGATGCCCAGAGACGCAGGAGGGTTTTCACATTCACGATGTCGATCTCGCGGCGGATGAATTCCCGCATGAGGCGAGTCCCCTCCGTCCGCTCCGGCACCACGGCGAGGAGGTTTTCGTAGTAGAGCTTCGTAACGAGGTCTTCCCATTCGTTCCACTTCGAGACCTCGGAGGGTTTCTTCCCTAGGGCCTCCAGGGCCTGCGCGTGAATCGTTCCTTCGAGTCGGGCGAAGACCTCGTCGAGGGTGGGGAGCTCGATGAGGCTCTGAAGGAAGGACTCCCGCATGCTCCCGGCGGCGACGATGTCCTCCTGGATCTCGGACGGAGAGGCGCCGAACAGTTTCCCGCGGACGATCGTCTTCACGTTCTGCACGTCGAACCGGTCCAGGTACCAGCCGATCATCTGCCGGAGCTCGCCCTCGGAGAATCCGATGATCTGTGTGTAGACGGCCGCGAGGTTTCGACTCGTCGCGAGTTCGATCAGGTCGACTCCGGACGCCTTCGTCGCGAGCGCCAGGATCTCCGTCTTGTAGGCCCCCTCGCTCAACACCCGAGCGATCTGCGGGATTTCCATCTGCAGCATCCGTTCGTAGACGTCCGGCGAGAGGAGTGCCGCCTTCTTCGCCCGCACGCGTGCCGTGACATAGGGGTAGTTTCCGCTCTCGATCGGGATCCATCGAGTCACACGCCGCCAATATCGGGCCAACTCGGGTGGCAAGGTGGAGCTCACCGGGGCGGCCACAAGACCTCCGCGACTTCCTTGATTGAGTCCCGCCACACGTCTGCCAGGATCGTCTCGAACCGAAGGTCGATCCGGCGGGATCCGTCCGCACTATCGATTACAACCCCTCCGACGCACTCGATTGTCCCGCCAAAGTTCTTGCCGACGATTGATCGCACTGCGCCCGCGTCGTGCGCGTTGCAGGACACCTTCCCGTTCCGCCACTCTCCCTCATGCGCCTGAAGGAGAGACCGTACAAGGCTCTCGCTTTCGGCGAGGCGGGCGAGCTTCTCGAGGACCGCGGCATAGACTTGATCGAGGAGTTCCTTTTGTGCGGACAGGACGACCTTCTTGCTCTCCAGTTCCGCACGGGCGAGGGCTTGGACCCGCGACCGTTCCACGGCCACCTTGGCATCCTGTTCGCGTTGCGAGAGCAGCTTCGCTCCTTCGGCGCGCGCGTCTTGGAGGATCCGCTCTCGCTCGGCCATGGTCGCGCGGCGGATCTCCTCGGCTTCCGAGCGTCCTCGGGAGAGGACGTCCTCGATCACCGTTTCGAGGCCCATGCGAAACCGCTTATGCGACCTTGCTGAGCAGTTGGAGCGCGATCACCAGGCCGAAGACGACGATCGTCTCGGGCAGCACCATCAGGATCAGGCCCCGCCCGAACAGTTCGGGCTTCTCAGCCATCGCCCCGACGGTCGCTCCACCGACGACCTTCTCGGCCCATGCGGTCGCAATTCCTGTCCCTGCCATTGTGATCGCTGCGGAGAGCGCAGCGAATGGGTCTGCCATGCGTCTATACCTCCTGCGTGGTTCTCACTCCAAAGGGACGGAACGGAGTCCCGTTGCCCTTGTAGAATTTGATGAAGGCCTCCACGTAGTTCAAACGGAGGGCTTGAATCCCCGCCGAAATCCAACCGAGGAGGAACACGAGCAATTGCGCCATGACCAGGAAGACGATTCCCAGGATCACGAAGCCGATCTGGCCCGGGAAGATCAAGCCCTGGAAGATGATCGTGTTGAACGCGGATGCGATCGCCGCCTTGCCGATTCCGAGCCCGGCAAGGCGGGTGTAGGACATGATGTTCGCCAGGAGTCCCGCGACCTCGATGGGGGCGATTACGGACTCGGTCAGCCCGAGAAAGGCTCCGAAAATGAGGACGAGCGAGACGAGAGGGAGATACACTCCGACGAACCCGCTCAGGCCGAACGGCTCGATGACTCTCGGGAACCATCCCAACGGCACGTCCCATACCCACTGAGCAATTCGGTTCCACCGGAACCAGAAGGTTAGAAGCGTAAAGAATCCGAAGAGGCACATGAACCAGCCGAGCTTCGCGAGCGCGTGTTTCTTGTTGTGCTGGATCTCGTTCACGAACCCGATGACGTATGCGGTGCCAAGGTGCAACGCGGCGAACAAGAGTGAAAGATAGATCATGTCCGCGACGCCGAAGGCCTTGTGAATGATGGGCTGGATTGGAATCGAAAGTCCGAACGACTCGAAACTGAGTTCCTCGAGATGGCCCGGGGGCGGATGGAACGGGACTCCGAACGCCTCGCCAAAGATGAGGAGGCCCAAGAGGAGCGCCCAGACACCGCCGAGTGCGGTGACCATGAAAATACGCCACCAGATGCCCTCTCGGCTCAGCCGGATCATGGCGATGATTCCCAAGGCGATGAAGAGGGCACCGTAACCTGCATCGCCGATCATGAAGCCAAAGAAAAACGGGGCTGCGAGGAAGAGAAACTGAGTCGGGTCCAGCTCATGGTAGTTCGGTGTCGAATAAAGGTGGATCAGGAACTCGAACGGCTTCGCCGGTCTCGGGTTGCGTAAGAGGACCGGCGGCTCCTCCCCCGGGTGGGCACCTTGTGGATCTTCGGATTCCACGAAGAGGCCAAGGGCCTCGAGGCGCGTTCGGACCTCGGACGATCTCGTGGCGGGCAACCATCCGTCGATGACGAAGGAGTGGTCACTCACCGCGAACCGAAGCGGGGCTTCCGCCTTGTCCACTTCGACTTCGAGGGCTTCCTCTGCAGCGATGACGAAGCCGGCATATCGTTCTCGGAGTGTTTCCAGGCGCCCTTGGATCTCCTCGAGTCGCCCCTTCCACTTCTCCAAGTCAGCGAGAGCTTCGTCCAGCAACTCTTTCGGATTCCCCTCGCCGGCCGGGACGTCGATCTGCGCGAAGCCGAATCGGGCGAGAACTCCAAGGGCCTGATCCACGGCGGACTTTGACATGAACACCGCGACGATTCCCGGCGCCTGGAAGACCTCGACCGGAATGCCTTCGAAGTCACCCTCGGAGATCTCCCTCGCGATCTGGCCCACGATGACCGCGATCGTTTCGTACCCTCGGTATGTGTCGAGGGGAAGACCGAGATCCGCAAAGGGCCGAAGTTCGTCGATACGCCGACCAAGGTCGCCGAGAAGCGACTCGGCTTTCTTCCGAGCGGCGTCCTCTTCCGTGATGTTCAGTTCTAGGGTAAGGATTTTCTCCCGGAGTTCCTCGATCCGCACCGTTTCCGCCTCCTTCGGAGGCGTCTTCACCGCGAGGATGTTCGCGATCGACCGGAGTTTCACGAGGTCCTCTGAAAGTTCCGCGGCGGGGGGTAGCGGTTTTCCAATCCGAAAGGTCTCGTCCTCGCCATGGTGGTCGATGATGTGAATCAGCTTCATGTCGTGCAGCGTCGTGATGACCGAGGACAGCTTGTCCCGGGGGCCCGCGATCACGGCCCGTGCCATTCGTTCGGGTCTAAACACGAACGGCACCCCGGAACTTCGTCAAGACGAGTTCGACCGCCTTGTCGACGTTCGCCTTCCCGCGAGTGGCGATTCGGGCCGCCTCCTCGCGGGCCGATGCGAGCATCTTGTCCCGCTCCGACCCGACGCCGGATTCCGCCGCCGTCAAGATTTCGCGATAGCGCGTTTCGGCTTGCGCGCGGAACGTCTCGAGGAGGTCGAGTGCGGCCCGACGCGCGTCGCGCAGGGCGACCTCTCGTTCCCGCTGGACGGCTTCCTTCACTGTCCGATTTTGAGCCTCCGCCTCCTTGATTCTTAGGAGCGTTTCCGCTTTGCTCATATGGGAACGTCCCGGGAGAATTGGACTTCTCTTAAAAGGTTTTTGTACTGTCGCGGTACATTCAGTTCGCGAGCTCGGAACGTCTATGCTTCATTTTCATATCGGCTCTTTTATAGATATCTGAATATGCAACTCGTGAGGCGTGGCTGAGTATCGTTCGACCAGCGTGTCTAGACGATTTCTAAGGAGGAAAAATGCACAACTGCACAACGTATAAATAGGAATCGTTCATTTTCGCGCTTGCCCGGCATCTCTAGATGGGAGCGGCAGCCAGAAGGTCGTGGGATGAGAAGCTTCGCGCTCATCATGGCGGCGTCTTTGTTGGTCTTTGCCGCCTTCCCGGTGTTAGCCGTGCCGGTATCGCCGCAGGCGGTCCCTGTCCCCACCTTCACGGTCACCGTGGTCGGCGAGACGAACGGGACGCGGCAGCAATTTGACCGTAGCCTGATCTTGGTCCCGGAGCTCCCGATCCAACTCATCGTCACGTTCCACAACAACGACACAATGCAGCATTCGTTCACGATCAACGATGTGAACGGCACCATCAAAGTCAACACGCTACTCGTGAATCCCGGACTGAATGTGACCCTGAACTTCACGGTCGTGTCGATGACCCTCGTCACCTATAACGGCACGCAGTTCCGGCCGGAAATCTCGCCCTCGGGTGGGATCGAGTTCTATTGCATCCCGCACCGCTTGGCCGGTATGACGGGCCGCATCGCCTTGGCCGGAGCACCGACCGGCGGTCAGCCCGTGGAAAAGGGGATTCTCCTTCGCGCTTATTGGATCGGAATCATCGGCATCGCCGCGACGCTCCTCTGGGTCATCATCAGCTACTTCTTGATCAAATCGTCCAGTCGGCACCACACGGACCATCGGGAGCACGTGCGCAAGGGACTCCCATGACCGAGATCATCCGGACCGACGCCCCGCGCCGAAGTGCGATGGCCTCCCTCGCCCTCGCAGGCCTCATTGTCGGCGTCGTATGGTTCAGCATCCTCTCGGTCATCATCGCGTTGCAGGTCCTGTCCGGATTCGAGGACGGCCAGGCGGACACCTACATGGCGGTCTTCCTGGGCATGGTCTTCCTCCTCCTGACCGTCGCGCTGGACATCTATCGCAAAGAGTTCATGCCGGACGAGTTGATTCATAAGATCCGACGCCCCAAGATCGTCCCGCCTCGGGCGTTCCGTTGAGGTGTGCCGTGAGCTGGGAGAAGGAAGAGAAAGAAAAGGGCATGACCCGGCGCGAATGGGTCCAGATCGGAGTCGGAGCCGGTCTCGTCGCGTCCCTCGCGGGCCTCGGAGGCCTCGTGGCCGGCCAGATCCTTCCACCTCCATACAAGTTCACCGGAGAGATCCGAGAGACGATCCAGTACACGAAGTTCCCGACACCGCAATGGTGGAACAACAAAGCGGGCACGCCCGTTCGCGTCTCGGACTTCCAGGAGTGGCAGGGCGCCACCGGAGTCTGGAGGGGCCTGTTCCAGGACGACAAGTACGTCCCGGGCACGGGATTCCCGGTCATCATCGTCCGGATCAAACGGGAGAGCCAATTCTTCTCGGTCCCACCGCCGAGCCAGATGCCAGCGCCACTCCCGACCGGTTTCAACCTCTACTTTGACGACGCGACCCTGGATGCGGCGAACGGCGGGACGCGCATCCTCGTCTTCTTCGACCGGTGCGTCCACTTGTGCTGCTATCCCGGCTGGCACGTCGTCGACAATCCGCCGCCGGGCCGCGACTACAGCGCCTATGGAGCGTCGCCACCAACCTATGTTCAGTTCAAGCAAGATCCGATCTACTGCGTCTGCCACGGTTCCCAGTACGAGCCCATGGTCCTCATCGTGAACGTGAACGACAAGAGCGGGGCGAAGTATGTCGGAGCGGAACGCGTGCACGGACCTGCACCGCGAGCCCTCCCGGTGATCCCGGTCCAAGCGCAGGGCCTGAATCTCGTGGGCGGCATGGCCGACCCGAACTGGTACGTGTACTGCTGAGGTAGGACATGTCGACCACGGGGGACATCCGGAAAGACACGGGGCGCACGATCTTCGGCTGGATCAAGTCCCGCTTCCCCACCGTGCCGTACGCGGACCTGACCCGGGTCGTCGTCGAGGTGGACCAGCGCCAGATGCCCCGGAGCCATGCGGAGAAGTACGAGCTGAAGACGATCTGGTACTGGTACCCGCTCTACTGCCTCGGGGGAATTTCGTTCGTCGCGTTCATCGTCCTCACGATCACGGGCATCCTGCTCGGCTTCTTCTACGTCCCCGACGGCCGACTGGAGATCAGCTCGACGGGTGACCTGACGAACCCCGCGTGGCGTTCCATGCTCATCATCATGAACGACATCCCGTTCGGGTTCATCATCCGCGGCATGCACCACTGGGCCGCGCACATCATGATTGCCGCGGTCTTCCTCCACATGTGCCGCGTGTACTTCACAGGCGCATACAAGAAGCCCCGCGAGCTGAACTGGCTCCTGGGTGTCGTCCTGCTCCTGCTCACCCTGGCGTTCGGCTACTCCGGGTACCTGCTGCCCGCGAACAACCTGAGCGAGGGCGCCGCGAACATCGGGATCAACATGAGCCGTGCGTCCCCGGTGATCGGCGACCAGCTCGCCCGCCTGCTGTTCGGCGACATCAACACCTTGTCCGGCGTGTACATCCTCCGGTTCTACTGGCTCCACGTGTTCATCCTGCCGCTCATCGTGATCGGACTGATCGTCCTGCACATGGGGCTCGTCTGGCTGCAAGGGGTCGCGGAGCCCCACTGAGGTGTCCATGGAGATCGAGCACGTCAAGGAGAAAATCCTGGAAGGCCGGCCGGGATTCCCGCGGCAGTACGGGCCGCAACGCGCGGACCACCAGCCCGGCATCCCGCTCTTCCCGCAGGAGGCCACCCGGGACCTCGTCACGATCTTCCTCCTCACCGCCATCATGTTCTTCCTCTCCGCGGCCGTGACGCCGTTCCTCGGGCCTGCGAGGAGCCCACAGCTGTCTGAGCTGATCGTGCCAGACTGGTACCTGCTCTTCTCCTGGGGCCTGCTCAAGGTGGCGGACATCTTCCCGCAGTTCACGTTGGGGGAAGGCACCCCTCTGAAGGCCGAGTTCAATGCGGCGTTCTGGGGCGACCTGCTGAGCGGCATCCCGGTGATTGCGCTCCTCGTCCTGCCGTTCCTGGACCGCGGTCGGGAAACACGGCCCGCGAAGGCGCCGATTCGGTCCGCGGTCGGCCTCGCGGGGATCGCCTCGATCTTCACGTCGTCGCTGTACTCGATCCGGGAGGTCGTCTTCCAGCGGTGGGTCACTCCGAACGGCGCGGCGCTCATCCCGAACGGGGCGATGCAATGGTTCTTCATCATCCCTCCCGTGCTCGTGGGTCTGACGACCTACATCGCCTTGCGCCGGCTCGCCTACCAGCCGATGCGCATGTGGCTCCTCCCCTATGTCGGCGGCCTGACTGCGGTCGTTGGCGTGCAGATCGGGTGGATCTTCCTCACACCCGGCGGCTTGGGTCCGGAGGCAAGGCCCTGGATCGTCCCGATCGCCATCGCCCTGTTCATCGTCTTCGCTCCGATGGTCGTGACCACGTTCGCACTGATGCGGCGGCCAGAGTCGACCGCCCGGAAGGTCTCGACGTGGGCCGGCGCGCTCGGGCTGGTCGGATTCCTCGGGTTCTACTTTGCCCTCCCGGTGGTCACGGAACCGGCCGCCCTCGGTTGGGTTCTGTCCGTCCTGTGGCCCAACATGAACACGCTCGTCTTCCTGCCCATGTTCGGCATCCTGACCGCGTGGATGGGCACCCGCCGGCCGTACAGCTCGTACGAATACCTGCTCAACGAGTGCTACCAGTGCGGCAAGTGTCACACCGTATGCCCCGTCACGAAGGTCGAGGACGACGCCCTGGGCGGCCTGAACCTCGTGTACAACACGTTCAAGAAGCAGCACG
>VBMN01000035.1 GCA_005878385.1 Methanobacteriota archaeon
CCCCGCGGGATTCGTCACTCGCATCACGACGGATCCGATCCGCTGCAGGGCGTCGCGGAGCTCCGGATCCTCCTGGCGCTTCGTCTTGAAGTCGACCAGACAGATGTCGGGCGATCGGCCGCGGGCGACGAGGTCCAGCGTGCAGAAATCGCCGACCGTGACGACGGGGCTCGCACGTCCGATTGCGGGCAGAATGCCCTCCCCGTGCACGAGCGACCCCATCGGCCATCGCAGATAGTCGCGCAATGAATCCGGGAGGCGCAACGTCGCATCCGCAAACTCAGCGAACGCGGAGGGCGAACTTCCCGTTGACATGGAGGCCCATCTTCTTCGCGATCTCGGAACGCGGATGGTCCACGATGATCACGTAGCCTTGCCAATCCTTCGATGTCTCGTTCCCGCACAACGGGCACTTGTCCTCATCCGTGATCGCGGAACAGTTCTTGCACGCCTTGGGCACCTTTACAACCATAGCTCACCGTTTCTTCCGGGTGCGGCCTTCCGCTCTCGCGCGGTCCTCTTCGATCCAGTCGAGTTTGCCGAGGGCGGGTTGGCGCATCGTGAGCCCGATCTTCGACTCCCGCGGCGCCCGCTCGTTCAGGGAGACGGCGACGATCCGCGTCCGGACCTTGTCGCCAATCCGAAGATCGCGCTTCGTGTCCTTCCCGATGAGCCGCTGTCCCTCTTCGTCCACGTCAACCCGATCGTCCATGACCTGCGAGATGTGCAGGAGGCCGTCCAGAGGACCGAAACGCACGAAAGCGCCGAACTTAAGGATTTCCACTACGGTGCCCTCGACGATCTCCTGGAGGGCCGGCGCGAAGACCAGGGCGTCGTACTTCACCCGCTGATACACCGCGCCGTCGCCGTGGACGATGCGCCCCTCGCCCATCCGCTCGATATTGCTCGCGATCAGGGTGAGTGTTTTATCCGCCCCGATCTTGCCTTCCAGGGTCGTGCGCGTGAGCTCGCGCGCCACCGCATCGATGTCCTCCCCCAGCCGTTCGGGCGGGATTCGCACGACATCCTCCCGCTGGACCCGTTGATACATGAAAACCGGCTCTGCGGCCAGATGGCTCCCTCTATTTAGGATTTAGCCTCGCGACGGCTGGTGCGAATGAATCTCCGGAGGCAGGGGGCGAAGAGCCCGTTATGTTGTCGTAGGGTTTATCGCGCGAAGAGTCCTCTCGCACGTAAGGGATCCTTCGAGACGGTCCGGGCGCAGCACGTCGGGCCCGTACCTGCGGGCCGAGGGGAGGACAGGGAGTGGGTCGGAGCAAGATCGATCTCGCTATCTTCGTCGCGAAGCGGGTCGTCTGGTTCATCCCGGTCCTCCTCGGACTCATCACGATCACGTTCTTCGCGGGCCATGCCTCGGTTCGGAACCCATGCGCGGTCTGGGTCGGCCCCCACGCGAGCCCGGACACGGTCCAGAGCTGCATCCAATACTTCGGCGTGAACCAACCGGTCTGGGATCAGTACAAGAACTACATTGCGAACCTCTTCCAGGGAAACTGGGGGAAGGATCCCCAAGGCGGCACCCCCGTCCTCCCGGTGATCCTGACCCTCTTCCCGGCGACCATCGAGCTCCTCGTCTCCGCGCTGTTCCTCATGATTGTCGTCGGGATCCCCCTCGGCGTCATCGCGGCGAACAACAGCGGTCGCTGGCCCGATCATCTGGTCCGTCTGTTCTACCTCGGCGGCTGGGCGACGCCCGCGTATCTCGGCGCGGTCGTCCTGGCGATCGGCATCGGTCCGGTCCTGGGCCTGCCGAACAGCAGCGATTTCAGCAGCACGCCGGACCCGGGGTGGCAGATCACCCACATGTCCGTCCTCGATTCGATCCTCCGACTCGACGGCGCCGCGTTCGTCGATGCGATCGTGCATTTGATCCTGCCGTCGACCGCGCTTGCCTTCCTGAACCTGGGAATCGCAACGCGGATGACCCGGAGTTCCATGCTCGAGGTGCTCCCTCTTGACTACGTAAAGACCGCGCGGATGAAGGGTCTCTCCGACTTCTGGGTGCTCTACAAGCACGCCCTGCGGAATTCCCTCATCTCGACCGTGACGGTCCTGGGCACGACGGCGGGTTCGCTCCTCTCCTGGATCGTCGTCGTGGAGGAGATCTTCCTGTGGCCCGGGATCGGGAAATACGCCTTCGAGTCGATCTTGAGCTACAATTTCGCGGGCACCTTAGGCGTCGTCATCTTCTTCGCGATTGTTGTGGTGATCGCGAACCTGATTTCCGACGTCCTGTACGGAGTCCTGGATCCGCGCGTGGAGTGGCGGTGATGGACGAGCGACGTCCGAGTTCGTGGTCGTCGACTTCTCGGACTCGGTTACGGAAGGCCGCGCGGGCCGCTCGCAGTTTGTACCGAATCCTTCGCGCGAATCCCCTCACCTTCGTGGGATTCATTATGGTCATGTTCATCGCGATTCTTTCCGTCCTGATTGTGGGCGTACCGTTCATCACCGGGCTCTTCGGTACGCCGGTCGGCATCCTGCCTCACGACCCGAACGAACTCTTGCCGTGCGCGGTCCCGACGGAATGCGCCGCGCCGCCCTCGTTACAGAACTGGTTCGGGACCGACAACATCGGTCGGGACATGTTCTCCCGCGTCCTCGCGGCGCTGCCCCTGGACCTCGTGATCGGGTTCACCGTCGCGGGCTTCGCCCTCCTGGTGGGCACGGGCCTCGGCCTCGTCGCGGGATTCTGGGACACGCCGGGGACGGTCGGAGGGACCCTTTCGGTCGCGATCATGCGGGTCACGGACATCTTCCTCGCTTTCCCGAGCCTCGTCCTGGCCTTGGCCATCGCGGCCTCCCTGGGCCGGGGGACGGTGCCCGCCCTCATCGCCATCATGGTCACGTGGTGGCCGTTCTATGTCCGCCTCGTCCGAGGGGAGGTGCTCGCCGTGAAACACCTGCCCTACGTCGCCGCCGCGCGCGCCGCCGGCGTCTCCGGTCTCCAGATTCTCTCTCGACATGTGTTGCGGAACATCCTGGAGCCTCTGATCGTCTACTACACGATGGACGTGGGTACGGTGATCGTCACGTTCTCCACGATCTCCTTCATCGGCATCGGAGTCCCGCCCACGATTCCGGAGTGGGGGAGCATGGTCGAATCCTATGAGAAACTGCTCCTCACCGCACCGTGGACGGTCCTCGCTCCCGGGGCGGCGATCTTCCTGACCGTGCTGGCGTTCAGCCTCCTCGGCGATGGCCTTCGCGACATCCTCGATCCGCGGAGTCGCCGCGCGTTGGTCCAGACGGCGACTGCGCCGGGCCTGCCCGCGGTGAAAGCATCGGCGGCGGAGGCGTAGCCCCGTGGAGCCGCTGCTCAGGGTCGAGCATCTCTCCCTCGATTACGAGGTCGGAGCGGGAACCTTCCACGCGTTGCGCGATGTGTCGTTTGAGATGATGCCCGGCCGCGTCGTCGGGATTGTCGGGGAGACGGGTTGCGGGAAGAGCACGCTCGGCCAGGCGATCCCGCGTCTCCTCCCCGAACCGCCCGCTCGGATCCGTGAAGGTCGGGTCGTGTTCCAGGGGACGGATCTTCTCTCGGTCCCCAAGTGGAAGATGCCCCTGGTCCGTGGCACGAGCATCGGCATGATCTTCCAAGAGCCGATCAACTCCCTCAACCCCGCGTACCGGGTCAGCGACCAGCTCATGGAGGCCGTCCGCATCCGGAAGTTCCGCGAGAGCGGGGAGACGGAGGTGTTCCGGCCCGCGGAAGGGTTCGATTATTCCAAGGATCGTCCCGTCGACCCCAAGGAGGCCATGGGCCGCACGTTCTTGCCGTCCCCTCCGGCGGCCCGATCGGCGGGAGCGCGTCGCGGGTCCGAAGAGTTGCGGATCGACGCCCTCGAGTACCTACGCCTCGTGCGGATCAACGACCCTGAGACGATCCTCGACCTGTTTCCGCATGAGCTGTCCGGCGGGATGCGCCAACGCATCATGATCGCGATGGCCCTCAGCGAGAAGCCGACCCTGTTGATCGCGGACGAGCCGACGAGCGCGCTCGACATCACGATTCAGGCCCAGGTCCTCACGTTGATGAAGGAACTGATGGACGAAGTCCACACGTCGATCCTGTTCATCAGCCATGATCTCGGCGTCATCGCGGAGATGGCGGATGACATCGGGGTCATGTATGCCGGCAGCATCGTTGAATTCGGTCCGGTGGGCGAAGTGTTCGATCGGCCCGCCCATCCATATACGAAGGCCCTCCTCAAGTCCGTCCCGAATCGATACAAGGAGGATGGCGTCCTGCCTTCCCTGCCGGGCTCCGTCCCCAATTTGTCGCGGCTGCCTTCCGGCTGCCCGTTCCACCCTCGATGCGTCTTCGCGCGCCCGCCGTGCGAACCGGACCCAGGCCCTTCTTTGGAGCCGGTGAAGGGCGCGCCGGTCGGGGGCGGCCACCGGGCGGCCTGCTACTACTCGGACGAGGTGTTCCGCCTTCCATGACACCGGCCCTGCTCGAGACCGAGAACGTCACGAAGCTCTTCCCGCTCACCCGGGAGATCGGGGACATGCTCCGCGGCGGCCCTCGGTTGTCGATTCACGCGGTCGACGGGGTGTCCCTACAGATCTCCGCGGGAGAGACCCTCGGATTGATTGGCGAGAGCGGTTCGGGGAAGACGACGCTCGGCTGGCTTATCGCGCGCCTTCACGAGGTGACGTCCGGCCGGATCCGCTTCCGGGGACAGGAGATCACGCAGCTGAGTGGAAGCGCGCTTCGGACTTGGCGCAAGCAGGTCCAGGTCGTCTTCCAAGATCCGGTCGGATCGCTCGATCCGAGGATGCGGGTGTGGCAGATTGTCGGGGAGCCGATCCGCGCCCAAGAGCCCGCGATCACGAAGGAAGAGCTGAAGAGCCGCGTGGCGGGGATCCTCCCCATGGTGGGCCTTCCCGAGGGCTCGTTGGATCAGTACCCGCACGAGTTCTCCGGAGGCGGGCGGCAGCGACTCTCCCTGGCCCGTGCGTTGGGCCTGAGTCCCAAGCTCATCATCCTCGATGAACCGACGAGCGCGCTCGACGTGGCGGTCCAGGCACAGATCTTGAATCAGCTCGTGAGCCTGCAACAGGAACAGGGCTTTGCTTACCTCCTGATCACGCACAACGTGGCGGCCGTCCGATACGTCGCCGATCGGGTCGCCGTGATGTACCTCGGGAAATTGGCGGAGGTCGGGCCGGTTCGAAGCGTCCTCGAGCACCCCGTGCATCCGTACACGAAGGCACTGCTCGCAGCCCTCCCCGAGATCAACGTGGCACGCAGGAAGGCCCGATATCGGGTGACGGGTGAAATTCCCACCCTGATCCACCCGCCGCCCGGATGTCGGTTCGCGTCGCGTTGTCCGTTCGTCATCGATCGCTGTCGCGTCGAGGAGCCGCTCCTCCGCTCCATTCCAGGCGATCCGGACCGGACCGTCGCATGCCACCGGGCGGAGGAGATTGGCGACGTGTCCCCGCAGGAATTCCTAGTGCCTCTCGCCACGACGCTGCCCGCCGCGCCGACGTGAGCTCCGCCGAACCTACTCCCGATTCGGAGGCAGATGGCGCGATTCCGTGGCCCTCACGGTTTCATCGCGTATTCCGTGTTGAAGCTCATCGTGAACGGCAGGGCGCTCCCCATCGGATTCGGCACGATGCCGAGCAAGAGCGGGCTGGACACGGAGAACTGGGTCGGACTCACGAGCCAGATGTTCGTGTAGTTGTCGTACATCATGCCGGTCATGTTCGCGTACAGCTGCTGGAGGACCGTGGGGTTCGATTCGCCCGCGGCTTGGATCACCCACTCGTCCATCGTGGCATTGTTGAATTGCGACATGCAGTCGTTCGCGCTCCCGTAGCTGATCGCGTTGTTCTGGGTCCAATCGTCCGGGGCGATGTAGTCCGAGGTGTAGAATTCTTGGCCCATGTAGAACGGCCCACCGTTCGCGTTCGTTTCCGTCGTGCACTCGCCGGTCGTGGAATCCCGGGCCTGCTCTTGGTACAGGTTGTCCAGCGTGATCGGGACCAGGTCCAGGTTGATGCCGATCGCCGCCAAATTGCTCTTGAGGATCACGGAGACGTCGGCCCAGTCGCCCAGGTTGACATATGCGTACTTGATCGGCGTCGGATACCCAACGGGCAGGGGCCATTTCGAGGCGTTCATGTACTGGCGGGCGAGGGCCACATTGTACGTGTAGGGGGCGAGTTTGTTCGAGTTGTTGTGCGGATACGCGGGTGGCACCGGGCCCACCCAACGAATCGCATTTCCTCCGAACGCGGTGGCGATGATCTGATCGTAGTTGATCGCGTGGGCGATTGCCGCCCGGACGGACCAGTTGTTGAACGGCTCATGGTTCTGGTTCATGTAGATCCACCAGGCCCCCGCTGTGGAGCTGTAGACGGCATCGAGCGCCTTCACGGTCACGCACGCGGAGTTCTTCAGGTCGTTCACGGTGGACGGCCCCAGATACGCGAACGATGCGCCCGCGACCGCGCCCCCCTTGAGGTCCGTCGTGGTCTTGGCCGGATCGTTCTGGAAGTTCACCTGGATGCCGGCCTTCGCGGGCTGGAGGATGTTGTTCCAAGGTTCGCTCGCGGCGGCGGAGGCTCCCCAGTAGTTCGGGTCCACCTGGAGGGTGAATCCCGTGGCCTGGTTGTACGTCCCCAGGGTGTACGGACCCGTGCCCAACAAGTGGGTGGACATGAAATCATTCGTCGTGTTGCTCGTCCCGCCGTTCCCGTTGATCAGGATCGGATCCACGGCCGCGGCGATCGGAGCCGCGAGGGTCGAGAGGATGTACGTGTACGCGACCGTGTCTCCGAGGTACCCGTAGCCCATGTTCAGCTGGATCGTGTGGTCGTCGATCACCTGGAAGGACTGGTACGAATCCGTCATCGCGGCGAGATCGGTCGACGTGGGATTCTGGAAATTGATCGTGTTCAGGTTGGTCTTGAGGGTGGCAATGGAGGCGTTGACCTCATCCGAGGAAGACGATGCGTTCACATGCGGGTAGTTGAAATTCTGACCCAGGATGAACTGGGGCGCCTGGTTCATGAGCATCGCGCGGTTCAGGCTGTACCACATTACATAGGCGTTGAACAGGTGCCCGTTCGAGAAGTGGACGCCGGAACGCAGGGTGAAGGTCAGGTTGAAGTGGTCGGACGACTCCGTCCAGCTCTTCGCGAGGATCGGGAGGAAGTCGGTGTAGCTCGACCCGTTGTACATGACCAGCGTCTGGTAGACTTGCTGGGTGATGCCCCATCCGGGCGTGGAGAAGGTGACCTGGGGATCGAGCGTGTCCGGCTGCTCGGGTTGGTCGAAGAGCAGCGGGTCCGTCGACGTGAGCCGGCACGCCGTCGACCGCGTGAGGATGTACGCGATCGTGATCCCGGACAGGATCACCGCGATGGCAATGACGATCACAATGAGCCGGATCGTTCGCGGGTTGCGGCCACCACCGAGAGAGGGGGTCGGCCCGGTCGGCGCGCCTGGGGGCGGTTGGGGAGAAGTATCCAAAGTCCCGTCTCCGGCGCGAGGAACGGGGGTACCCGATATAACCGTTGGCATCGGCGGGTCACGGAGAAGGGCCGCGCGCGTTTCTTCCTGGGGCCTCAAGTTACCAGGAGGGGCGCGATGACGAGCGTGATGGTCGAAAGGAGTTTCACCAGGATGTGCAGCGAGGGTCCGGCCGTGTCCTTGAACGGATCCCCGACCGTGTCGCCGACGACCGCCGCCTTGTGCGTCGGACTTCCTTTTCCTCCGAGGTTCCCGGCCTCGATGAACTTCTTCGCGTTGTCCCAGGCCCCGCCGCCCGTGTTCAACACGAGGGCCATCAGGACGCCCGCGATCGTTCCGACCATGAGCGTCCCCCCGAGCGGCTCTCCCGCGGGGATTGGCACGCCCGATATGTACGTGATCTTGACGAAGCGAAACACGAGGCCGACCACGAGCGGAGTGGCCACCGCCAAAATCCCAGGGACGACCATCTCGCGGAGGGCACTGCGCGTGCAGATGTCCACCGTCCGCCCGTAGTCCGGTTTCACGGTGCCCGCCATGATCCCCGGGTTCTCGCGGAACTGATCCCGCACATCCTTGATGATCGACCATGCCGCGCGGCCGACCGCTCGGATCGCAAAGGCGGTGAACAGGAACACGAGAGCAGCCCCCATGAACGCGCCGACGAACGTCTCGGGATGGGCGAGATCCACGGCCTTCACGTTCGCTTCCGTGAGGAAGGCGTTGAACAGGAGGAACGCGGCCAGGGCTGCACTCCCGACCGCGTACCCTTTCGTCAAGGCCTTCGTCGTGTTCCCAGCGGCATCGAGCTTGTCCATGTTCTTGCGGGCGGCCTCGGACATTCCCGCCATCTCGATGATCCCTGCACCATTGTCGACGATCGGCCCGAAGGTGTCCATCGCGAGGATGTACGCCGCCGTGGCGAGCATGCCCATCGTTGCGATCGCGGTCCCGTAGATGCCGCCTCCGGGGATTCCGGTGGACTCTCCCACCCAGTACGACAACAGGATCGCGATCGACACGACGACAGCCGGGATCGCGGTCGCCTCAAGGCCCACCGCGAAGCCGGAGATGATATTCGTCGCGGGCCCAGTCTCGGAGGATTTCGCAATGTCCCGCACGGGTCGATAACGGGCCTCCGTATAGTACTGCGTGACCCACACGTACACGACCGCGGTCACCATGCCGGTGATCCCGCAGACCCAATAATACGCCCAGGTAAGCCCGCCCGACGTCGTCGGGGACGACGGCTGAAGCATCGCCCAGGCCGCGAAGCCGAACAGGATTGCCGCGAGGACCGACGCGACCATGTATCCGCGATTCAAGGCGCCCATCGGGGCCTCGTCTTCCCGAGCGCGGACGACGAACACGCCGACGATACTCGCAAGAAGGCCAAACGACCGCGCGACGAGTGGGAAGATCACGCCCGCGATCCCGAAATACGGGAACAGGACGACGCCGAGGACCATCGCACCGATGTTCTCCGCCGCCGTCGACTCGAACAGATCGGCTCCGCGGCCGGCACAGTCCCCGACGTTGTCCCCGACCAAGTCCGCGACAACGGCTGGGTTCCTTGGGTCATCCTCGGGAATCCCGGCCTCCACCTTGCCCACCAGATCGGCCCCGACGTCCGCGGCTTTCGTGTAGATGCCGCCACCGAGTTGCGCGAACAACGCGACCAGGCTCGCTCCGAATCCAAAGCCGACGATGGACAGGATTAGACTGTCTTCGGTTGCCTGAGCCGTGCATTGCGCGACCGTATAGCCCGCGGTGATGCATGTGTTGTAGGTCGAGGGATTCACGACGGCTCCGAGCGCCCCGTATCCATAGTAGAGGAGGGCGACGCCGGCGAGGGACATGCTCACGATCGATAGGCCGGAAACAGCGCCGCCGCGAAGAGCGATTACGAGCGCATCGTTGAACGACTTGAGGGAACCCGCCGCCGAACGTAGGTTCGACCGGATTGCGATATGCATTCCGATGTAGCCCGAGAGGGCCGACAGTGTCGCTCCCAGAGTGAAAGCCCCCGCGGTCTCGGCTCCGAGGAGCAATCCTTTCTGTGCGCCGAGGGCAATTGCGAAGAGGAGGGCGAGGGCGGTCGCGATGAACGCGATTGTTTTGTATTGCCGGCGAAGGAACGCTCGCGCGCCCTCCTGAATCGCACCGGCGATCTCCCGCATTCGGTCCGATCCGGTCTCCCGATGGAGGACGTCCCGCGCCAATACGCCGGCGAATCCCAAGCCCGCGAGGATTGCGACCGGGATCATCACGCTGAGGTCCGCCATGACACGGTCTCCGTCGCCCGACCGGCGCCGCAACCTTCTCCTCGTATTAGGTTTTGACGGGTTCACGCGCCGTACTTCGTCGCGCGGTTCGAAATGTCCAGCAGGAGGCTCATGACGTCCTGGCCGCGGATCCGTCCCAGGGCGCCGTGGGCCACGCTCCGCTCATCGAAGTTCAGGACGTCGTCCACGCGCACCCCTTCGCCGAAGATCGTCAAGGGGACGGGATCCCCTGAATGGTCCTTCACTGCCACGGGCGTGGAATGGTCGGCCGTGATCGCGACGATGACATCCGAGGGGAGTTTCGACTTCAGGTGTCCCATCATCGCGTCCATCCGCTCGATCACGCGAATCTTCTCCGAGGCCTTGCCGTCGTGCCCGCAGAGGTCCGTCGCTTTCACATGAAGGACGACCAAGTCGTAGGTCGTCAAGGCCTCGAGGGCCGCATCGGCTTTCGCGATCATGTTCGTGTCGAGGCCGCCGGTCGCCCCGGGAACCTCGATCGGGTCGATTCCGACGGTGCGGAACATGCCGCGGATCAAGGCGACGCCGGCGATTCCCGCCGCCGTGAGGTGGAGTCGCTCTGTAATCGGCATGAGATCCGGGTAGATGCCGGCGCCTCGCAGGACACTGATATTCGCGGGCGGCTCGCCCTTCGCGACCCGGGCGCGGTTCACCGGATGGCTCTTCAAGACCTTGTAGGCCTGCTTCGTGAACGCGTTCACCGCCTTCGCCGTCGGTTTGGCGGCGGTCTCGAGCGGCTTCGCATCGAGGACCTTCGCCCCGATTTCATGGGGGTCCGTATCCGAGACCTTCGGAGACAAGCCGCGTCCGCGCAGGACGAGCGCCACGCGATGCTCCGTCCCCGCCCGGACGGTCACCCGAATTCTTCCCAGACGCAGCCCATCCAGGGCCTTTGCGAGTTCCTCCGTCCCCTCTCGGATTCGGCCTGCGCGGCGGTCCGTGATCCGCAGATCCTCATCGACGGAGGCGAAGTTGCCGCGGAACGCGATGTCGCCCGGTTGCAAGTCGATCCCAACGCCGGCGGCCTCGAACGGTCCGCGGCCCGTATAGACCTCTCGCGGATCGTATCCGAACAAGGCGAGGTGGCTCGTGTCGCTCCCCGCGACGACGCCGGGCGCGATCGGGTCGACGAGGCCGTTGATACCGTTCGCGGCGAACCAATCGAGGTTCGGTTTCGGGGTGGATTCCAGGGGCGTCTTGTGGCCCAACTCCGTGAGCGGACGATCCCCCAGACCATCGAAAATCACGAGGAGGATCTTCCGTTCATCCATTTCGTGCGCGGAAGGTCCGGTCCCTAGATATGTCTTTGGAGTCAGAGCTTCGTCACAGAGACGTGCATGCCCGGTGTCGCCTCGAGTTGCGACGCCGCATTCGATTCGCGCCGCGAGATTTCCAGGAATCCACTGGAGGCCATCGTCGCGAGGAAATCTCCGGGTGCCACAATGCCATATGTACGCACGAAGGGCACAGTCATTTCATAGCCGCCGATCGTCACCGCGAGCCGATCCCCGAACGACCACGCCTTCTCGACGTCGGATTGTGGGATGTTCGTCACGATGTTCCCGAAACGGTCGTACGTGATCACGACGCCTTCGAAGCCTCCTTTCCGTTTCTTCGGCACGCCGAAATCCAAGTCGACGAAGTCCTTGACGACGGGGCCGACGTCCTTCACCTTCGTGCCGGAGAGGAGGCGGGCGGCGACGGGAGCGAAGAGGTCTCGACCGTGGAAGGTGTCCGAGAGTTCCGGTCGGCCAAGTTTTCGGTTCGTGATCTCGCGCACCTCCTTCAGGCCGAGTCGTTTCGCGGCCGGAATGAGCAAGCCGTTGTCGGGCCCCACCAACAACGCGCCTTCGCACACGCACACGATTGCGCGGCGTTTCGTGCCGACCCCAGGGTCGACAACGCCCACGTGAACGGCGAACGGATAGTACGGTACGGAAGAATACAGCACGAAGGCCCCGTGCCGAACGTCGTGCGCCCGAACCAGGTGGTCCAGGTCGACAATCGTCAGGTCGGGGTTGATTGACAGGATGGCGCCCTTCATCGCACCGACGTAGGCGCCCGGTCCAAAGTCCGTGGTGAGTGTGATGATGCCGGTCATTCGGTTCTCCTACCGAATCTTCTTGAGTCCTTCCTTGATCCGCAGGAGCTCCTTCTTCCTGCGTTCCAAGTCGGATTCGGTCTTCTCCGCCTTGGCCTGGGTTTCTTTCAGCTTGGCTTCCCGGGCCTTGTGCTCGAAGCGAGTCTCCTGAATCTCGGCTCGTTCGGCGACAAGCTGGTCCTTCATGGCATCGAGCTTCGCTGCCCGTTCCTGGATCGACGTTCGAAGGGCCGCGGCGGATTCGTCGTGCCGCTTCCGTTCGGCTTCGGTCCGGCCCGCTCGTTCCCCGAGATCGGACTCTCGTTTGTCCAGCTCTCGCTCGCGTTGGGCGAGGGCCTCCTCCTGCTGACGCAGCGCCGCTTCCGCGGCCTCGAGCTCGCGGTCGCGCTCTCCGCGGGTGGACTGCCGTCGGTCGACCTCCTGCTTCACCTTCGCTTCCCGAGATGCGATTGACGCGGCGCGCTTCCCGAGCTTTTCCTGCTCGCGCGCGAGAGCGGCCTCTGCCTTCTCTACGGCCGCTTTTCGGGGCGCCAGTTCGTGGACCCCCGAGAGGAGGACCGTCTCCTGTTCTTCCAGGCTCGCCTTCAAACGTTCCAAGGACTTGGATTCCTTTGCGACCGTCTGTTCCTTTGCCTCGAGCTCACGGACGCGACGCTCGAGTGCGGCCCGTTTCGTCACATGCTCCCGTTCGAGTTCGGCCTGGCGGGCCTTCAGATCCTCCGTCCCCGCCCCGGCTGACTCGGCTCGATCGACCAATCGAGCCTCTTCTTTTGCGGCCGCCTTCTCGCGCTGGTCGAGCGCGATCTCGCGTCGCTTCGTGGCGGCATCGCGTTTCTCCAGCTGTTGTTCACGCGCCTCGACCGTTCGGATTCGTTCCTGGAGTGCTCGTTCGGAGCGGAGTAGTTTCACAGCCTGGTCCTTCAGCGTAGCTCGGGACTGGGTGAGCTCTTCGACCGTCTCGGAGAGCTGCCGGTTCTGCCGTTCCAGTTCCTTTCCCTGAGTCACGAGCTCGCGCTCATGGCGTTGGACCTCTTCGTGCCTCTGCTGCACCTCGCGTTCCTCGCCGGCGAGCTTGCGGTCCCTTGCGGCCAGTTCCTTCGCGATCTTCTCCATGCGTTCCGTCGCGCCCGCCAGCTCGTCCCGTCGGTCCTCAAGCGCAGTCCCTTGACCGCCGAGCGCCTCCTCGCGTTTCGCGAGAGCCGCGCCCTCGGAGGCGATTTTGGCTTCCCGGCGCTCCAAATCTTTCGACAGGGAACCGACTGCCTTTTCCCGCTCCGCCATGGCCTTTTCGCGTTCGACAACGGAACTGTCCCTTTGCCGGAGTCGGCCCTCCAACTCACCGCTCGACTGCTCCCGAAGAATCAATTCCCGTTCCCGACGTTCCGCATCCGCGAGCCGGGTGTCGAAGACCTCGCGAGCTTCAGAAATCTTCTCGGTTTCTCCCTGGAGGCTGGCATACAAATCGCTCATCTGTCGACGTTCTCGCTCGAGAGACTCCTCCCGTGCCGCGATCGACGCCTCTCGATCGTCGAAGGCCGCCTCCCGAGCCGCGTACTCCCGTTCGAGGTTCGCCGCCTTCGCGACCCGCTCGGCGAGGTTCCGCCGTTGAATCTCCAGCTCCGCGCGGGCCTTCTCCGATTCCATCGAGAGGACTTTTCGCTGGGACTGGATCTCCACATCTTCGGCTGCGCGGCGTTCCTCGAGCCGCCGCATGATCATTCCGCTGGCCTCCTTCACCGCTTGCAGCTCCGCTCGGAGGGACTCGAGCTCCTTCTGACGGACCCCGCTCCGCTGGTACTCTTGTTCCAATTCCCATTTCCGTTTGTAGAGCTCTTCCTCGCGTTCGACGAGGCTCTGTTCCTGTTCTCGGCGAGCTTCGAGGTCCCGGAGGTACGCGTCACGTTCCGCGGCCTCTTGGATCAATACCTTGGAGAGAACTTGATCCGCATCGCCGAGCCCTTTCACGGCGGCCTCGGGATAGCTGCGTTGCAGCTGGTCGATGCTGCCATCCGAAATTCGTTCCACTCGGCCCGGAGGAACTTCCATCATTCGTGTGAGATAATTGTCACGTTAAGAAGGTTCCCACGATAGTCCAATCGCTGAAACGAAATCTCCTGGAACGGCAGACCGGTTTCGGGCGTGTCGTGAGTGAAAACGGTCTTTTGCAGGCCCCGCCATGACGTGTCCGCGTTCATGATGAAAAGAAGGTCAGCGGACCTTGGGATGACGACCTCTGTGAGTGCTGAAACGCCCTCGGGACGTTCGTTTACTCGCCCGATGGATTGAGGTCCGCGATGCGGTGGATCTCGACGGCCACACCGGGCGCTCCGTAGTCCTTCGTCGCGCGGATCTCGACGACTTGACTGTCGTCCGCAAACACGACGTAGGTGAGCGCGTCCAAAACTGCCCGGGTAAGTTTGTCGAGGTCGGGCCTCTTGTCGGGCCACACGCGTCGCTTCTTCGGAGCTGATTTTGGCTTTGGAAGACCGAAGTGGAGGTCGACTCCTACGGGCCCCTCCCAGGGTTCATCGGGTGCGAAGCGCTGGGCAACGTCGGCGACGAGACGCCTCCAGGTGGATAGTCCTTTCGCGGTCGATGTGATGATTGGCTTGCCGTTCACCAACCACG
>VBMN01000011.1 GCA_005878385.1 Methanobacteriota archaeon
TCGAACCCCATCGTGCCCATCTTGCGGCAGTACAGCGTGTACTCGTGTTCGGTTCCCTGGACCATCTTCCTCATGCGTCACCCGACCATCGGGTCCGCACCGGTCCGGAAGACCTCCCGCTGGCGCTTCTCGTAGACGTACATCTCCGTGATGGCGTGCTCCTTGCTCTCCTCGTCGATCGCCATCTCGAGGTCTTTCATCGTGAGGCCTTCCTTCTTCCGCTCCGTCTTCTTCAGCAGGATGACCCGCTTCACGAAGTTCTTCTTCGCGGTCGTCACGATCGCCTCGATGATCGCGCCGGAGATGATGTCCTTGCGCTTGACGGTCTTGATCGATTCCTTCGCTTCCGCGTCGAGTTTCACCTTGACCCACTTGTTCTCCCCGTACAGTTCGTCGAGGACGAAGCGGCGCAGAGCGTCGACCGCTTCCTTGTGCCCGCCGGATTGATCCTCCAGGCTCGCCTGGACCGGGAGATCCTCGTTCAGATAGATCCGCAGGATTTCCTCCGCCGCCCTCCGGTCGGGACGCGGGATCTCGATGATCTCGTCGAACCGCCCGGGCCGGAGCAACGCCGGATCCACGAGGTCCGCGCGGTTCGTCGCGCCGATCACGAAGACGTCGTGGAGCTCGACGAGTCCGTCCATCTCGCTCAGGATCTGCGCGATGATGTTCTTGTGGACGCCGGAGGTGTCCATCATGCCGCGGACCGTGAAGAGCGCCTCGATCTCATCGAAGAAGACGATGCTCGGCTTCTTCTCGTGCGCCTGGCGGAAAATCTCCTTGATGATCCGCTCGCTCTCCCCGACCCACTTCGACAGGACGTCCGCGATGCTCACGTTGAAGAACGTCATGTCGTTCTCCGTCGCGATCGCCTTCACGAGCAGGGTCTTGCCGCACCCCGGCGGTCCGTACAACAGGATGCCGCGCGGCGCCTCGAGGGCGATCTGCGCGAACAGCTTCGCCTCCTGGTACGGCAGGACGACGACGTCCTTGATCCGTTCGATGGCCTCCATGAGGCCGCCGATCTGACCGTAATTCACGTTCGGTTTCTCGCCCAGCAACAGCGACTTGACCTCGAGGTTCGGTAGGACTTCCAGCACTTCCATCGTCGGAGGCAGCACGCTGATCTGGAACCCGGGTTTCAGCTTCTTGTAGACCGTCTTGTCGGTGTCGATCAGCCGCTTCTCCATGTCGCCCTCGATCGAGATCACGAGCTTGCCGTCCATCATGTCCGCGACCTTCGCGATCACGCCCTCGTTCCGGACGGCGCTGCCTTCGACGATCGCGTACGTCTGCGGGTGCACCCAGACATATTGGCCGATCCCGAGCTGAGACTTGTCCATGAGACCGGTCGAGACCTTGAGGAGCTCCGTGGCCCGCGCCACCACGACCTGGTTGCCGTCGAGGTCGGGACCTTCCTTGCGCACGACGTAGGCATAGAGGAGCGGTGGTTGTTTGATCTTGTTGAACTTGTCCTCGTACGCCTTGAGCCGATACTCCCGCTCCTCGATCTCGTAGCGGAAGGAGTGGAGGTCCCGCTCGTACTGCCGACGGAGACGGTCCATCTTCTCCTCGAACTCGTCCCGGACCTCGTCCGCCGACTTCCCCGCCTTCCCGTCGCTTTCGTCGCTTACCATCCGTGCATCACCGCGTGCCTGGGCCCGCGTGTCGGTCGGGGCGGGACGGCATCTGCGCTGTCGACGCAAGTCTGTGGAACAAGATGCGGTCTCGTCCCATCCCTTGTTAGAAAGTGGCATCCAGAATTAAAGCTTTTGTTATCGGTATTGACCCTGCGACCATCGGAATATTCCACCGGGAGTGAACGTGTTCCGAACACACTTCGAACGAGGATACGCGCCCGGGGGTCATTCGGAGGCCTTGTAGTAGCGAAAGGACGAAGAACAATCGCGTCGCGGAGAGAAGACACCTTTCGGATCCGGGATTTACTGTGCGTATCCGCCTTGAATCAGTTTCTTGATATACGGCGTCAGGACCCGCGCGAGACTCATGTCCCCGTCCCAGTCCTCGAGTTGGTCCCAGTGGTGGTCCTCCATGTCCTTGATGCATCGCTCGATGCGCGCGGTCCACGACCCGCTACCGTCCCCCTCGATGCGGGCCGCAAGCACGAGCCATTTTCCACGGCCGATCAGGATATGCATGTGTCCGACGGTCATCTCGTTCAGGTCGGCGTAATCGTCGCCGCGAAGCGCGTCCTTCACGAACTGCTGCACCGCGGTGAGCATGCCGCTCAGGATGTCCGTGTCGACGTCGGGCCGGAGTCGGCGCGTTTCGTGTTTGATCAAGATGCCGTCGCGGTGGTTGAGCAGGAACACGTCCTCGACGATCGCGTCGCCCTCCTTCGAAACGGATACGGCGGGAGGTTTCGTCGGGGCGGCTGACCGACGACGCATGACGAGGAAGAGCGCCCCACCGGCGACCCCGCCCGCGAGGACGAGAAGCCACCAATAGTCCCCGAGGCTGAATCCGGATGCGATGCCGCCGATCGTGGAGAACTGGAACGTCCGGGATTGCGTCATGCCGTTCCCGGCACGGTCCCGCGCGCTCGAGTCGATCGCGACGAAGTAGGTCGTGCCGGCGTTGAGGGAGCGCGCTGGAATAAACGTCACCTGGGTCGAATCGGCGCTCCACTGATAGGCCCCGTTCATCGACGGAGTCAGTGAGAAGGCGGCCACGACCGAGTTGCGGTCCATCGCCTCGCTGAACGTCACGACGACCCACGGGGTCAGGTTCGTGTTCGCGCCCAGTGGAGCGACATCGGTCACAAACGGCTTTGTGACGTCCACGACCGTCGAGGTATCGTTGCCCGCGGGCGGGACCTCGGCGTTCCCGGCGCGATCCCGGGCAAGGGAGCGGAATCCGTAGGCATGGCCGTCGACGCCCACGAAGGTCGCGCTCGTCGCTGTCGTGTTGGAGTATCCGGAGAGGTCGGCCCACGCGCCCGCACCATCTCGCACTTGCACGCGATACGTGGCGATGTCCAGAGTTCCGGCCACGGGACCCCAGGAGATCCCGAACTGCAGGGCAGTCTCATACAGCGGGAGGGCCGTCACGCTCGAGTCCGGTGGGGACATGTCCACCATCGTCCACGAGTCGTTTCCACTCACGGACTCCACATTCCCCGCGCGGTCCGTCGCGACCGAGCGGAACTGGTACGTGTGGCCGTCCAGACCGGAGTAGGAAGCCGAGGTCGCGGTCGTCGTGGGGATCCAGTCCGTCCAGCCGCCGCCGTTGTCATTCACCTGGATTCGGTAGGTCGCAATGTCGAACGTGCCTTCGCGAGCCTCCCAGGTGACGACAAAGGGCGAGGAGGTTTCGTAAATCGGGAGCGGGCGGGTTTCGGACTGGGGTCGGACCGTATCGACGATCGTCCACGTGTCGTTTCCCGCGGGCGGGAGCTCGACATTTCCCGCGGCGTCCCTCGCCAGAGAACGGAACGCGTACGGCCCCTGAGAGCTTGCCGTGAATGTGCCCGAGGTCGCGTGCGTGTCCGGAAGCCAGTCAACCCAACCGGAACCCGCGTTGTACTGGATTCGATACGCCGCGATGTCGGTGACGCCAGGATCCGGAGCCCAGGAGACGACGAAGGACAGCGTGTTCTGGTACGCCGCAAGGGTGTTCACGTGGGATCCCGGGCGGACCGTGTCCACGATCGTCCAGGTGTTGTTGGCCGAGCCGGCGGAGGGCGCGGCCTGTGTGTTTCCGGCGACGTCGGTCGCGGTCGTGTAGAACTCGTAAGGGCCGTCGCTCGGAGCGTTGAAGGAGAATCCTCCGATGCT
>VBMN01000118.1 GCA_005878385.1 Methanobacteriota archaeon
CCCCCGTGCGCTCCTCCATCCACATGCGGGCGCCTCCCGCCCCGCAGCAGAACCCGCGGTCTCGGGACTTCTCCATCTCGACGACCCGCACGCCGGGGATCCGATACAGGACCTCCCGTGGTTCGTCGAAGATCTGATTGTATCGTCCCAGGTAGCAGGCGTCGTGGTAGGTGAGGAACTGGAGCACGTCCTTCGTCGGCGTGAGTCGACCGGCATCGATGAGTTCCCGGAGGAATTGGGAGTGGTGGACGACATCGTACTTCCCGCCGAAGTCCGGATACTCGTTCTTCAGCGTGTTGAAGCAGTGCGGACACGTCGCGACGATCCGCGTCACCCCATAGCGGTTCAGCGTCTCGACATTCCCCATGATCATCGTCTGCGCGAGGTATTCGTTACCAAGTCGCCGCGGCGGATCGCCCGTGCACTTCTCCTCCGGTCCCAGGATGGCGAACCGCACGCCGGCCTTCCGCAGGATGCGCGAGAACGCCTGGGCGACCTTCCGGTTCCGGTCGTCGAACGACGCGGCGCAACCGACCCAGTACAGGATCTCGATGCCCTGGGCCGCGTTCGCCTCCGCCATCATCGGGATCCCGAGGCCCTCCGCCCATCGGGCCCGCTGGTCCCAGCCGATGCCCCACGGGTTGAAATTCTGCTCGATGTTCCGCATCGCCTCCCTCGTCTCGGGCGGCATCTCGCCTTCGGTGAGGACCATGTGCCGGCGCATCTCGATGATCTTCGGGACATGCTCGTTCATCACGGGGCACTCGTACACGCAGGCATAGCAGGTCGTGCAGGCCCAGATGCCCTCCTTGGAATGGACCGTCTCGAACATGTCCGGGAGGACTTCGACCTTCCCCGCCAGGATCGCGGCGCCCTGCGCGTCCAGCGTATCCCGCATGTTCGTGATGATCCGCATCGGGTTCAACGGTTTCCCCGTCGCGTTCGCGGGACACGCGTCCGTGCACCGTCCGCATTCCGTGCACGCGTATCCGTCGAGGAGTTGCCGCCATGAGAGCTGTTCGACGCGGTTCACGCCGAACGTCTGCGTCGTCTCGAGGTCGACCTTCTTCAGCGCACCGCTCGGCGTGAGATCCATGAAGAACGTGTTCACGATCGCGAAGATGATGTGCATGTGCTTCGAGTGGGGCACGTACGCGAGGAAGGAGAACAGCAGGACGACGTGGGTCCACCAGAGGAGGTGCCACCAGGTCGGGTCCGCGGGGACGATCGAGAGTCGCACCAACGTCGACGAAACCGGCTTCCACGCGGGAAGGGCGGCGCTACCGAGGGCGACGTCGGCCGCGTTGTAGAGGAGCAGCGAGGTGACGATCCCCAGGATGAACAAGAGGACGATCGTCGCGTCGAGCATGCCCTCGTGCATGAGTTTCTTCGGACGGATCACGTACCTTCGGTAGAGGGCCATCCCGACCCCGATCGCGCCGAGGACGGCGATTACCTCCTCGGCCAGGTACAGCGGACCGTTCAGGGAGAAACCCGCGATGGTCGGCGTGGGCACCTGCCACCCCGACGCGTACGCCTGGGCGGTGATCTCGACGACGCTCGCTCCGAGGATCACGAAGGCCCAGAAGATGAACGAATGGAGGACGCCCGCGTACCACTCCCGCGCAACCTTGCGCTGGAAGATGCCATACACGATGAAGTTCTTGAGTCGCGTGGGGATGTGGTCCCAGCGGCGCTCGTTCGCCTTCGCGAGGAAGAGATACCGGATCCGGAGGTACAGCTTCCGACCGAAAATCGACAGGGAGACGACGATGAAGAGGGTCGCGGCATATGTGTCGAGGGCGCTCAGCACCATGCGCATCGTTGGGAAAGCGCCCTCCCTTCATCAACCCGCGGGTCGAGGTTTCTCGAACGGTCGCACGATGCCTTCCGGATCTTGCTCACGGATGCGTCGCGTCATTCCAGCGAGTTCCGATTCGGGGTAGATCTCATCGTACGCCTCTAGCGGGACCCTTCGGACTTTCGAGTCCGGAGCGACGACGACCAGGACGATCTCCGGCGAATGTTGATCGAGGAACCTGGTGAGTCGCTCGATCGTCGGCCGCGTCATCGTGGCGACCGGTTCCACGAGGAAGAGGATCGGTCCGCGACGGGCGACGACCGCGGGCACGTACCTCGCGGTGGCCTCTGCCACATCGCGCACGCGGAACCGGAGGGACCGGTGCTCGTGCGGGAGTCCCTGGCGGACCATCTCGCGGCACACGGCGGCCTCGAGTTTCGTCCGGGACTCATGTCCCGCACGGCCGGTCACCGGAGAGCCCCATGAATCGCGTCCACGACCGCCTGCGCGAAGACCGAGGTGCGGACCTCCTTCGAACCCGGCATCTGGCGCGCGAGGTCGTACGTGACCACCTTCGAGGCGACGACCGTGCGGACCGCATCCCGCAATCGCACGGCCGCTTCCTGCCATCCGAGGTACTCGAGCATCATCACGCCCGCGAGCATCTCCGCGGTCGGGTTCACCTTGTCCATCCCCGCGTACTTCGGCGCGCTCCCGTGGACCGGCTCGAATACGGCGTGTGCATCGCCAAGGTTCCCACCCGCCGCGACGCCGAGTCCGCCGATCTGGGCCGCGGCGGCATCGCTCAGGTAGTCGCCGTTCAGGTTCGTCGTCGCGAGGACGTCGTACTCCTCCGGCCGCAAGAGGAGCTGCTGGAACATGTTGTCCGCGATCACGTCCTTGATCACGATCATGTCGGCGGGTGGCTTGCCGTCGTACTTGCGGATTGCGTCCTCCCACGGGATCGTCCGGTCGCCGAACTCATCCTGCGCGACCTCGTAGCCCCACGCGCGGAACGCTCCCTCGGTGTACTTCATGATGTTCCCCTTGTGCACGAGGGTCACGGACTTCCTATGGTTTTGGATCGCGTACCGGATCGCCTTTCGGACGAGGCGCTTCGAACCCGTCTCGCTGATCGGCTTCACGCCGATCCCGCTGTCCGGCCGCACCTGGACGTGGAACTCCTTCTCGAGGATCTCGATCATGCGGGCCGCCTCGGGGGAACCTTCCTCCCATTCGATGCCCGCGTACACGTCCTCCGTCCCCTCGCGGAAGATGACCACGTCGACGCGCTCCGGATGCGTCACGGGGCTCGGCATCCCGGGGATCCAATAGACCGGCCTCACGTTCGCATACAGGTCGAGCGCCTTCCGGAGGGCCACGTTCAAGGATCGGAATCCGCCGCCGACGGGGGTGGTCATCGGGCCCTTGATCGCGACGACGTACTCTCGAATCGCCGCGAGGGTGGCCTGCGGCAACAGCTCCCCATAGGAGAACATCGCCTTCTCGCCGGCAGGCACCAGGTACCAGGCGATCCGACGCCGACCTCCGAACGCGTCCTCGATCGCGGCGTCGATCGCGCGAACCGCGGCGCGGACGACCTCGGGGCCGATCCCGTCGCCCTCGATCAGCGGGATGATCGGGTCGTCCGGGACCCGGAGGCCCGCATTCGTGATCAGGATCTTGTGTCCTCGCTCCGGAGGCCGCAGGACGAGGCGCTCCGACGGCATGCGGCCCTCACGCCCGCTCGTCGAGGGGCATGTACACGAGGTCTTTCGGGCCGACGTACCAGTCCAACGGTCGCAGGAGGCGGTTGTCCTCCCAATACTCGATCACGTGGGCGGTCCAGCCGGAAATTCGGGAGAGGGCGAACAACGGGGTAAACAGGTCCGTCGGGATCCCGAGGCCGTGAAAGACCAAACCGGAATAGAAGTCCACGTTGGGGAAGACGTGTTTCGATGCGAGCTCTCGAACGACGGTGTCTTCGATGGTCGCCGCGATCCGGAAGTAGGTGTCGTCCCCCTGCATCTCAGCGAGTTTTCGGGCGTAGTCCTTCATGATGAGCGCCCGCGGATCGTAGGTCTTGTAGACCCGGTGCCCGAACCCGAAGACCTTCTCCTTGTTCCGGAGCGTGTTCAACACGAACTCCTCCGCGTTCTCGGGCTTGCCGATCGTCTCGATCATACTCAGCGCGGCTTCGATGGCGCCTCCGTGAAGCGGTCCCTTCAGGGTCGCGATCGCGGCGACGACCGTGCTGTAGAGGTCCGCCAAAGTCGAGGCCGCCACGGTGGCCCCGAACGTGGAG
>VBMN01000119.1 GCA_005878385.1 Methanobacteriota archaeon
CACGCGCGCACAGCGGGTCGCGTTCGTGGCGATGTCCTTGTAATAGACGAACGGATTGTGTCGCACCGAGTAGTCTCCGGAGTCGCGGGCATAGCAATTGCTCGGCATGTCCTCCAGGTAGGCCTTCCACGTCAGGCCGCCCGCTTCGAGGCGGTCGACGATGTTCGGGGCGTTCCACGCGGCACCCGTGCACGCGTTCGAGTTCGGATTCCCGCTGTAGCCTTCGCATCCGAAATCGGATCCGCCGGTGAGGCAGAGGTAGTTCGGGAGACTCGGATTCACGTTGCAGTAGCGGTCCTCGTCGGCAATGCCCCAGGCATCCGCGAGGCCCGTCAGGTATGGGGAGAATCCGCCGCAGTACGTGAGGACGTCGCACAGGTCCTTGTTCTCCATGACGATCGTGACGAGGTAGTCGAAGTAGAGTCCGGAGGCTGCGGCAGCGCGAACGGGCGGCACGTCGACGCCGGACGCGCCCGGGGCCGCCGGTGCAGCCGCGAGCACAACGGCGAGTTGAATCAGGGTCGCGCCAAGCACACCGAACACGAGACGCGGACGAAGAGCCATGGCGCTCCGCCGGACGCGTCAGAGCTCCCATTCGTCATCGCCCGCGGGTTGATCGCCGGGCGGACGCGGCTCGGGCGGCGAGCTCGTCTTCCCCTTTCGTCGACGAAGGAGCAGAAAGGCCACGATGGCCACGGCCGCGATCGGGATCGCGATTCCGAGGACGATCCCGAGCGGAAACGGCGTGGGGGGAGGGACCGACACGCCGCGGGAGGGTTGCCCGACGAAGAACTCGGTCATGTTGGGCGCATCGCGGTCGTTCGCCGTCAGGTTCGTCAGCTTCCAATTCGCCTCGACCGTCGCGAGGAAGGAGAAGTGGTTGTAGCCGAAGGACGAGGAATAGGCCGTCTTCGCGACGGGACCCGCCCACACCGTGTAGATTGGGCTCGGGTTCGTGCTGGTTCCTTCGTCAAACGTCACGTACAGAGCGGCCTTCGTCGTCTTGAAGACCGTACTGTCGAGGATCTGCGGCACGAGCGTCGACATGTAGGCGTCCCCCTTCGGGATCGAACTACTGTGCATGTCGTTCTGGATGTTCGGCGTGAGCCACATATAATTCGAGGCCGTCGAGGTCGATCCGAGGTCCGCGAGCAGGGTCGCGTCGGATCCCGCGGAGGGCCCGGCGGGCACGACTCGGGCGCACCGCGTCGTATCGTTCCGGATGTTGCCATAGTACACGAACGGATTGTGCCGGACCGCATAGTCCCCGGAATTGGTGGCGTAGCAGTTGCTCGGCATGTCTTCCATGTACGCTTTCCACGTAAGACCATTCGTCTCGAGGCGGTCCACGATGTTCGTGGCCTGCCACGCTTGGTTCGTGCAGGAATTGGATTGCGGATTCCCGTCGTAGCCTTGGCAACCGAAGTCCGACGCGCCCGAGAGACAAAGATAGTTCGGCAGGCTTGGGTGGACCGAGCAATACAGATCCTGGGTCGCCAGGCCGTACGAACTCGCGAATCCCGACAGGTAGGTAGCTGCACCCCCGCAGCTTGTCAGAACGTCGCAGAGGTTGTGATTCTCCATGATGATGACGAGGACATAGTCGAAGTAGGCTCCCGCCGCGGCGGATCTCCTGAGGACGGTCGGGACCGGTGTCGTCCGCGTCGGGTGGGCCGACGCCGTGAACAACACGAACGAGAGGAGCAGGGCGACGAGGATCGGCCGCATCATCGGGTTCACTCGTCTCCCTCGTTCCCTCGGCCGCGTGTCCCGCCTGTAGCGGCCCACCCTGTAAAAACCTTGGGCGAAATCGTCCCGGGTAGTCTCGAGAATGGAAACGAAGTAACCGAATTTCGTCACGCACGTTCGCCGAGCGATTCCTGCTTCCGGTCTGGCGATCACGGAGATTTCTCTTTTCGATGACGGCGGATTCGCCAGGCAAGGAACGCGAAGGCGGCGACCGTTCCGATGAGGAGGGGGGCCACGAGGACCAACAGGGAACCGAACGGGGCGCCGGTCGCTGAAAGGACCCGGATGGAAAGGCTCCGAACCGTCGACTGGCCCGCGTGATCGAATGCCTTGACCTGAATCTCGTGCCGTCCCACGGTCAGATACAGCATCGCGGACGTCGCGGTCCCCTGAGAGACGAACGGCCCGTCGTCCAGCCGCAGTTCGTATCCCGCGATCCCCGAGTCGTTGTCCGCGGCGCTCCAGATGATTCGGAATCGCAACGCGGTTCCGTCCGCCGATCCCGAGAGCGAGATGAAGTAGGGCCCTGAGGTCTCTACGCTCACGGAATCCCGCACGTTCGGCCCTCGGTTTCCGGCCGTGTCGAGAGACGCGAACTCAAGGAGGTGTGTGCCCCCCTGTGATATCGCAAACGGCCCGGTGTATGCGACCCAGGCGCCTCCATCGATGCGGTAGACTGTGGACGCGACTCCACTCACCGAATCGGTGGGACTCAGGGTGACCGTCACGGCCGAGAGGTACCATCCATCCGCACCGCTCGTCCCCGAAATCGTGTCGACCGTCGCGGGCCCGACGGTGTCGATGTTGATCGTCCGTGTCTGAACGGAACCGGAGAGTCCGGCCAGGTCGATCGCAAACATGTCGATCGTGTGGCGCCCCGATTCAAGGAGGAACGGACCTGCGTACGATTGCCAGGAGCCTCCGTCGACGCGATAGCGGACCTCGGCGACCCCGCTGGTCGCGTCGGTGGCATCGAGCGTGACCGAGACGTTCGACGTATACCAGTTGTTCGCGCCGACCGTCCCGAGCAGACTCGCTGAGGCCACGGGGGGCGTCGTGTCGATGGAGAGAGTCCTCGAATGTCCCGGTTCCAGATTCCCCGCGCCGTCCGTCGCGTAGTATTCGAGCACCCGCCGGCCCTCTCCGAGGACGATGGGCCCGGTGTACACGATCCACGATCCTCCGTCCACTCGATAGAAGATGTCGTCGACCCCACCGGTCCCGTCGGAGGCAGTCAGCGTCACAGACACCGACGAGGTGTACCAACCGTTCTCCCCGACCGTGCCGGAGACCGAGGCGGTCGTGATTGGCGCGATCGTGTTGATCTGGATCGTCATCGTGTGCGTCGGTTCCCCGATTCCCGCCGCATCCGTCGCGAAATACTCGAAGGCATACTGTCCGTTCGTGAGGACGAAGGCGTCTGTGTATGCGAGCCAGGGACCGTTGTCGGTTCGGTACGAGATCTGCGCGACCCCGCTCGTTGCGTCGGACGCTCTGAGAGAGACCGTCACGTTGGACCGGTACCATCCGTTGTCGCCGAGTGATCCTTCTAGAAGGGCGGAGCTCACCGGTGGTGTGGTGTCGACAAGGACGGTGACCGATCGGTCGACCTCGATGTTTCCCGCGCGGTCCGTGGCGCGGAATGTGAGGACGTGCCGACCTTCCGCGAGGGTCAAGGGCCCCGCATAGGTCGCCCAGGGGCCGCCGTCGATCCGGTAGTAGATGATCGCGACCCCGCTGGTGACGTCCGTCGCCGTCAGGGTGGCGGAGGCCGCGGTCACGTACCATCCGTTCGCGCCCTGCGTGCCCGCGAGGGCGACGGAGGAAATGGGAGCACTCGTGTCCACCTCGATGCTGCGAGCGTGGACCGTCTCGAGGTTTCCGGCGATGTCGCTCGCCCCGTATTCCAATAAGTGACGGCCTTCGCCGAGCACGATGGGACCAGCGTACACGAGCCACGAGCCGTTGTCGATTCGGTAATTCACCGCAGCCACACCGCTCGTCGCGTCCGTCGCGGTGAGGGAGACCGTGACGTTGGACGTGTACCATCCGTTCGTGCCCGCGGTCCCAGAAAGGGAACTGGTCGTCGTCGGAGGCGCCGTGTCCACGGAAACGGAGAGGGAATGCGTCGCCTCGATGAGCCCGGCGTGGTCCACGGCAAAGTAGCCGACGATGTGGGTCCCTTCCGTCAACGTGACCGGGCCGGCGTAGATCGCCCAATTTCCGCCGTCGAGCTGGACATAGATATTGGCAACTCCGCTCCCGGAGTCGCTCGCCGACAGGCGCGCCATCACGTTGGACACGTACCATCCGTTCGCTCCCGCCGTCCCGGAGACCGAGGCGGTCGTCGTGGGTGGAG
>VBMN01000120.1 GCA_005878385.1 Methanobacteriota archaeon
CACCAGATGCACGTACTTTCCGCCATGGGGCATGGTACCTCGCGCGACGACCTTCATGCCGAACGCCTTCGTGTAGAAATTGGTCGATCGTCTCAGGTTGCGAACTCGAATGCCCGTGTAGTAGAAACGGCTCTTCATGCGGCGCGATTCGCGCCCAAGGGGAAGTTCTTGGTCCCGTCCTTCGGCGGCTTGGTCCCTCCGATCGAGTGTGCTAGGTCTCCTTCGGCCTATGAAGCCACCGATGGTCGCGGCCAGTCGCGGTCGTCAATAGACGCGTTCATGCGGCTCAATCGGCCAGCTCTTGTCTCGAATCGACTGTTCGACCTTCGCGAGAGAACGATCCAATTCCGCGAGGAACTCGTGCTTTTTCGATTCGTCAATCATCTGCACCTCGACGAGAGCCCGTAGGCTCTTCAAGACCGGAACTTGGATGTACACGAGCGAAAGCAGTTCTTTCTGGTAGAGAGCCGAGACCAAGTACGGATTTCTCGTCGTCGCGACGGTCGCTTGCGCCGACCAGAAGTGAATCACCTTGTCCAAATATACGCCGAAGCCGATAATGACCGCCAAGACACACAGGAACAGCAGGAGAGCGGTCTGCAGAAACGTGAAGCCGAACCGCTCGGTGAAAATCGGACCGAGCACGAGGGTGAAGACGCCCATGAAGGTGAGGATTGTGAAGACGATCCCGATGATACTGCTGCTCAGGTTCCAGCGATAGAGCCACTCGGCGGCGCGGATCTTCTGTCGTTCGGCGGTCATATCGATTCCACCGCCCCCCATGGCATTCGGACGGATATTTGCCGGTGCTCATCACGAATAAATCCGGCGACCAGAAAAATAGAGGGGCGGAGGTCGATGAGAGCGGCGACCTCCGCACAGGAAGAGGGTGATCCTTATCCGACCGGAATCGACAGATCGATGGAGACGAAGTTTACGGCCCGGTCCACCGACGTGATGGCGACGCTCCAAGTGCCGGTCGACGGAAGGCCGACGACGGCCGCGAATGTGCCATCGGACTGAGGTGCGAGGAACATCGCGAACGTGCTCTCCGTCGAAGGGTTCGACAGGACCGCGCGGACATAGGCCAGCCCGACGGCGTCCGTCGCGGTCGCCTGAATCCGGACGGCGTTCGCCCCTGCGGGTGAGACGGAGGCGCCCGTGAGGACGGGTGGAGCAGAGTCGACCGTCAACGGAGTCGACGTGGTGACATCGCCTGCGGTGAACCGCACGGCATACGACCCGTCCGCCGCGCTGGCCGGAACCGGTACGGCGGCGGTGAAGGACCCATCGACGGACGTGGTCACCCCTTGCCACACCGACACTCCCAGGGGTCCCACCAGCTCAATCTGTACCGGTACCCCGTCGAGCGCATTGCCATCGGCGTCTTCCACGGTCCCTTGGCTTTGCACGTTCTGACCTGGCTTCGCGGCGGACTTGTCGGTCTTGCCGTGCAGGAGGAAGGGCGGGACCTTCGTCGTCTTGAGCGGGGGCGAGAACCCGGCGGGGTACGCGACGTGGGCCGACATGTCCAGGATTCCCCAACCGGGGTTGAAGTTGACCATGTCCATGTACCAGTATGCGCCTCCGGCGGGAGTGAGGCTCGACCGGGTCGCGGCGTCGATCGTAAATGTGAGGCCTTGGCTCAGGGTGAAAAAGTCCGTGTCGATCCTGGCCACCTCGGTCAGGGTCGGATCGTAAACCGTGACGCGATATCCTGTCGTGTAGACGCTGTACGGTTGAATCGTGTCCCAGTGCAGCACGATGTCGATCGGCTTCGCATCCGCGGTGTAGACGGGGAATGAGAATGCGAAATGTCCGAACCCGACGAGGCCGAGTCCCGTAATCGACGCCCGGTAATCGTGGGCGAGGAGCACCGAGTTCGTGGTCGGATCCGTCGAGATCGACATCTGGGCGGGCAGTTTCACTCGGTTCGCCTTCGTCGAAAACCCGAGTGCCGAGCGGACCGCGGCTTCGGCGTTCACGAAGCCCGCGCCGACCTCGAAGGTCTAGATAATCAGGTGTCCGGGCGCTGCGATCGTGGGAGAGACGCCTCCCGAGATGCCGCGAGAGGAGAATTCCACGAGGCCGCCACTAGGCTGGCCGGCCGCGACCGCGATTACCTCGGGATTCCGCGACTCCGCCGACATGGTATCGGCGGCGGGACCGCTGTTCCCCGCGGCAAACAGGACCACGATACCGGCTTGGACGACTTGGTGGACGGCAATCGAAATCGGGTCGTTCGGATCGAAGGGCGCCGCGCCGCCGCCCCAGCTGTTCGTCTCAACGCGGATGTTGTATTGGTCGTGGTTGCTGAGGACCCAATCGAACGAGGAGAGGATCGTGACAAGGCAGCCGCCGAGCACGTCACTGATCAGAGTGCACTGGAGGCCGTCCAGGCCAATGATGTGCGCGCCGGGCGCGACTCCCACGTAGAATCCGCCGCTGGCGAGGCCCGAACCGACGACGGAACCGGCCACGTGGGTGCCATGGCCAAAGTTGTCGGTGGATACCTGGTCCTCCAGGTACACGTTCGCATCGTGCTGCGGATAGAGGAGGAGTTCGTCGCTCAACACTTGCACATTGTTGATCACAGGGCCGAGGGGCGACGGAGCCACGGACGGGTTCGAGGCGTCGATCCCGGTGTCGATCTCCGCGACGGTGATTCCTTGGCCCGTGTCACCGAGCGCCCACGCACGGTCCGCTAGGACGGAGGAGACGCCGGTCCCATACGCATTCGTGTCCCGAAACAGGACGGAGGGATCGGGATTCGCATCATGGGAGAGCGCTTGGAAGACTCGGTTCGCATGAAGGCTCTGGACGCCCGCGAGATTCACCACGGCGGAGATCTGATCCCGAGTTCCGCCCACGGCGGCGTAGGGAAGGTTCGCGTAGGGAATCGCGGTGAGGCCAACGGCGGAAAGGGCCGATACGTCCGCGGCGGTGGGTGGGTGATCGTAACCGACGACGGCGTACAGACGATCGTCGGCCGAAGCGGCTCCAGCCGACATCAGCCATCGGTTGTCCACGAGCACTCCTTTCACTGTCGTGTACCGAGCGTCGTCGCCCAAGACGACATTCAGGGTCGTAATCGAGGCGAACAAAATCACAGACGCGAGCACGACGGAAAAGACAAGGACGCGCTTCATCGTCCGCCGAGATGCCGTGTAGGAAAGTGAATTGGATAGTGGGACCACCGTGAGTAAGTTACAACTCGGTAACGAGTGGAATAGTTCTTCCGTCGGTAGCGGCTGTGCCTTTGATGGAAGGGTCCGCTTTTTCGACCTCGGAAGCAACTCATGGAGCGTAAGGAACCATTGACGCCCGAGCGAAGACAGAAACGTAAGTCCGGGAAGGTGCCCACCGGAAAAACGGGCCCGCAGGAGGAAGCCCGGCTGGAGATCAATCCGGCTCTGGCTACCCTCTTCAGGGAATTTTCGGACCGTTCCTTGGAATTCTCCCGGGAGGTGACCGAGCGAAGCGGGGTGCGCGTGACGTCGCACGCGGATCATGCGAGGCTGAACATTCGCATCGCTCGGACCGTGTTCGGCAAGTGGTCGGTCGAGATCCTGACGTTCCTGTACACGGCCTCCGTCGCACGTTTCCAGGAAATTCGGAAGGCACTCGGGGACATCAGTGCCCGGGTCCTTTCCCTCAAGCTCGCGCGGCTCGAAGGTCTGGGGTTCGTCCATCGCGCCGTGCTCGACACGCGGCCGCCCGGGGTCGAGTACTCTTTGACGGAGAAGGGACGAGAGGTCGCAAAACTCGGAGAGCCGGTGTTCTTGTATCTGCGCCTGATGGAAGGTTCGTTGCAGGGGCCCCGGCGCTAGCGACTCGATCTCCCTGGATCCACCAGGTTTCGGCGGGAACTACAGGCCGCCCACTCCCGTCCACTTGAGGAGTGCTATCCTATTTTGGGGGCTGTGCGTATCGTGTCGACTCGAGCGCGATCGTTTCTGTCCGCGCGCGGTCGACCTCGGCAATCAAATCGACGGAGTGCTTCAGGTTTCGATGGCTCGCGGCGATCCCCCACAAGCCGCTCAGGGACATCGCGACCGCCACGGCGACGACGAGGGTCTTCGCTTCCGTCGTGGATTCAGAGCCTCTTTGCACGAGGGCGGCGAGGCCGGGCAGCCCGACGAGGAGGCCGAGGCCCAATCCCACGACGAAGATGACCGTCCAGAATACGGTGAGTGCGACGCGCTGGGCCACTCGCATCTGGGAACTGAACGAAACGGGCATGCCAGCGCTCGGAGGACGAGCCTCGGCATAGATAAAGAATTGGTCGCGATTCGCCAGGCTGGCATAGGTTCAAACGACGCGCCGCGCGTTCTGCCCGCGTGGCCGCCGCGATGATGACGATCTCAGCGTTTCTCCGCAAGTTTCCGTGGCATCGCTTTGCGGCCGGAGTCATCGCGGGAGGCGGCGCGCTGATCGTGACCCTCGTTCTGCGCACGCTTGGACTAGGGATCTTCCTGCCCGAGGTCGCCGTCGACTTCACGGTGGGGCGGATCCCAGGTCAGATTGAGTCGTTCTTCATTCGGACCTTGGGGGAGGGAGCCAAGCTCCTCGCTCTCCTCTCCGCCGTCGTCGTCTTCCTCGTCCTGCCGGGCATCTACGCGACCCTTTTCTGGCGGGTCCAGAAGTGGCTGAAACGCCGGCTATTCGTGATCGCCTTCTTCACACTCACATCGGCCGGGATCATCCTCGTCGGAATCCTCCCGCTCCTCGATGCCGGATTCTTCGGATCGAAGTCCTCGGTCGGCCCTGGATTCGCGTCCTTCAGTCAACTCCTCGGTTCCTGGTTGTACGCGGCCATGCTCGACTACTTCTTCGTCGACCTCGCCGCGCGATATCCCGATGGATTCAACCTCAGCCGACGACAGTTCCTCATCGGAAGCGTCGGCGCGATCGCGTTTGCCATCTTGGCGGTCTATGGATTTGCGAGCCTCTCGATGAAGAAGGGTCGCCTCGTGTTCGCGTCGATCAGCGAGATGTTCGCGAAAGAGGTCACACCGACCCCGGAGTTTTATGTCGTCACGAAGAACGTGATCGACCCGACAGTCGACGCGGGACCCTGGCTGCTCTCCGTCGGAGGAATGGTGTCAAATCCCGCCACATACCGCTACGCAGACCTCCTCGCGCTGTCCGATCCGTCGGCACCGAACTATGCGGACGAGTTCGTCACCCTGGAGTGCGTGAGCAACGAGGTGGGGGGCAATCTCATCAGCACCGCCCGTTGGAACGGCGTGCGGCTCTCCGCCCTGCTTCAGTCCGCGGGGCTGAGTCCGAACGCCGATTGGATCGTCTTCACCTGTGCCGACGGCTACACCGCCGCGGTTCCGCTGTCGAGGGCGATGAACCCCAATACGATGGTCGCCGTCCGAATGAACGACGCCCCGCTCCTCACCGCGCACGGTTTCCCCGCCCGCATCATCGTGCCCGGTCTCTATGGGATGTTCCATGCGAAGTGGCTCACCAAGATCGAGGCGACGCAGGGAGAGTACCTCGGCTATTGGCAGCAGAAGGGATGGACGAACCGTGGGATGATCCACACCACCGCGATCATCGCGACGCCGGCGGACAGCACCGTGGTGAGTGGTGCCGTGCGTATCGGTGGAATCGCACTCGCGGGGGACCGCGGTATCTCCGCCGTCGATGTGAGCACGGATGGCGGGCTCAGTTGGAAATCAGCGACCCTGAGCTCGCCGAAGTCGAACCTCACCTGGGTCTTGTGGACCCTCGACTGGACTCCGCCCCGGAGTGGATCGTTCCGAATTGTGGCCCGTGCGGTCGAAGCGGACGGGACCCCACAGGTGTCTGCCCCGGCGTCTACGTTCCCAGATGGCTCAGCGGGATATGATTCCATCACGCTGCTCGTGAGTTAGCCGCGGTACAGGTCAGGGGCTCTTGGCCGGTGGACCGTAACGGAGTCCAAAGGCTACGAGGGCGACGCCGACAAGGGCGGTCGCCCCCCCGATCCAGATCCATGATGGATTGTTCGACATGAATGTATCGCAAGCGCGTCCTCCCGACGTTGCGGATGCCGTGCGTGGAACCGGCCGGGAAGTACACCGCGGTATCGGGTCCGACGACCTTCTTCTCGCGACCGGAGAGCGCTTCTCCGCGGCCCTCGAGGATGTAGTACATCGATTCGACCGTCCGGTGCTCGTGGAGTCGCGTGCTTCCGCCCGGTCGGACGTCGACGATTGTGATGATGAATTTCCGCGAGCCAACGTTGCTCGGCGTGATGAGCTGGTAGGAGAGGCTCCGATCTCCCTTGAGAGCCTTCGCCTTCTTGCGTGGTACGACCTTCATGGATCCGCCGCGGTCTGCAAGGTCCGAAGGGCATTTGGAGTTTCCGCCGGACGCTGCAGAAGGGTTAAAGGGATTCCGATGGGTTCGCGGCGCGATGGTCCGCGTCGAGGTCCTCGCCTACACGCCGACCGAGTTTATCGAAGAACAAGATGTCACGATCGGCCGGTGCCGCGAACTCGCCGAGAAGTATGCCGTCACCTGGGTGGACGTGATCGATCCGGACGAGCGCACCCTCGGGGAGCTCGGCACGTTATTTGGTTGCCACCCGCTCGCACTCGAGGATGCCCAGAGTCGGAAGCTCGCGCCGAAGGTCGACGTGTACGACGACATCGTGTTCATCGTCGCCCGCGCGATTGTCTGGGCCGAAGAAATCGATACGGATCAGCTTTCCCTCTTCGTCGCCAAGAAGTTCGTCATCACGGTCCACGACCACGTGTTTCCACCGCACGAGGATGTCCGTATCCGGCTGCGCAAGAAGAATCCCATGATGCTGAAGTCCGGGGCGGATTTCCTGGCGTACACGATCCTCGATGCCCTCGTCGACTCGTATTTCCCCCATCTGGACCGGTTGCAATCGGTGCTCGATCAGCTCGAAGACGAAATCATCGAGCGGCCGAGCGGCGAAGGGATCTCCCGCCTCCACACCCTCCGGGCGGACATCGTCCGACTACGGAACGGGCTCCGGCCCGAACGCGACATGTTCGCTCTCCTCGACCGGTTGGACCTCCCGATCTTCCGGAAAGAGACCCGGGCCTACCTCCGCGACGTGCAGGACCACACGATCAATGCCCTCGACACCCTGGACGCCAACCGCGAGATCATCGCGAGTCTCATGGAGACCCAGGCGACCCTCGTGTCGAACCAGATGAACGAGGTGATCAAGGTGCTCACGGTCATCTTCACGATCACCCTGCCCATCGCGATCGTGTCGAGCGCCTTCGGGATGAACGTGTCGTTCTACGGCTTCAACGAGCCGATGGGCCTTTACATCGCGCTGACCTTGATGGCGGTCCCGACCGTCATCCTCACGATGTGGATGCGCCGAAAAGGGTGGCTTTGAGACCGGGGCCCGAGTCGGATACCTCAAGAGGAGAGGATTCGATGCAGAGAGAGATTCGATGACGCCTTGGAAGTATTCGGACGACTACTACCGGGAGTACACCCGCACGACTTGGAATGAATCGGCGAAGAAATACACGAAACTGCTCCGCAATCTCGAGCCGTACGGATTCGATCTTCTCGCCCGCGTGGACCCGAAAATCCGGGAACGGTGCCTGGACATCGCCACGGGTCCGGGGGAACCCGCGATGAGCATCGCCCGCATGGTCGGGCTGGATGGCAGGGTGACGGGCATCGATCTCTCCGAGGAAATGATCCGCGCAGCGAATGAAGGCGCGCAGAGACGTCGGATACCGAACGTCGAGTTTCGCGTGATGGACGCCGAGACGATGGCCTTCCCCGATGAGACGTTCGACCTGGCTGTGAGTCGATTCGGTTTCCAGATTTTCACCAATCCCGACACGGTCGCGAGGGAAGCGCACCGAGTCCTCGCACCGAAGGGACGCATTGGCGTCACCGTGTGGAGCACCGCCGAGAAGGCCTCAGCGATCCACGCGGTCGTGGGACCGATGCTCGAGTTCGCGGAGCCGGACGAGACCGGGTATTTGCCGACTCCGTACGAACTCGGCGGGCCGGGAGAGATGATGAAACTTTTCGAGGACGCGGGATTCCATGAGGCGAAGGAGGAGCGGAAGACCCATGCGATGACGTACAAGAACGAGAACGAGTACGTCGACGTGTTCGTCGAGGGAACGCCACTGGGCCATTCAATCCGAGAAGAGGACCCGCTGGTTCAGAAGAAAATCCTCGCAAGGACTCGGGAGAATCTGCGTCAGTGGCGGACCCGAAAGGGGATCGAGATTCCCTGCGAATGCGTGATCGTCACCGCTCGAAAGTGAAGAGCCGGATTCTGGCCCGACGTTTGTCAACCCCACTAGCCCGCCTTGACAAAGCCTCTTTCCGGGTACCGCGGGCTTGAACCAACAACGCCCACCGACCTAGCGGACGCAGGATGCAGAGTCTCTTGAAAGCCAAACTTGAGCGACGTTCTTCGAACGGAACGAAGTATCTCGTGATCTGGTGGATGTCGAAGTCGCCGTACGCGGCGGTGTTCACGAACCGCGTGGCGGCCGAGGCTGCGGCCAATGTGAGGAACGCGATCCTCGTCGCGATCAAAGGCCATGCCACGAAGGTGGAAGAAGTCGTCGACTGGTATCGCCGGGACGACGAAGGCCGACCGATGCCCGCCGAATGGCGCGAGTTGATGGGGCAGGTTCACGTGCAATGGCATGCGAAACCTTTCGCGCGGTCTGACCCAATCGCGTCCGACCTCACGACGACCTCCGAGCCGGTCGAGGCCTGACCGGAAAGGCGCTTGCGCTAATCTCCAAACCTCCAAAAAGGAGTGGATTAGACGTTCGCGATCGGGAAGCAGAGGCCCTTTCTACCTTGCCAAGACCTCCAATGGTTGATGGCGTTCTTTAGGAGGTGATCCATCTGCAGGTTCCCCTACAGATACCTTGTTCACGGGCTCCCCATGTCGCCATGGGGCGTGGACTGTATCATCATCCGACGCACGTGCGTCGGAGCCCGGCGTGCAGTCTCTGAGGGTTCCGGTCTTACGACCGGCCTTCCCTGCGGATTGTCCGCACCTGCGCATTTTTACATACGCGCGATACGCGTATGTATCGCAGGATCCTCGGAGTTCCCCGCATATAGCCAGGTTTGTTCCGGTTCCTCGCGGATCCGGAGTCGCAACACATGTTTACGACTTAGCCCTCCTTGCTGAACCTAGGTTCTAGCGCCGCAAGAACGGCACCATCAC
>VBMN01000036.1 GCA_005878385.1 Methanobacteriota archaeon
CATCGATGCGATGGCCGCGTTGATTGTGATGCCCCGGGCCTGCTCCTGCTCGTCGTAGTCCATGAAGAGCTGCGAGCCCGCGAGTTCCTCGGAGATCATCCCCGCACCCGCGATAAGGGAGTCGCTTAGAGTGGTGTTGTGCACGAAAAGGCCTTCTGCCACGAAATTGCGTGGTCCGGGGACCGACAAGTCGTACACGTATTCCTCTTTCGTTCGACGGAGCGAGCGGACCTCGACGAAAGCGACCTCGTCATTCAGAACGGGTTCGACCTCCGCGAGGTCCGGTCCGACCATCGACAGCAGCGATGCGGGGCTCGGTTTCTGCTCCAAATGAGCATACATTCTGCTCTTCCACGTCGAGGTTCTCAGCTCGGCCCAGTTGACAGGAACAAGATCAACGACGTAGGAGGGTCCTGCCTTGGCTCCCAGGGCGCGCATCGAGAGCAGTTTCTCGGAATCGTGGAATTGTGGCAGCCTCTGGAGGTTCTTCTTTCCCGAGATGTAAAGGGTCGAGCTCGATTTTCTCCGCATCAGGATGGCTCGTACGCCAAATCTCAAGAGGAGCAGTTGTAGTCCGTCGAGGAAGTCCGCCGATACGCTCGTAGCAGAAACCGCCCGTCGTCCACGTTCAACGCCCCCGTCCGCGTCGAGGTACCCTTGAATGAACGCCGCGGCGAGGGGGAGTGGGGCTCTGTGCAAGATTTCGGGGAGGACCATCGTTCGCGCTTTGGCGCGAAGCGGGTAGCCGAAGACAACATGAAGAAACATCAGGAGCGTTTTTGATCGCATCTCCACCCGGGGCACGCGCGGCGGGTGGCGAGCAATGGCGGGTCGCGGCACCAGGGCCTGGAGAGTTGAAACTACTTCCGCCAATATGGCCTCGTCCGCCCCGTGGAGAAATCCGTTGCCATCACCGTCTCCGTAGAGAAGCCCGAGGAAGCGAAAGGTTCGCTCAAGAGAGCTTCGAATCGGTAGATTCATCGGAGAAGCGGACTTTGTTTTCCACTTCTGAAGACGATACGTCACCCGTCGGATGTGTGCGTAGAGTCCATGGAGGGGAATACCAGCCCTCTCGCAGAGTTGGACCATTGTCGGACCCCGAATCTTTCCATCGACGCCGAGAAGTGCGCACGCCTCGCCATCCAGCTCGAAAAGGAATCTCGCATCTGAGGCAAGCCGGGTCAAGATCTCGGATTCGAGTTCTAGCCATTCGTTCCCGTTTTCCAGGGAAGGAAGCCATCGAGGCACGGCGAGCATTTCGCCGTTTCGCAGACTTTCCGCATCCCGGAATCCAAGATGGTGGCCCGAGGCGACTACAAACTTGTGTTCCGGAGTCACCTTCACTCGGCGGCCGTCCCGGGTTTCTAATTCGACCAAGGCTTCCGTGGCTTTCAGCCGCCAGATGTGGGAAATTTGGGCGAACTGCGTGTCGCCGGAGGGTACTTCGATAGAACGGGTCCACATAGATGCATTCGTCACATTTCGGACATCGGCTCCGTGAGGATTCGAGACGGGTTCCTGAGTTGCGAATCGATCCCATAAGTCGGAGGCTCGGGTCCAGCCACCATTGACCCAGATACGTGTATCGCCACTGACGCACTTCCCGTGGTCGATGTGTGCCGCGGTTCCAATGTTCCGGATGCGTTCCTTGAGATGGAGGAGGGCCTGGGCCTTCTTGATATTCTCTTCTTTACGTCCCATAGATAGTGCACCAGACGGTCGACGTGGGCGAGATGTTGTCGCACCGGACCGAGCCTAATTAAACCTTCGGTCCACCGGAGGGATTCATCGAGCCGATGCCGCGATTCGTTCGAGCTCTTCCTTCTTGGCGATCGCGGAGCTCTGCATGTCGCCCTTCGCTGCCATCAGGATTTCGTCGGCGAGGCACTCCTCGACGGCTTTGCGGTTTTTGAACGTCGCTTGCACGGCGCCCACACAAATGTTCCGCAGAGCGAGGTCGAGCCGCCGCGACGGCGCGACGTCGACGGCCCGCGGCACGGAGATGCCGCCGAACCGAAGGCGCGTAATCTCCTCCCGAGGGGCTGCCTTTTCAATCGCGTCCACGAGGATTTGCACCGGATGTTTGTTCGTCCTCTCGGCGATGATTGCGAACGCAGTTCGCACGACCCGGTACGACTTCGCCTTTTTCCCGGTGTAGTTCTCTGTGCGCATCATGTTGTTGATCAGACGCTCGACGAGATTCGCCTTCGCCTTCCCGAAGGGTTTGTTCGCCCATCGTCCGCCGGTGTGCGGGATCACGATCGGAGAGAGGTTGATGTACTTCGCGAGCCCCGCGTCATGGATCTCCACCTCTGTGAGGTCGTATGTTTCGAAGAGCTTCATTTCATAGCTAGGCCGTTTCCGCGGTTTCTTCGGCTCCTTCTTGGGCTTCTCGACGACGGGCGCTTCCTCCGCAACGGCGGTCTCGCCCGGACCTTCGGTGGCGGGAGCTGGTTCCACGGGGGTCGCCGAGGGTGACGGTTCCGGTGGCGGAAGGGGCGGCGTCTCCGGAGGTGGCGGGGGCTCGGGTTCCACGCGTCTACCTCACGGGCTTCTCTTTTCGGCCGCGGACGAGCTCGTCCAAGCTCACGCCGTTGACCTGGATGACCTTGTACCGCACGCCGGGGATGTCTCCGTACGACCGGCCCATGCGGCCTCCGATTCCTTCGACGAGGACCTCGTCGTGTTCGTCGATGAAGTTGATCGCCCCGTCGCCGACGGCGAACGCCGTCACCTGGCGACCGTTCTTGATCAGCTGGACCTTCACGCACTTTCGGAGCGCCGAGTTCGGCTGCTTCGCCTCGATCGCGACCTTTTCGAGGACGATTCCTTTCGCTTGCGGCGAGCCTTCGAGCGGATCCGATTTCTCCTTCAAGTGGAGGACGCGGCGCTTGTAATATCGATCGGACCACCTTCGGCTTTGGTGCTCGCCTTTCAACTTACGCGCTGCAAACAGACCCCGTGCCACTAGGGAACCTCGGTGGAGTTGCGTCCTAATTTCCAAGTGCTATTTAAGGGTGGTGCGGTGCGCGCACCGCGGGTGCATGAGCCGTTCCACGAGGTCGTCCTTAATCATGGAGGATTGTCCGAGGCAGGAAAACTAGGAGGGACCCGGTTTCGTCGATCCGGCCGCGGAGGCGAGGATCGGTTGATTGCAATGCGAGCAGATCAATCGGTCCTCGGGCAGGAACCAGCGGTGGATGGCGGCCCCGCAGTGGGGGCATTGTTCGACGAAGATCTGCTGTCCGATGGACTCTTTCAGGACGAACTCGTCCGTCGTGCGGTCCACGATTCCCTCCACGAGTCTCCGGTCCACTGCGGTCGCCAGGACCTGCTCGGTCTCAAAGCGCGTCTTGCCGAGATTCCTCGCGAGGTCGTTGAGGGGGATTCGCCGGTAGGTCTTGATCCAGGCCGAGAATGCGACGAGCGTCTTTTCCTCCTTCCGTGCGCGCCAGCCGAGGAGGAGCAGCAGCGCACCCGGGATGATCCCAATGGACGAGCAAAGCACCGCTCCCCAGAGGACGTAGAACGGATCTCGGGTGGTCGCCATCGCCGTCGCTCCGAGGACCCCGCCAATTAGAAGCATGCTGCCCAGGGCCAAGAACACCGTGTCTTTGTAGCGCCACACTCTCGACGGCGCCCGCACCGGCGGCGGGCCTTGGGCCTCCACGAACGCTCCCTCCGTCCCACCATTGGTTCGGGGCTACTTCAATTCACGCGCTCGCGACCACGGTCACCGCGCGCTCGCAATATGGGCATATGACCCGTTCTTCCGGGAAGTACCACGTGTCCACGTTCCCGCCGCAGTTCGGGCAGGCCCCGACGAAATGCTCCTGACCGGCCGCCCGTTCCTGGACCACGAACTCGTCCGAGGAGCGGTCGATCACGCCCTTCAGGAGTCCGTCATCGAGCGCCTCGCCGAGGAGCTTCTCCGTCTCGAATCGCGTCTTTCCGATTCGCTGGGCCATCACGTCCATCTTGATCCGTCGCTGGGACTTCGCCCAGTTCGCGAACTCGATGACCGCCTGTTCGCGGTGCCATTGCCGGACACCCAGGACGATGGCGATCGTCCCCGGGATGATCGTGACCGGCCCGCACAGGTAGAGCAATTCCGGGACATCCCGAAGGAAGACGACGAAGAACAATCCGAAGAACAGTGCGAAGCCGCCGATCGCGAAATACGCGATGGCGGGCAACTGCAAGATTTGCGCCGACGGCGGCACAGGCGTGCGACGAAAACGCCGGTACTTCAATCCCGCGACACCAGAATCATGCCGAGGCACGAACGACGCGTTACCCGTGTTCGGGGGGTCCCGAGACGTTCGTCGTGGCGGCCGTTCTTCCCCTGGCGGGCTCACGGATGAACAGGACTCCCGTGGCCGAAATCCCGATGAAACTGAGCGCGAGGACGGCGAAGGCGAGAGAGCCCACGGCGTCCGTGAGAGCGCCTCCAAGGATCGGTCCGATGATGAGCCCGGATCCGAAGATGATCGAGTAGATCCCGAAGGTCGTGCCGGACACGGCCCGCTCCACGATGTCTCCGAGGTAGGCGAGTGCGGCGGGAGGGAACGTGCCCGCTCCGGCCGCGAGGAGGGCGATCAGAGGCCACTGGGACGCGAGCTGGTTGAGGTCCGTGCCGCTCGGCCCCGTGGCCGCCGCGAGCAGGATGGCCAGCCCTCCGAAGCAGGCGAGGCCGATCCCCATGAACGGTCGCCGACGCCGGGCACGATCGGACCATCGACCGCTCAGGGCGAGCGAGAGACCGAGCGGGATGCCGAGCGAACCGACGACGATCAGAAGTTGGGACATGGGAGCGGTCCCTCCCGTTCCGATCAGATGATCGGTGAAGCTCAGGACGTACCCGTATAATGCGACGACGGGCACATAGACCGGCAGGAGCCGACGGATGTCCGGGTTGCGCAACACCGTGCGTAGGAGCTCGAGGGTCCCCCGCTGCGGCTCCGGCGTGAAGTCCGTCTCGCGGACCAGGGCCAGGACCAGGATCGTGGAGATGGCGACTCCGAGGCCCGCCGCCCCGAGGACGAAGGCCTCCGGGACGGACGCTCTCAGCGCGAGGAACCCCGAGCCAAATCCGGCGACGAGGCCACCGAAGGTCACCAGATCGAAGAACGCCATGAGCTGCGCGCGGTTCTCCACGTTCGTGTGGTCATTCACCATCGCCAGTGTGGAGGCGACCTTCGCGGCCGCGCCGATCCCGAACATGGCGAAGAAGACGCCGACGAGGTACGGACGGATGCCGACCGGGGTCAGAGGGCTGATGCTCGGGATGAACAGGACGACCGCCACCGCCGTCACGAAGTGCGCGAGGACGAGGATCCGTTTCCGTCCCAGGCGGTCGCACAGCGCCCCGAAGTAGCCGACCGTCGTGATTTCGGCGAGCGGATAGATCGCAAAGAGGACGCCCTTCCACAACGCGTCGAGCGAGTTCATCGCGTGTTGCATCACCGCGACGCCCGCGAAGGCGGCGGCCCGCATCACGAAGGTGGCGAAGTAGAGGAAGGAAAGATTCGCGAGGTCGTGCGGACCGAGATGGAACGTCTTCGACAGGAAACGGTTGATGGGTCCCATGAGGATCCGCGGTTGCCGTTCGCGGCACCGCGTGTCGTGCTATTTGAGGATGGTCCCATGAGTCGCGGACCCTGAGAAGAGTCGCGGTCCTGACACTGACCACGGAATGGTTAAGTAGGACGGGACCAACATCGCCGGTCCGAATAGGAGGACTCTCCTTGTTCTGCAACCAGTGCGGCGGTCGGATCGCGGACGGATCGGTATTCTGCAACTTGTGCGGCGCGAAGCAAGGCGTCATAGCACCGGCGCAGGGAGCCCAACCCGGCATGCCCTCGGGCGGCGCGCCGATGGGCCAGCCCTACAACCCGAGCGCACCGGTCCAGGCGGCCGCTTCCCCGCCGATGCCGCAGAACTTCAAGTGCAATTCGTGCGGTGGTCCGATGAAGCCGTCCGCGGGACTCGCGCTCGTCGTGTGCGAGTATTGCGGCGCCGTGACGACGATGGGCGCCGGAGGCGCGGCGGAGGTCTTCCAGAAACATTTCATGCTGAACAACAAGCTGACGAACGAGACGGCCATGGAGTCCGGCGGGAAGTGGCTCAACAAAGGGATCTTCCGCCGGAAGGTCGCGGAACGATCCGAACTCGGCGCGGTCACCCTCCGCTATGTGCCGTACTGGGTCGTCCCGACGTCCGTCGTCGCGGACTTCCAAGGGACGAAGAACGCGGGCGCCGGCGGCGGCGCGGGAATGATGATGCACGGAGACGGCAAACAGAAGGCCGCGGGAGCGGCGCTGTTCGCCCTCACGATGGCGGCGGCCGCCGCCGGAGGCCAGAACCGGAACGTTCAGGTGAATCAGCCTCAGGTCGTCCGCGTGCGGGATCGCATCCAGCTCCAGCGGAACATCCCCGTCGTGGCGGTCCGCGGGTACGCGCAATACCAGCCCGAGGACGGATTCACGTTCGAACTCTCGAACAAGATGAACTTCGACAAGCGCCAGACGGGCGGAGTCGACGTCCAGAGCGGAGACATCTCCGAGGCGGAGGCGAAGGCCCAAGCCGCGGCGCTCGCACACAAGTTCGCGGAGCGCGAGGCGAAGAAGCGCGTCGACAATCTGGAGTCGATCCAGGTCTATCCGACCACGTACGATGGGGAGTTGCTCCACGCACCCGTGTGGTTCATGGAGTACGCGCACAAGGGCAAGCAGATGTTCATCCTCATCGACGGCGGTTCAGGTCAAGTCATGAACGGAGAACGTCCGGCCTTCGCCCTCTGGTGAGATCGGAAACATGCGGACTTCCATCCATACCCCTAAATAGATACGTGCGGAACATATTGTGTCGAAACCCGCGGAGACATGGACGATGCCCGACATCCGTGACCGAGTCGAACAGGACCGAGGACTACTGAAAAAGATCCAGCTCGTGATCCCCGGCTATGCCGGGTATCGACGGCGGGAGGACATCCGCGCGGCCGACAACCTCCTCCGGATCCAGCTCGCCAACCAGCTGAAGGGCGTCCGCGGGAACCTGGAGGACATCCGGGACCAGATGGCGATGGACGGCAAGGTCCAGGGACTCCAGTCGATCGGGAACGCGATCTTCACGATCGAAGGGCTCGAGGCGAAAGTCCGCCATGCGGAAGGCGGCTATTCAGGCCTCAGCGCGACGATCCAGATCAAGGAGACGGAGCTCGACAAGCTGTACGAATACGATTACGCGATGATCGACTCCCTCGACACGGCCGCAGGCGTCGTCCCGACGATCCGGGAGGCGGCGGACCCGAAGGCCTTCGAGGCCGCGGTGAAGTCGATGCGGGATGCCATCACCTCGTTCGAGACGGCGTGGAAGTCGCGGACGAACGCGGTCACGGGCATCCAGGTGAGGTGAGAGCATGATCCCAATCACATTCTTCTTCGGTGGCGGACGGCGGACAGACCAGACGGCCGGCCGGTCGGAAGGCCTGAGCGGCTCCATGACGATCGCGTGGGACGACCAGTTCAAGCGACAGAACATCATGTGGAAGGTCCCGCGGAATGTCCGGATGAACGACAACGTCGTCGTCCGGGAGGACGAGATTGCGGTCTTCTACCGCGATGGGAAGGTCCTTGCCTATTTGGACCGCCCGGACCGGTACGCGCTCACGTCGCAGAATGCGCCGATCCTGGGCCGTCTGATCCAGGCCCTGTCCGGCGTCGTCCAACAGGCGGAGGTCTACTACCTCCAGAAGCGGATCTTCGACGGCAAGTTCGGGACGCAGGATGCGTTCCTCTTCCAGGACCCGGACTTCGACATGGTCCAGCTCCGAGCGTTCGGCGATTTCCGGTACCGCCTGAAGGATCCGGAGACGTTCATCAACCAGTTCGTCGGCACGTTCGGCGCCGCGACCTCCGCGGAGGTCGAGGACCGGATCAAGGGCGAACTCGTGAAGCAGCTCAACGTGACCTTGGGCAAGATGAAGGCGAACGGCCTGAAGGTCGTCGACTTCGCCGCGAGCCTGAACGACATCGAACAAGGCGTGCTCGCAAACGCGAAACCGCACTTCCTCACCCTCGGCATCGAGATCCTCCAGATCAGCGGAATGAACATCCCCCTGCCGGATTCGATCAAGGAAGCCCTCGAGAAGATGGCGTCCGCGAAGGTCCTCGGCCGGACGAACGCCGCCGCGTATCAGCAGTTCGCCCTTGCGGACTCCATGAAGGCAGCGGCCGCGAATCCCTCCGGCACGGCCGGGACGGGCGTCGGGCTCGGCGCCGGGATCGGGATGGGTTACGCGATGGGCTCGCAGATGCCCGGCATGATCGCCCAGCCCCCGCAACAGCAGATGCGTGCCTGCCCGAAGTGCGGCACGATGAACCCGACGACGACGAAGTTCTGTGGGAACTGCGGAGCCGACACGTCCGTGGCCGCGGGGAGCAAGCCGTGCATCAAGTGCGGCAAGCCCGTCCCTCCGGGACTCAAGTTCTGTGGGGAATGCGGCGCGGCGCAGACTCGGAAGTGCCCAGACGGTCACGACGTGCCCGGGAACATGAAGTTCTGCCCGGAGTGCGGGAAACCCGTCCAGAGCTGAGTCCATGGAACCAACTCCGGGCCCCGCGCCGCGCGGGCCTCTCGTGCCGAATCTGTCCACGACGGTCCTCCTCGCGATGGCGGCCATTGGCATCGTCGTTCTCGCGTCGATCTTCGCCTTCATCCTGTTCGTCGCCATCTTGCGAGTCGACGAGCGGCTCTGGTGGACCGGCCTCGCGTCGATGATCTTCGCCCTCGCGTTCTACCTCCTGTTCGCCGCGACCCACGACCGCAAGCTCGCGCGCCCGCTCGCGGGCGGATTCTTCGTGATCGGTGCGGGCAGCTTCTACGGTTCGATCTTCACCGGCGGTGCCAGTGACGTAGGAAAGTTGCTCTACCTGATCCTGCTGTCCGTCCTCGTGGTCATCGTCCTTGCGGCGATCTTCGTGATGGCACGGGACGCGGAACGGGACGCGATCCGGAAGGCCCAGCGGAAGCACATCCCCTAGACGAGGCAAGGCTCAGACGAACTGATAGATGTTCGGAGGAAGGCCGCCCTTCTTCAGTTCTTCCTCCATCTCTTCGAGCATGAGGATGCGCTTGTACGTCGGCGGGTGGGTTCCGAAGAGCTCGTTCGCGCGGCGCCAGTGACTCTTCTTCTCCACCTCGATCGCCTTCTGCAATTCGTACGCGTCGATCTGACCGTCCTTGTCCAGGTCATAGGCATTCATCTTCTCCGTCAACTCGTCGTAGTCCGCGGAGGCCCTGACGGGGTCCCCGATCATGAACGCCCGAAGGCCCGTCGGTTCGGAGTCGCTCGGAGCGAGGGAAAGTCCGTACGTGATCTTTGTCAGGGCGGACGCGAGCTGGTGCGGGTCCCGCGTCGCGGCCCCGCTGTACGCGTCCGCGTAATACTCTCGGGTCCTCGAGAGGTAGAGGACGAGCATTTGCGTGACCAGGTAGATCGCGTAGGAGGCGACCGCCGAGAGGATGATGACGAGGACCGCCTGTCCTCCTCCTTTCCCTCGGGTCCGCACGCCGCTCCGCATCATCTCGAACCCGAACCGCGCGATCACGTAGGCGATCAAAGGAATCGCCGACATGAGGGTGACAATCACGACGTCGCGGTGGCGGAGGTGACCGATCTCGTGGGCGAGGACGGCCCGGATCTCATCCTGGTTGAGCCGTTGAAGCAGGGCTTGCGTCACGACGAGCTCTGACGACGCGACTGTGCGACCGAAGACGAACGCGTTCGGCGACGAATCCCCGCTCACCCAGATTCGCGGCATCGGCACGCCGGCCTGACGCGTGAGCTCCTGGACCGTGTTGTAGAGCCACGGATTCGACTCCGCCGTGACCGGTTCCCGGCTGCGGATCGCCCACCGGACAATCGCGGGCGAAATCAGCCATTCGAACAGGATGAAGAACAAGGCGATCCCGACGACGATCGCGAAGCCGCCCGGGAAGGCGTGAGCCTGGAAGACATAGTCGACGATCGCGACAATCGCCAGGAGCAGGAGAGAGAGGAACGCGAACAGGAGGACGACGGTCAGTAGGCTCCCGCGTCGGAGCGCGCCGAGGCTTCCCATGAAAGAGGCTATATTTGACCAGCCCATGAGCATTCCGTCGGTATGCCCGAGCTCGTCGAATCGATCAACTGCCCGAAGTGTGGCGGGCCTCTGAACCTGGTCCCGGGCGAGGTGATCGTCACCTGCCCGTACTGCGGCACCGCCTCGCGGTTCCAAGGCGACAAGCCGTTCGTCCTCCGGCATTCCATGCTCGCCGCGAGGGTGGACCGCGACGGCGCGGTCCGGATGATCCAGGGATGGATGGACGGGGGCGTGATGAAACCGGACGACCTGCGGAAGGCGTCGCGGATCGCCTCCATGGAATGCGTCTATCTGCCCTTCTACGTGTTCGAGGTCGACGCGACGACGAGCTATTCTGGCGTGCTCTCCCGGACCGGGACCAACGAACGCCGGACCGGGGACCTGCGGCGGGACTACTTCTGGAAGATCCTAGGCCGACGGTCCGGCGACTTCCCGACGAGGGAGTTCAAGCTGCCGCTTGGATTCAAGGTGCCGTTCGACACCGCGGGCATGGTCCGCGATTCCCGCTTCCTGAACGCCGAGGTCGACGAGGACGAAGCCGATCGGATTGCGCGCGAACAGGTCGACGACCACCAACGACAGCTCTTGAAGGACCTGGTCGACACGATCGAGGATGCGCGCACCGCGATCGACCTGAAGGACGCAGAGTTCCTGCACGCGCCGATCTGGTTCTCGACCTATGAGTATCGAGGCCGGACGTTCCAGATTCTCATCGACGCCGCATCGGGCGAAGTGATCCGCGGGGACATCCCGCCACCGAGCGGGGGCTTCGGAGAATTCATGAAAGGCGCCGCGAACGACCTGTTCCGTCGGTGAGAGGCCTCATCCCTCGGACGGCTCGACGTCCTCGTAGTCGGCGAGGAACGCCCCGCAATTCGGGCACATCTCGTCCTCGGGGTCGATCTCCCATCCGCATTCGGGGCAGCGGGTCATGGAGGCTTGCGCCTCCATACGGACGTGTCGGGTATAAAATCGAACCGTTCTCTCAGAAATCCTCGAACTTCGTCTGGCCCTTCTTCGAGGACGGTCTTTCTTGGGGTCGTGCGCGCGGCTCCTCGCGGGTCTCCTCCCGGAGCGCCTCGATTCGTCGTTCCGGAGCCGCGGCGACGAACGTCTCGCCGCTCGGGTCGCCGACGAAGATCTTCTGCCGAAGTTCCTTCCGGAGGCGGTCGAGCTCCTGATGCATCTTCCGCTCCTTCCGTCGGGCGCTGTAGAAGTACGCTTCGTCCCGAGTGTCCGTCGTGACGAGCATCACGACGCGTCCCGCCGCGCTGCGCCCGGTCCGGCCGCGCCGCTGGATTGTCCGGATCTCGGAGGGGACCGGCTCGTAGAAGACGACGAGGTCCACTTGAGGGATGTCCAGGCCTTCCTCGCCGATCGACGTCGCGACGATCACGTTCACCTCCCCCGCCTTGAACTTCTCGAGGATCTCGACCTGCTCCTTCTGCGACAGTCCGATGTCGCTCCCGTGGGAGGCCTGCCCGACGAACCGAACCGGTCGAAGGCCCGGGATGCGGGCGAGGTCCTGCGTCACGCGGTCCGCCGTCTCCCGGTAGTGGGCGAAGACGATCACCTTCGAGTCCGGCTTCTTCATGAATTGCTCCCGCACGACCCATCCCGTCTTCGCGAGCTTCGGATGTTCCACGTCCGACTCGTGCGCGAGCTTCATGGCCTCTTGCACCTTCGTGTGCTTCAGGAACTGCACGTCCGCCTTCGACTTGGTGTCGGCCTCCATCTTCTCGAAGTAGGAGCGTAGGGATCCGAGGCCTTGGGTCTCCGCGAGCTCGATCCCATGGTTCGCCTTCATCGCGATCGCCTGCGCGGTCATTGCGCCGTACAGCCGGCCATCGCGGACTCCGGAGTCGAGTCTGTGGCGGGCCTCGTTCCCGGCGGCGAGGAGGTCCTTCAAGCTCACCTTGGGCTTGCCCGCAAGGAACCCGATTTTCTTGAGTCGCGTAACCTGCTCGTCGAACACCGTCTGAAGGAGGAGGCGGATTTCCTTCGAGACATCGGGGGCCTCGACCGGAATACGTTGGATGTCGAGGGCGTGCTGATACGGGACGACATCGGGATCGTACTCGGTCCGGATCTCGACCGCCGTGATCCCGAGATTGCCGCAGACCTCGAGGATTTTCTCCGCGGACGACCCCGGGGAGGCGGTCATCCCGAGGACGAGACGGCCGGGAATTTCCTTGTAGTCGGAGGCCACGTCCACATAGGCGTAATCGCCGACCGCCCGATGGGCCTCGTCGAAGACGACCAGGCTCACGTCGTCCAGCGAGATTCGCTCCGCCCGCAGGTCGTTTCGGATCACCTGCGGGGTCGACACGACGATCTTGTTCTCGCGCCAGAGGAGTTCCCGCTCCTCCGGAGAGGTTGCCTCGCCGGTGAAGAGGGCGATCCGATCGAGCACGAGGACCTTCCGCATGGATGCGGCGTGCTGCTCGACGAGGGGTTTCGTCGGGGCGAGGAAGAGGACCTTGCCGCCTTTGCGCCGCAGGACTTCCGCGACCACCATCGCCGCGATGACGGTCTTTCCCATGCCGGTCGGGAGGACGACGAGCGTGGACCGCTCCAAGCTGGCGCGCGCGATGTTCACCTGATAGGCTCGTTCCTCGATGGCTCCGCGGCGCAGCAGCCCGTGGGTGACAGCCACGTCGTCGGAACGTCGGGGTCTGCGAATAATCCTTTGCACTAGGTCCCCGGACGCCGTCGTCGACGGAGGACGACGACGACCGCGAGGAGGACGATCGCGGCAGCGAAGAGCCCGACCGCAAGGAGGATTTCCCAGGGGAAGCCGCTCGACACCGTCACCTGAATCGTCATCGATGCACCTGCGGTCGCATCGGCCAACGCGGTCGCGGAAATCGCCGCGGGATAGGTCGTTCCCGCGGTCGCGTTCGCGGCCACCGTCACGGCGATCCGCAGCGCGGCGTCGTTATCGGGGCCGAGGCGCACGACGCGGCCCCGGAGGAGTCCGCCGGAGCCGCCCTCCAGATTCGCGTCCCATCCCGACGGCAAGATGGTGTCGAGACGGAAGTCCGTCTCGTAGTCCCCGATGTTCGCGAGCTTCAGGGCGATGTGTGCGGTGCCACCCGCGGGCGCCTCCACGGGGCCGACCGATCCGAGCAGAAGAGCGGCGCGACCCAGTCCGAGCGTGCCAATCATCACGTCGTCGATCCACCAGCCGCCCGCCTTGCCCATCACGTTCGAGCTCACGTTGAACCGTAGCTGGATCGTCGTCGGACTCGTGTTGTTCGTCGTCAAATTGAGCGAGGCGGCTTGCCACGCCAGGTCCCGTCCCGTGTAGTGGGCGATCTGGATCCACGGCCCGCCGCCGTAACTGACCTCAGCATAGGCATCGT
>VBMN01000037.1 GCA_005878385.1 Methanobacteriota archaeon
CGATGGGCAAACGAACAATCTGGTCCGCCAGTATTCCATGACCCGGCTTCGCCGTCGTTCGATGAAATCGCTTCGGCGATTTCTGCAGCCGGTCTTCCAGGATCCGTTCACCTCGTTGGATCCCCGGATGTTGATCAAGGACATCCTCGCGGAGCCTCTCATCGTGAATCGTATTGCGACCCGCCAGGAGGCGTACGAACTCGGCGCGAAGCAGTTGCAAGAGGTGGGTCTACGGGCAGAGCACCTCTACCGGTTCCCGCACGAATTCTCCGGAGGCCAGCGCCAGCGAATCGCGATCGCCCGTGCGCTCGTGTCGGAACCCGAGTTCCTCATGCTCGACGAGCCGACGAGCGCGCTTGACGTGTCCGTGCAGGCCCAGATTCTGAATCTCCTCCTGGACATTCAGCAGAAACAAGGCCTGACCTATCTCCTGATCACCCACAATCTGAGCGTGGTGCGACACATGGCCGACCGGGTCGCGGTCATGTACCTCGGTCGAATCGTCGAACGAGCGCCGACGGCGGAGCTTTTTGGGAATCCTCTACACCCGTACACGAAGGCTCTGCTGTCCGCGATTCCTGTCCCCGACCCGAACCGCCGCCGAGAGCGCATCATCCTCCCGGGGGAGGTTCCGAGTCCAATCAACCCTCCCTCGGGCTGTCGGTTCCACACCCGCTGCGGCTTCGTCCTCGTCAACTGCGGTTGGAGTCCGAGGGACATTGCGACGATGGCCGCCCATCTGTTCGACCCCTCCCGGAATCCCGAGGCGGCGGAACTTTCCCAGCTCGATGAAGTGGTCATCCAAGGCGACCGACTCCTGCTGGCGTACCGTGCGCCGGCCACGGAAGTACAGCGAGAACGGGTCGAGTGGCTCGTGAGGGCCCGGGCCGCACTCCCGGACGGCATCCGATTCCGAGCGATCCAAAATGTCGCGGTCGATGACGGGCGAATCGCCCTCGAGTTCCTTCACCCGGTGGAGCCGCCCCTGCTCGAGGTAAGCACCGAACATGTCGTTTCGTGCTACCTGTACCCAACGGCCGAGGTCCCGCGGGGCAACTAGCGGCGTTGCGAGTCGTTCGGAAATTTCGTCCCTCGTCCTCGATCGAGCGGCGAGGTCCGGCGCCGCATCACTCTTCTCGCTTCGGTTCGTACACGGCGATCGCATCGATGCTCACTCGCAGACCGGGGAGATCGATTCCGAGCTTGGCGGTCGATCGCGCCGGAGGTTCCTCCGGGAAGAATTCGCGGTAGGCCTCGTTCATGGCCTTGAAGTCCCCCGGGTCCGCGAGCAGTACCGTCGTCCGCACAACAGAACGCATTGCGAGTCCCAGTTCCTCCAGGATGGACTGGACGTTTCGGAGGCATTGGCGTGTCTGGCCGCCGATGTCGGAGGCAGCCCACTCTCCCGACTTCGCACCCGCGAGCAAGGGCGCCTGTCCGGAGATGAAGACAAGGCCGTTCGCGACGACGCAGTGGGAATAGGGACCCACGGGTTTGGGATGGTTCGGGAGGTCGGGGACGTCTTTCATCTTCGAAGGGGATTGTTGCGTAACGCAAAAGCATTGTGACACGCTTCAACCAGGTCATCGGCGGAATGCTGTCATCGGCGGTCGAAAGCTTACCAGGGACACCGGTCTCCTCCGGGTTCTATCGATGCAAGAGTATATTAAATTGGGACGTCGTTCTGAGGGAAAATCGGATCGCGTTAGAAGGCCACGGAGAGGGATCGATGTCAAAACGGTCGCTTGCATTGCGGGTCGGCGGCGCGGCGGGTGACGGCGTGTCATCGACCGCCGAATCCTTCGCCAAAATCAGCGCCCGCAGTGGCCTTCACACCTGGACCTATTCCTCGTATCAGAGCGTGATTCGTGGCGGTCACGTTTGGACCCAGGTCCGCGGCGGCTTGGACCCCCTCCTGTCCCACGGGGATGATCCGGACGTCGTCCTGTGCCTGAACCAGCAGACGATGGACGTGCACCAAGCCGACGTCCCCGAGGGCGGCGCGATCATCTACGACGTCGATTCCGTAAAGCCGGATCCGACGAAGATCCGGAAGAACGTGCGGCTGATCGGCATCGCGTTGCGGAAGAAGGCCCAGACGCTCTCGCCGAACGCGTTGATGCGGAACACGGTCGCCCTCGGCGCCGCGGTGCAGCTGTTCGACATGGACTTCCGGCACGTGGAGAGCGCGTTCAAGGACATCTGGGGCGACAAGAAGCCGGAAGTCGCCCAGCAGAATCTGCAGGCCGCGAAGCTCGGGGCGAGCGCCGTGGTCGAGATGGGCGGATCCCTTCACCTGGGGCTCGCGTACACGAACGAGGCGAAGTACCTCATGACCGGGAACGAGGCGCTGTGCCTCGGCGCCCTCGCGGCGGGCGTGAAGTTTCTTGCCCAGTACCCGATGACGCCGGCGTCGTCGATCCTGCATTGGTTCGCGTCGCACGGACCCAAGTACGGGGTCGTCGTGAAACAGGTCGAGGACGAGCTGTCCGCGATGAACATGGCGGTCGGTGCCGGCTTCGCGGGCGTCCGCTCCATGACGGCCACGTCCGGTGGCGGCTTCAGCCTGATGGTCGAGGCGATCGGCCAGGCGGGCATGACGGAGACGCCCCTCGTCGCGGTCCTCGTGCAGCGCAGCGGCCCCTCCACCGGACTGCCGACGAAAACGGAACAAGGTGATCTCAACCTCGCCCTCGGGGCGGGCCAAGGCGATTGGCCTCGGGCGATCCTCGCCCCGCGTCATCCGGAGGAATGCTTCTCCCTCACGGCCCAGGCGTTCAACCTCGCCGAGATCTACCAGACACCGGTCATCGTGATTTCGGACCTGTACCTGGGGGAGGGATTCCGCACGGTAGAGAAACTCGATTTCAACGTGCCAATCGTCCGGGGGATGATGGCCGCGGACGGCGGGACCGCGAAAGATTTTCGGCGCTACCAGATCACGGAGAGCGGCGTGAGCCCAAGGGCTCTGCCCGGGACGAAAGGCTTCCAGTTCATCGGGGCGACGGACGAGCACATGGAGAACGGGGAGCTGATCTCGGATGTCCTCGCGGGCCTCCCGGAATTCGTCGAAGAGCGAAGGAAGATGCACGAGAAGCGGATGCGCAAGCTCGACGGCCTGCGGAAGGACACGCCCCGTCCGGAGATCTGGGGTCCAAAGAACGCGGACCTCACGGTGATCCTGTGGGGCTCCACGTGGGGCGCTGCCCACGAAGCGATCCTCCAAGTGGAAGAGCGGGAGGGCGTGAAGGCGAACACCCTCGAGTTCCCGACGATCTTCCCCTTCCATGTCGAGGAGACACTGCAACTGCTCCGCGGCGTGAAGCAGTCCCTCGCGGTCGAGGGGAACTACACCGGCCAGTTCGCTCGCCTGCTTCGGGCCGAGACGGGCTATAAGCCCGACCATTTCTACGGACGGTACGACGGCGAGCCGTTCGCCTCGCGGGACATCGCGGACAAGATCGTCGAGGTGGTCGCATGAAAATGGAATTCGAGATGGATACGTACAAGTCCGAGATCAAGCCCACCTGGTGCCCCGGGTGCGGCGACTTCGCGGTTTTGCGCGCGCTCCAGACGGCGATCCACGCCCTTCAGCTGGAGCCGTGGAACATCCTGATCGTTTCCGGCATCGGCTGCTCGAGCAACCTCCCGCACTTCCTGTCGACGTACGGATTCCACGCGATCCACGGCCGGGCCCTCCCGGTCGCGGAGGGAGCCAAGCTCGCGAACCCCGACCTGAATGTGATCGTCACCGGCGGCGATGGCGACGGATACGGGATTGGCGTGGGCCACTTCATCCACGCCATGCGACGGAACTTCGACATCACCTATGTGGTGATGAACAACCAGATTTACGGGCTCACGACAGGCCAGGCGAGTCCCACGTCGGAGAAGGGGATGAAGACGAAGTCGACGCCGATCGAGGGCGTCATCGAGAACCCCATCGACCCGATCTCGCTTGCCCTCGCCTCCGGCGCGACGTATGTCGCCCGGACCTTTAGCGGGGACGTGAAGACGATGGCCGAACTCGTGAAGGGCGGGATCGAGCACAAGGGGTTCGCCCTCATCGATTGCCTCTCGCCCTGCGTCACCTACAACAAGGTGAACACGTACGACTTCTTCCGCGAGCGCGTGTACGATCTCGCGAAGGAGGGTCACGATCCGACCGACATGAAGGCCGCCTTCGCGAAGGCGATGGAGTGGCCCGCCGTGCAGAGGGAACGGATCCCCCTCGGCCTGTTCTACCGGAACAAGGATTTGCCGACCTACGAGGACCTCGAAATCAGCCTTCGAAAGGGATCCCCAGTGCGTCAGTCCCTCGGGGTCGAGGACCCGGACGAATTGATGGCCGAGTTTCTGTAAGATCGCCGCGGCGATCCTTTGGCCGTTACCTCGCGATCCAAAGGCGTTTCCTTGGGAGGTCTCCGCTAGCGGAGTCATCGATAACCGGTTCTGGCACTTTTTGACGGTCCACGATGGAGGAATCGTTCGATGCCGTGGATCGTTTTGAGAACACGTTCTAGTCGCGGCGCCGTCTATTCAACCTGGCGCTCGATTCGCGGGAAATCGAGGCGGCGAGTGCCTTGCCCTTCCCCGCGTTGGAGTGCCTCGATTTGCTTCCGATCCGTGTCGATGCGCGCGATCAGTTGCCCTGTGTCGAACCCCAGATACCGTTCCGGATACCGCCGCATCTTGTCCGCTCCCCGCTGGAGGAGCGTAATCGCGCCGACCAGATTGCCATTCTGGAAATGGTGAAAGCCCGCACAGACTTGGATGAGACCCTGGAGGAAGAGTCGCGGTTCCCCGTGCTCCTGGCGCCAGACTTCCTCGAGGACTTCGTGCGCTTCGAAGAAGTAGGTCTCGTTGAAGAGCCGGATCGCTTCCTGGATCGGGTCAAGCCCGGCCGAGGTCTCCGCCTCCGCCATCGAAGAACGAAGGGAGGTTTGTCGAATCAACCTTTCCGCCCGGGAGAGAGCATCGTCTGGATGACGTCGGAGGTGTATCGTCCGCGTTCCGTCACGATCGCGGTGAGGAGCCGTCCAGGGATGACCTCGAAGTCTTGCCGGATTCTCTCGGTGTTCGGATGTGAGGACCGACCATCACCCGCGCTTGGGTGTGCCGCTCCGGGCCAGGAGGTGGCGTCGTATCGGGAGTCAAACTTCATCGATTCACAGACCACGTACACGGGCTTCTCGTCCTCTCGAGCCGCAAGGGCCAGACTCGAGGTGCCGGTCTTGTTGATCAAGGATCCGTCACGCAAGATGCTGTCCGCGCCGACCAAGACGGCGTCGGACTCCTTCACATGAGAAGGGCCCTCCGAGTCCGGAATGACCGTCGAGGGGATCTCCGACGCCGCGAGGGACTTCGCCAGCGCGCGACCCTCGAACAGCGGCCCGGACTCCATCACGAAGACGCGTGCGACCGAGGCGCGGGCGTGAGCCGCCCTCAACGACTCGAGGACGTTGTCGCTGTAGCTCAGCGTGACATACGTCCCCGACGCGCTGCTCGTCCGATCCGTTGCGATTCCTTCGATCGCGTCTTCAACGGCCGGGCCCAGCATGCTCCATCCTCGCGTGATATGCCGCGATGCCCCGGATGCTCACCCGGATCCGCCGTTCCAGGAAATCCCGCGGGAAACGCTTCGCGGCGCGGCAACTCATCTCGTACAACTCCCGGAGGACGACGTCTTCACCCACGGAGGCGAGCCGCTCCTTCACGATCCGGGCCCAGGAGGGATACAGGGCCATCATCGACTCGATAGCGGCCCGAGGTTTCCCGTGCGGGCCGTAATGGCTGAACAACAGGGCCCGCGGCTTGAGGTCGAGCAGATGGCGGAACGTCTCGAGGTTCTTTTCCAGGTCGAACGACGGTGCGGGCGCGATCGGCATGAGGATCTCGTCGCCCGGAAAATAGAGGCCGGCGGCATCGCCTGTGTAGACGCACCGGTTCCGTTCATCCAAGATCGTGAGCTCGTGCGGGGCATGGCCGGGGGAGTCGTAGAAGACCAGGCAATGCGTCCCCAGGTCGAGTCGGTCCTGATCCTTCACCGCGACCAGGCGGTCCGCGGGGATCGGGCGCATCGTGCCGAACAGGTCGGCCTCGTCGTCGTTCAGAGCCTGGTGCGCGCTCGCGACGAGCTTCGACGGATCCACGAGGTGTTTGAAGCCGCGCTCGTGCACGTACACCTTCGCCCGCGGCATGTCGGAGAGGAGAAATCCCGCGCCGCCCGCGTGGTCGAGATGGATGTGCGACACGATCAGGGCGTCGATGTCGGACGGCTTGAGGCCGAAGGTTTTCACCGCCTCGAGGATTTTCGATGCGTCCCATGAGGTCCCCGTCTCGACGAGCGCCTTCTGTTCGTCATCGATCAGGTAGACGGCGCCGAAGCCTTCCTGCTCGAACATTCGGACGTCCGTGAGGTAGGTCTCCGGGTCGAACGGCATTCGGGCGAAGGACATCGGCGACAACATGTGCCCGCGGACCATGTACCTTTCCTCCCGCGGGAACCCTTTTCTACATCTCGCGGATTCCGACCCATGCGGCGGTAGCCAAGCTCGGAAACGGCGCGAGATTTAGGGTCTCGTCCCGCAGGGGTTCCCAGGTTCGAATCCTGGCCGCCGCATCCCAATGGATCGTCGGCGTCATTTCTCGGTATCCAACAGGGCGACCTTCTCCAGCGCGAGATCGGCCCTCTGGTTCGGCGGAAGCGAAGCCCACTCGGCTTCGGTGATCCCGATGGCCTCGAATGACTTGCCTTCGGAATCGAGAACGTGGTCATCGCGCGACCATCCGAACACGACGAGAAGTTCATGAATGCCCGAACGGCCAAACACGGCAATTGCGAGTTCCTTCGTGCCCCGATGAATTCCCGCGATCCTAATCGCATCGGCCACTTGACGCTGGGCGGATAAGTATCGCAGCGCCTCGGCGGAGACAGAACGGGCGGCCATCGTCCCACTCGATTGAGCGCGAAGCGCATGCCGAACCGCGGTCTCGAGGTGGTCCCGACCGAGGACGACACGGGCGTCCGCGAGAAGCACGTCGCCGCCGTTCGCCTTGGACCATACGTTTACTTTTTTCAGAACGCCCTCCGGATCGTCGACGGTTCCTCGGGCTCCCGCGACCTCGTACTTCATCCGAAGTCCCCCAGGGCCGCCTGGCCCTCGACCTCGCGAACGTCCACGGGGACGCCGACCTGTTCCTTGATTTTCACGGCGAGCGCCGATCCGATTGTCGGGATTCGGGCGAGGTCGTTCGGGTTCGCCTTTTGCAGGTCCCGCAGGGTCTTGAATCCGCGCTGGTGCAGAGCCCGACCGCGGACTCGGCCGACGCCGCGGAGCGATATGAGTTCCAACAATTCCTCCTTCACCCCATACTGCACCTGAGTCGTGAGTCGGGTCAGGGCCCGGACTTTCTTCTTGTTGAAGATCCTGCCGACTTCGGCCATAGAGTAAAGGAGCCACTCGGCCTGGTCCGTCATCCGTCGCACGTCTCCTGGCCCAATCCCGAACTTCTTCGTGACCTCCTCCTCGGTCCGTTCCGCGATCCAATCGTCCAGGAGGGCCGCGGTCTTCACCTCCGCGAGGAAGAAGTCGTAGTCTTCGATCGGAAATGTCAGCTCCGCCTCCTCGATCTTCTGTTCGACCCCCCCGCGAACGCAAAGAAGGTTCGATTGAAGAAGGCGAGAAGATCCTCCTCGGTTCCGACGTGCCCCGTAGCGACACTCGCGAGGACGTGCATCCGGAGCGCGGGCTCGGATCCCAGCTTCGACTCTATCGGTTCAGGGTCGCTGAGGAAATATTCCTGAATCAGTTCGTCGACTTCGTCGATGTCCTTGGCGAACAGGATCGCTTCTCCGTACTTGTCGTATTTCGGCCGACCTGCTCGACCGCACATCTGCTTAACTTCGAGGACCGGGATTGGGGAGAGGCCGAAATTGACGTCGAACCGATTCAGGTCGCGAACGATTACTCGGCGGGCTGGGAGGTTCAGACCGCTCGCAAGTGTCGGTGTGGCGACGATACAGACGAGCCGTCCTTTCCGAAATTCCTTTTCCACGATCGCCCGCTGAGGGTTCGTCAGTCCCGCGTTATGAAACGCGACTCCGTTTTCGATGCATCTCGCCAGCCGGGCGCCCATTGAGGTGGGCTCATCTTGGGCCGCTGAAAGGCTTTCGCCCACTTTCTTCAGATGCTCTCTCCTCTTGTCATCCAGCTCGTGCCGGATTTGAGATCCCACAGCCTTCGCCAGCGCTTCGGTTGATCGTCGCGTGTTCACGAAGACAAGGGCCTGTCCCCCAGACGACATGATGTCCGTGACCAGACCCGACATGTCGTCTTCTGCCCGTTTGATTTCGACGACCGACTTGTCGACGAAGTGCACGAGTCCATCATGGTACACGCCCTCCTTCAGGGGAACCGGCCGCCACTCGCTCTTCACGTGCTCAGCTTCGAGCCATTTCGCAAGCTGGTCGGAATTCTTGATCGTCGCGCTCAGCGCCAGGACCTGGGCTTTCGGATTGACCTGCCGCAGCTTTGCGAGCGTGATCTCGAGGGTGGGTCCGCGGTCGGCATCATTGATGAGATGGACCTCGTCCGCGACCACAACGGTCAACTGCTGGAGCCAATTCGTCCGGTGCCGCAGGAGTGAATCCGCCCGTTCCGAGGTGGCCACAATGACATCGAACTTTTCGAGTGTCGGGTCGACGGAGTCGTAATCCCCCACGCTGACTCCGACCTTCATTCCAAGTTGCTCGAACTCCTTCAGGTCCTCGTACTTCTCCGCGGCGAGTGCGCGAAGCGGCACGATATAGAGCGCCTTCCCCCCACGAAGGACCGAAGCCAGGATCGCAAGGTAGGCGACCAGCGATTTTCCGCTCGCGGTGGGAATCGCAAGGACGAGATTCTCGCCAAGGAGGGCTGGACCAATCGCATCCGCTTGGGGTGGATAGAGCTCTTCGATCCCTTGCCCCTTCAGGATTTCTACGATTCGAGAGTCAAGCCCGAGGTCGGCGATCCGCATTCACCTTTGGATGCGAGGCGGTCCCAATAAAGGTTGCCGGGGGAAGCGCGTTGACGAATCTCCCGTGTGCGGCTACCCAAAGCCTTTAGGCGACCCATCGATTCCACGCGCCGATGGTGGACCTCCGGACGGAAATCGCCGGCGTGGCCCTTCGGAACCCGACGATGCTTGCGTCCGGTTTTCTCGACGAGACAGGCGGTTCGATGGGCCGCGTATACCAAGCGGGCGCGGGCGCGGTCGTCACGAAGAGCGTAGGTCCGCAGCCGCGCGAAGGCTATCCGAACCCGACCATTGTCGAGCTCGACGCGGGCCTGCTGAACGCGGTCGGCCTACCCAACCCGGGCGTCATCGAATACGAGCACGAGGTCAAAAGGGCACACGCTGCGGGCGCCGTCGTGATCGGCTCCGTGTTCGGGAAAGATGCCGAGGAGTACGCAGCCGTCGCGGCGAAGATGTCCACTTATGGCGTGAAGGCGATCGAGCTGAACCTGTCCTGCCCGCACGCGAAGGGCCTCGGCACCGAAATCGCCCAGGACGCCTCGGCGGTCCGGGACTTCACGCGCACGGTGAAGGACGTCGTCGACGTCCCCGTCTTCCCGAAGCTCTCGCCGAACGTCCAAGACATCGCCACGTTCGCGATCGCCGCCGAGGAAGGCGGGGCCGACGGCATCGTGGCCATCAACACGCTCAAAGCGATGGCGATCACGCCGGAGCTGAAGATGCCGTCCCTCGCGAACAAGTACGGCGGGCTGAGCGGTCCCGCGATCCGTTCGATCGGCGTGCGCGCCGTGTACGACATCTGTGACAAGGTCCATATCCCCGTGATCGGCGTCGGCGGAATTGGATCAGGACGAGACGCGCTCGAGTACATCATGGCGGGCGCGTGCGCCGTGCAGATCGGGACCGCGATTCTTTCCCGCGGCCTAGGCGTCTTCAACGAGATCTCGAAGGAGATGGCTTTCCTCCTGGAGGAGGCCGGCTTCCACTCCGTGCCTGAGGCGATCGGGGTCGCCCATGCCTAGGATTCAGGTCGTCCCCCTCCTGGAGATCGTCCGGGAGACGCCGACCACGATGACGTATCGCTTCCGCGCGGACCTGGGCGGCCAGCCGGGCCAGTTCCTGATGGTCTGGATCCCTCGATACGACGAGCTTCCGATGGCCCTGTCGTACCTCGGCGCGGTGAAGGGCATCACGGTCCGCGACTACGGGGATGCGACCCACGCCCTCGCCGCCTTCACCGCCGGAGACCGAATCGGAGTCCGAGGGCCGTACGGGAACGTGTTTCGGCTCGAAGGCCAGTCCGTCCTCGCGGTCGGCGGCGGAAGCGGGATGGCCTCCATGATCGCCGCGATAGAGGCCTTCTCACAGCAAGGGGCCCGGGTCGTCACCGCGGCCGGAGCGAAGAACTCGGAGGAACTCCTGTTCGTGGAACGTGCGAACGCGGCGGGGGAGGTGCACATCGCGACCGACGACGGCTCCCGCGGTTTTCACGGGTTCGTCCCGGCCTTGGCGGACAAGCTCCTCGCGCGCGACACGTTCCAACAGGTGATCACGTGCGGGCCCGAGAAGATGATGTATGCGGTCGTGGACCTCGCCCGGAAGCGGGGCGTCCCGGTCCAGGCAAGCCTCGAACGGTACATGAAGTGCGGGATCGGCATCTGCGATGCGTGTGCCCTCGACGACAAGCTCGTGTGCGTGGACGGTTCGATCTTCACCGGTGAGGAGCTCGCCGAGTCCGAGGACTTCGGCCATTTTCGCCGCGACAAGAGCGGTCGCCGCGTCCCCGCGTGAGGCGACCGGCGACAAGGCTTAAGGCCGACGTGTGATGGCCGCGTCGATGTCCGACGCGAAGGTCGAGGCGCTCGGGAAAGACGTCGTCGACTGGTATGTCCGGCAGAACCCGATCTTCGCCACGTACATCGGCATCCACGACCACGACTCCCTCCTGCCAAGGGGCACGTACGAAGCCGAGATTGAGGAATGCAAGCGGGTCAAGGAATTTCTCCGGAACCTGGAAGCGATTGATCGGAAGGGGCTTTCACCATCGAAGCGCGTGGACTATGGTGTCCTCCGAAACGCATTCCGGCTGTGGATCTTCCAGTCCGAGGGGATCGGGATTTGGAGGTCGAAGCCCGCGGCCTCCGACACGGTCGGGGACAGTCTCTTCCCCTTGTTCATGCGGTCGTTCGCGCCCCTCGCCAAGCGGCTCGGGAGCATCACGGGGCGCCTCGAACGGTCCCCCGCCTACATCGAAGAGACGAAGGGCCGGATTCGGACGCCGGTGAGGGTGTGGTCCGAGATCGCCCTCGAGGCGACGGAGCGACTCCCCGGGTTCTTGCATGTCATCGAGGCAACAGGTAAGGAGACTCTCACGGGTCCGGAAGGGGCCCGCCTCCAGGAGGCCGTCGCGAAAACGGATGAAGCCCTCCAACGCCACGCGCGGTGGATCAGGCAGGACGTTCTCCCCCGGTCGAAGGACACGATCGGCATCGGAGCGGCGAAGTTCCGGAAGCTCGTCCGCCTTCGGGAACTCGGACTGACGGTCGAGGAGATCTACGCAATCGGCAAGAAGTATCTTCGCGAGAGCAAACGAGCCCTCGCCCTTCTCGCGAACGAAATCAAGCCCGGTGCATCGGTCGACGAGGCGAAGGAAATCGTGAAGTCGGACCATCCGCCGCGGTTCGAAGGGGCCCTCGAGTACACCGCGAAGGCGATGGCCGATGCGAAGCGCTTCATCACGGAGCATGACCTGGCGACGATCCCACCGAACGAAGAGCTCAACGTGATCGAGACGCCGTCGTACCTGCGACACGTGATCCCCTTTGCCGCATACAACGCCCCTGCCCGGTTCGAGATCCGCAAACAAGGATTCTACATGGTGACACCGGCCGAGGACAAGCCGGAGATGCTGCGCGAGCACTCGTACCCGGGGACGCGGAACACGGCCGTCCACGAGGGGTATCCAGGTCACCACCTCCAGCTCACGTGCGCCAGCCTGAATCCGTCTTACGCGCGCATCTTCGGCGATGCGGTCGAGACGGTGGAGGGGTGGGCCCACTACTGCGAGGACATGATGAAGGAGGCGGGCTTCAGCCCCGACCCGAAGACGAAGTTTGTGCAGATGACGGACCAGATCTGGCGGGCGTGCCGCATCATCATCGACGTGGACTTGCACAGTGGCAAGATGGGCTTCGACGAGGCGGTCGACTTCCTCGTCCGCGAGTCGGGGATGGAGCGACCGGGAGCGATCGCGGAGGTGAAGCGCTACACCTACAACCCGGCATACCAGCTCTCGTACCTGATCGGCAAGCATCTCATCGTGCAACTTCGGAAGGACGTGAAAAAGGGCCTTGCGAAGAAGTTCTCGGAGAAGCTCTTTCACGACACGATCCTGTACGCGGGCTCCTTGCCGATGAAGTATGTCCGCGAGATCTTCGAGTACAAGATGAAGGAACTCAGGAGCTTGTCGAAAGCGGGCCTGTGACGACTTCCTGCCGGGGATGCGACGGAAGATTTCGATACCTTGATATCCGGCATCCTACATCGCACGCGCCGGAGTGCGTGAACGGATGAAGGATGTGAACGCGATCGCGAAGAAGGCCCTGGACTACAAAGAGAAGGGCCTCTCCGAGAAGGAGATCGCGGACGAACTCCACCTGTCACCAGAAACCGTCACCTGGCTCCTCACCCGGGGCGTGAAAGGCGGGGAGCCGCCCAAGGACGTGAAGATCGGGTGGCGGTCGATCGGCGTCTACGGAAACCGGATCGGGTTCATGGCCGCGGCGATGTCCGACATCGCCCTTGAGGAGATGGAGAAACGCCAGATGGACGCCGATGCCGTGATCGGAGTCGCTATCAACGGGATTCCACTCGCCGCGCTCATCAGCGAGGAGCTCGGGAAGGAGCTCATCATCTATCGTCCCAGCCAGGAACGACACGGCAAGGGCGGCGCGTTCTCCTCGAACTATGCGTCGCCACAAGGAAAGAAAGCGCTCATCGTGGACGACGTGGTGTCGACGGGCGATACGATCAAGGCCGCGATATCGGATGTCCACGAACTGGGTGGAACCATCGTGCTCGCCGTCGTCCTGGTGAACAAGACGGCCCACGACGAACTCGCGGGTGTCCCGTTGCGCGCGCTCATCCGTGCGCGCTCCATCTGAACCGCACAAAGCTTTAGCCCTTCACCCCGTTCCGAGCCGCGGGTTAGACGCACTGACCCATTGGTACGATGAGCTTCTCCCGGAGGCCAACGCCTACGTCGGCGAGAAGCGGGACATCGTCGTGAACGCAGGTCTGAGCGTCAGCGGACTCCAACACGTCGGTCGGCTCCGGGGAGAGATCACCCTGTCTCAGCTCCTGACGCGGAGCCTCGAGGAGGAAGGCCGACGGGCGCTCCAGAGCCTGGTCCTCTACACGCAAGATGAGTGGAAGGGGACGGAGGGTCAAATCGGCCAGTTCACGAAGGAGGACGGGAAGCAGTATGTCGGCCGCCGTCTCATCGATGTCCCCGATCCGATCGGATGCCACGGCAACTGGGTGGACCATTACTGGGAAGATTTCGGCGGCGTGCTCGATCGTTTCGCCTCAGGCATCCGGATCGTCACGACGACCGAGACGTATCGAAATCCGGAGATGCAGGCCCTCGTGCGAGACCTCGCCTCCCGCGCGGAAGAAGTCCGCACGCTCGTGAACCGGTACCGGGCCCGCCATCCGTACCCTCCAGAATGGATCCCCTTCGAGGCGTTCTGCGAAGAGTGCCACACGATCGGGGCGAAGACCACCGCGATCGAAGGGATGAACGCCTCCTATCGATGCGAACGCTGCGGCCACGTGGGCCGCTCGTCGATCGAGAAGGGCAAGCTGAACTGGCGGCTGGAGTGGCCCGCGCTCTGGAAGGTCTACCGCGTCGACATCGAGCCCTTTGGCAAGGACCATGCCACCCCCGGCGGCTCGCGGGATTCTTGCAAGGAGATCGCCGAATCGATCATGCACTTCCGAGCACCGATGGGCATCCCCTACGAGTGGGTCGGGATCTCGGACCGCGGCAAGGACCTCGGGGACATGGGCTCCTCCGACTTCCTTGGCTTTTCCCCCGTCCAATGGGTCGAGGTGGCGGATCCGGAAGTGCTTCGATACATCTACGTGTACAATCCGATTTTCCGGCGCGTCGTCCTCGATCTGTACCGCGTGGATACGTACCACGATGTGTACGATCGCGCGGAGGACCTGTTCTACTCGGACGACCGGGAAGGGGACGAGGAGGAACAAGCCAGGTCGTACGAACTCGCGCAACTTTCCTCTCCGCCGAAGACGAAGCCGTTCGCCCTGTCGTATCGCCACGCCGCGTTCCTCTCTCAGATCAGCCCCGACGCGGACCGCGTGGCGTGGTGCATCAAGCGGCTCCGGGAGACCGGGATTCTCACGTCCCCTCCGACGGAGATCGACCGCGCACGGATCTCGCGGCGACTCGACCAGTCCCGCGCCTGGGTGGAGAAGTATGCGACGGAGAACCGAGTGAAACTCTTGGAGGAGCTTCGTGCCGATGTGGTCTCCCAGCTCGAGTCGCGGGACCGCGAAGCCCTTCGGATGTTCGCGGCGCGAGCCGCCCCGCTCCGGTGGACGGAGGAGGCGATCAAGGAATCGATGGTCTCCCTGACGAAGGGCGGATCGCTCCCCGTCGACACGAACCGATTCTTCCGAGACCTCTATTGGGTGTTGCTCGGGTCGGAACGCGGCCCCCGCGCCGCGCCCTTTCTCGCCGTCCTCGAGAAGGATTGGGTACTCCGGCGACTCAAGGAAGCGGCCCAGTGAGAAAACTCAAAATACGTCCTCCCCGTTGAATCGCATCGCAGCCCCGTGGTCTAGCGGCCAATCGTGACCGCGATGCGGTCGCGGGCCAGTGATTCGAGGCTCTGGATCGACCCGAAACGGTCGAAGGGAGACCTCGCGACGGCAGTTCGAATCTGCCCGGGGCTATCTCTCAATTGAGGGCCAACTCGGAAGCGCGACCCGGTCCGCTCGGTGAGATGGACCTCGAAGGGTCCTCCGAGTGCCTCGCGAAAGGCGGGTTCCTGTTCGCGCCTCCGACGTCGCGTCCGGCCGCCCCCCCATGTTGGGTTCACGATGAATACGATGTCAGCCACCAGGGTCCACCCGGAACGCGCGATGTTCTGCCACGAGCGCCCGATACGCTTCGACCTCCCGCGCCGTGCGCTCCGCATTCCATCCCAGCGCCTTCGCCATCCTCGAGGCGACATCTGGGGCGACCTCGATCGCTTGATTCTGCGTTTCGTAGAAGAGCCCAAGCCTCCGGACGAGGACATCCGTCAACGTGAGGGCCATCTCCTCGTGGACCGCGATGTCGACCTCCGCCCACACATGAGGCCGTCCCTCGACGATCGGTTCTCGGGCCGATGGGGCGTCCAGATAACGGGCCACTTGGTCCGGCGCGTAGCGGCCCTGAAGATCGAGGGCCGTCGGTTCGTCGACGCCGAGGGCGAGAAATTCTTCAAGGGGTCGGACGGGAGGGCCGAACGCACTTTCCGACGGCGGGTGCCGTGGTCTCTCCCCGAGCCGGATTTCCACCATGTCGACCACCGCCTCGGCCATCGCCCGGTGGGTGGTGAACTTGCCCCCCGCGACGGAGATGAGCCCGTCCGCATCAAGGAACAATTCGTGCTCGCGGGAAATGTCCGATTCCGACCGATCGTCCTTGCCACGACGCAGGAGCGGCCGGAGACCCGCATAGGCGCTCACGACGTCATCCGGGCCCACATGCGCGTCCGGGAACGCATCATTCGTTGCCTCCAACAAGTACGCGACATCACCTGCGTCCGGTGTCACCCGGTCCAGGTCCCCGCGAAAGTCGGTGTCCGTGGTCCCGACGAGGGTGAGGTCGTTCCAGGGAAGGACGAAGACGAGGCGTCCGTCGCGTTTCGTCGTAAGGGCCAGGGCATGGCGGTTCCCCACCTTGGCTCGGGGAAGGAAGAGGTGGGTCCCTTTGGTGGCGCGGATCGTTGGGAACGGCCTCGGGCCGCGCAACCGATCGAGCCACACCCCGGTCGCATTCACGACGACCCTCGCGCGTACCTCCAGGGCGGAATCGTTCATGCGATCGTGAAGCCGAGCGCCGACGACCCGGTCATCCTCCCGGATGAGCTCGGTCACCTCCTGGTAATTCGCGACTTCGGCGCCTTCGCGGACCGCTTGTTGGACGATGGCGAGGACGAATCGTGCGTCGTCCGCCCAAGCGTCGTAATACATGCCGGCCCCAGCAAGATCCGCTCGAGAGAGTCGAGGTTCCCTCTCCGATGCGGCATCCGGTCGAAGCCAAACGCGCCGCGGGAGCGTCTTCTTCGAAAGGACGTCGTAGAGGAACAGGCCGAATCGGAGCAGGAGGGGCCTTGGACCGCGGCCCTTGTAGGCGGGGATCACGAACGGCAGAGGATGAACGAGGCCCGGAGCTGTTTCGAGGAGGCGGTCCCTCTCACGGACCGCCAGACGGACGAGTCCGACTTTGTAATTTTGGAGGTATCGGAGCCCTCCGTGGATCAAGCGAGATGTCTTGCCACTCGTACCGCTCGCGAAGTCTCCGCGATCAATGAGGGCCGTAAGGAAGCCCCTGCGCGTCGCGTCTCGCGCGATCCCGGCGCCCACGATGCCACCGCCGATGACGAGGACGTCGAACAGGTCCCGCCTCATCCGAGCGAGACTCGCGGTCCGGGTACGAGCGGAGAACTCCTCCATCACGTCGTCCCGTCCATCAGCTTCCCCAGTGGAACTGCAATGTCTTCGAATCGGGCGACCTCACGACGGGTCAGGGTTGCAAGGTGCAGGCGTTGACGGACGAATTCCGCGAGGGCGGGGCGGCTCTCGAGAGATTCGACCTTGTCCTCCCTTCCCCAGACCCACCACTTGACGGGTCCCGCTCCCACATGCTCGACGAAACCGGTCCCGTGATAAAGACGTTGCCGGACGTTCCCTCGGGTTCATTCGCGAGGACCGGAACCGAATCGTCCCGGCAGCCGGCCATTCAGCAAAGAATTATAGACGCGCGCCTCTTGCGCTCGGGACAAGGATAGGGATGATCGAGCGCGAGGAGATCGTGGAGGTCCTCGAGTCCTACGATCCTTCAAAGATCCGCATCGCGACGATCGGTTCGCACTCGGCCTTGGACGTCTGCGACGGCGCGATCGAAGAAGGCTTCCAGACCCTTGTGTTGAGGAGCGGGAGTTCGAGCGCAGCTACTATTGGATCCTCGAGCAGGCGAAACTCCCGACGCCGGAGAAGATCGAGCGGCCGCGGGACATCGACGGGCTGGTGATCGTCAAGCTGCCTCACAAGGTGAAGAAGCTCGAGCGGGGGTTCTTCACGGCCGCGAGCTATCCGGAGTTCCGAGAGAAATCCGAGGCCCTCTTGAAGCAAGGTGTGATCTCGAAGGAGTACTTGGCGAAAGCACGCATCGAACGATACATCATCGGTCCGATCTTCAACTTCGATTTCTTTTACTCGCCCATCGAGGAAGAGGGGGAGAAGCTGGAATTGCTCGGCATCGATTGGCGCTTTGAGACGTCTCTCGACGGCCACGTGCGCCTGCCGGCGGAACAGCAGAAAACGCTGAACGACGCACAACGCATCCCGGAGTATGTGGTCGTGGGGCACAACGCGGCCACGCTGCGGGAATCGAGCTTGGCGGACGTGTTCGAGATTGCGGAGAAATATGTGAAGGCGACGCAGCGGCACTTCCCACCCGGGATCATCGGCCCCTTCACGCTCCAGACCGCGGTCGATAAGGACCTGCAATTCTGGGTGTACGACGTCTCGCCCCGGATCGGCGGCGGCACGAACGTCCACATGTCCGTCGGCCATCCATACGGGAATTCGCTTTGGCGGCGCCCCATGAGCACGGGCCGTCGGAGCGCGATGGAGATTCGTCGCGGCGTGGACACGGGACGACTCGGCGAACTCGTCACGTGAGCCTATCGGCCGCGCTCGACCTGGCCGCGGAGCCGGTCCAAGATGTCGTGGTCTTCCTCGGCCATCATGCGGTTCATCATTCCGCTCACGAGCCGGAACAGGCCTTTGCCCGACATCTGCGCTGCGTAGTGGACCTCGGTGCCGCCCTCCTTCGGGGCGAGCGTGAACGTCATCTGTCCCTTCATCGCCCTCCCGTTCACTTGGAGCCCGAGTTGCGAGGGCGGCCGGTACAAGGCGACCTGAATCGCGGACTCCATCGTCCGCTTCCCTGCCTTCCGCGTCTCCTTCCACGCGGTCCCAAGTCGGAACGGACCGGGCGTCACGTTGTCGATGTTCTGGACGGCAGGCATCCACTGTTTCGTCTGCCCGAGGTCCGCGAGGACGGAGAAGACGCGTTCGGGAGTCGCGCGGATGACCGCGGTTCTCGTGAAGGACATGGGCCCATCGAGAGAGTTGGGGCCTATTAAACCAACCGCCGATGGTCCTTTGTCAACCCCCCGATCGCCGGCGAACTTTGATGCCGGGGACGCCTCATCGGTCCGGGCGTCAGAAGGGACGACATCGGATGCTGGAGAGCCTTTTCCTCTCGGCGGGATCGATCGCCGTTGGATTCCTGCTCCTGAACCAAGGCGCGAAGTTCATCACGGACAACGCGACGCGGATCTCGGGCCGAATTGGACGCAGCCGCTTTGTGTTCGGCGCGCTGTTCGTGTCGACGCTCTCCGCCTTGCCGGAACTCCTGGTCAGCGGGATCGCCGCCGGGGAGGGAAGTCCCGACATCGCCCTGGGAAACGCCCTTGCCTCGACGGTCGTGACGATCGCCTTCGTGATCGGCGTGAGCGCTCTCGTTCGGCCGATCAAGACATCGAAAGAAATCGTGCTGCGCGATGCCGTGTTCCTCGCTATTGTGAGCCTCGTGGCGGCCACCCTCCTGTTGGACGGCAACCTGACCCAATACGAGGGCGTGGCCTTGATCGCCCTGTTCGTGCCGTACATCTTGAACCTCGCGATCTCCCAGCGGACCGGGCCCACGGAAGAGATCGAGGAGCGGGTCGAGGACATGACGATCGGACTCGAGTTCACGGGTTGGATCTTCGGCCGGAAGGTCGAGGTCCGGGCGGGACTGAGTTGGCTGGTCTTCGGTGTCCTCTGGTCTGTGATGGGAGCCCAGTTCCTGGTCCAAGGCGCGATCAGCCTCTCGACCGCCGTCGGGATGAGCCCTTGGTTCATCGGGATCACGTTAGTGGCCCTCGGCACGTCATTGCCCGACATCGCAGCCGCCTACCACGCGACGCGCCGCGGTTACACGGACCTGGTCCTCGGCGAAGGCATCGGCGCCGCGGTGGTGACGACGCTTCTCACCCTCGGCATGATTGGAATCCTCAGGCCCTCGACCCATTCCGTCGGCTTGTTGCTGCCGGTCGTCGCGGCGATGGTCTTCACGTCGTTCCTCCTTCTCGCTCTCATGCTGGGAGGATGGCGGATCACGTCCCGAGCGGGGGCCGTCCTGACCTCGAGCTACTTCGCCATGGTCGCACTGAATGTGTTCTGGATCCGCGGCGGCCTTCCTTGATCAGTAGACGGCGCCGCAGCGGACGCAGGTGAGCTTCCCGTCGCCACGGGCGACCAGTTGCCCGCCGCAGGCCGTGCAGAATTTCATCTCCTTCACGAGTTGCCCTTGCTCGTCCCAGCTGTGCTGCGGCCAGCCGCCACCGGGAGCGGGTGCCTGCCCGGGCCAACCTCCCGGGGCGGGAGCGGCCTGCACACCCGGAGGCGCGGGCGGGGGCGCGTGGGGCATCGGTGCCGGCGGCATCGTCATCGGATGCGGTCCGGCGTGTTGCATCATCCGGAACTGTTCCTCCATGTACGCCCCCTGATCGACCCGCGTGACGGTGGTCCGCGCGATTCGGTCGAAGAGTCGCTGACGTGGATCGCCTTGCGTGGCGGCTCCAACGAGGCCATCAATGAGGACGAACGGAGGGAAGACTTTCGAGAGATTCCGCACCACAGCGTGCACAATGTCGAGGTTCCGGTCGATGGCGACGACTCGGAGGGCGAGGATCTTCTTGCCGATCGTGCCGGCGAAAATCGTTTCGAGGAGGACCGAATAGACGAACCAGATCGTCCCCCAGAAAAGCAGGATGAACCACAAAGCCCAGCCGAGAAAGCCGAGGGGGATCGCGAAGAACAGGCCGACGACGATGACCACCACGGCGTCGAACACGAACGCGATGAAGCGGCGAATCCAGTGCTCTTGCAGAGCCGGATTGTGGCCAATCAAATCGAATGCCGACGGCATATCTGACCCATCCGGGGGCGACATATCGGAGAGGTCTTCATAAACATATGGGCAAAAGCTTCCCGGGAGAAAGTGGGGAAATCATTCCCCGGAGTCGGTCGATGAATCCGGTGACAATTCCTCCTCGACGTGCTTGGATCGGCGGAGGAACTCGTTCGGGATTTCCTTCGATGTGTAGACGGTTTTCCCGGCTTTGTGGATCACGACGCCGGACTCACGCGCCGTCTTCGCGTCGATTTCGAGGATCACGGGCTGGGCGATTCGGACCCGTCCGGCCTCGAGCGCGGCTGCGAACGTCGCGCTCAAGTGAACCATCTTTCGGTCGGAAGGACGCAATCCGGCCTCCATGAGCAGATGGCTTTCTTCCTCCGTCGTGGGATAGTACAACACGTCGGGGATGCCTTCCGTTGGCAGGTCCAGGTCGAGGTCCTTCGAGTGCCCGTAGGTCGCGCGGATCTTCCCGTCGTCGAACTGGTATCGGCCCTTCGGGTCCGTCTCAATCAAGCCGACGACGTGATGCTGCCGAAGGAAGCGGAACCGACGGTTCCGAATTTGTACCGCCGTCAAGAAGTCCCGAAGGTCGACCCACCCGTGCGCGTCCATCTCGAGGCCGTATCGTTCCGGAAAGTGCCGCAGGACGCCGGCCATCGTCCGTCCGAGGATCTCGACCTCTTCGTCGTTCAGGAGGAATTTGCCCTCGTCCCCGCAATGGGGACAGAACTCCTCGCGGAAGTAACCATGAGAACGACATTCCTTCAGCATCGTCCCCTCCTGGGTTGCTTGGTATTCGCCGTCGGTTTATGAAGTTTCGTCCTCCCGGTCCGAGTCGAGATCCGCCTCTCGGACGATGCGCAATCCGAGCGCCTCGAGACGTTTTTCGATGGCCCGGACCTCCGGTTTCGGAAGGGTTTTGCGGTGGAGGTAGGCGAGGGTCGCTCCGTCGGTCCGCTCGAGTGCGCGTTCCACCAGGTTGGACGACCCCTTTCCCAGGGCATACGTTGGGATGAGGTGTCCGAAGGCGATCCTCTTTCGGAGGGCGAGGTCCGTGTGTCGCGGCATGTAGTGGCCGCCTCCGAGTCCAATCGCGATCGGGGCCTCGAGAGGGCGGAGGTCAAGCAAGACGCGCGCGATGGCCCGGGAGGCCTCGCGATCCTCCCATTCCCGCTCCGTGCTCCCCTGCTCGATGTAGAACGTCGGAGAGGCGAGATACGGACCATGATGCGTCGCCTCGAACGTGACCTCGTAGGAGAGAGCCTTCCCGGCTGGACGAAGGCGGCGAAGGGCGGCGGTCATCCATCGCGGTGCCGATGGAACGAGGGTCTCCGGCTGGCCTCCGAACTCCGCCGTCCCCGAATTTCCAATCGGATGGACCGTGAGGCTCGGACGACCACTCTCGGACCGATGTTTCGACAAGTATACAACGAGGTCGACCTGCTCGTCGAACGAGGATTCGAGATCGCGGTCAAGGTGGTCCCGGTACAAGTGGACCTCCGGAATCGTGAGGAGGATCATATCTCGGATTCGCCACGCTTCCCGGCCGCCGAATGGTTCCTCCCGCGTCCACGAGGCGAGGCGGAGGAGCTCCTCCCTCTGCCGAAGACCCGCCTCGTCTCCCTCCGACGCAACGAGGAACCGCATATGCCTGGTGAGCGCGATGGCCCCGCATGGTCTTTCTCCCGCGGTGTTCGCGCACAAACTTTATCTGGGCCCCTCCGGTACGCCGCAAGGACGCCATGGTCACGGTCACCTTCCTCTCCTCCGTCCAAGATTTTCAGGAGGGCCGGATCCAGGAGGTCGCGGAACGACTCGGGAAGGATCATCCGGAATGGACCGTCAATGTGGTCCCGCCCGAAGGGAGCACACCCCTCCTTAAGAGGTACAAACTGCAGTTCGGTCCCGCCATCCTCGTGAACGACCGGATCGAGTTCGTCGGGATCCCGCGGTACCGGATGCTCGTCGAGCGGGTTTCCCTCGTCGCCGCCGGCCGAATCTCTCCCCGGACCGCCCAGCCCCCTCCCACGCCGACACCCACGGCGGCCGTCAAGCCCCCGGCGCCCACGAATCCAACCCCGCCTCCCGGATGAACGCAGCCAGTTCCATGCACGAGACGCATTCATCGTGACATGAGCTGTGTTCGTTTTCCCCGAGAAAATCCGTCCTCGCTCGAAAACTATATGAAATCTCGGATGCATTTCTTCCACAGTGGGTTGACACCGAACCGCGCGAAAGGCCGCGTGGTCCGGGAGGAAGGCGAAGATTCCCTCATGAGTATCGAGGACGAGTTCGAAGAGACCCGGCGGGCGCTTCACCGAATGCTGAAGGACGCCTTCGAGGGCAAGCTCGGGGTGTTCCGCGAACCGTTCATCTACGGCTTCACGACCCGATCGCGGGAGGCGCGGCTCGAGACCCCACGTCCCGCCTTGGAAGGCGAAGAGATCCGGACTCGGGATCCCCTCGTCGATGTGATCCTCACGGAATCGGCGATCTTCCTCACGGCCGAGATGGCGGGCGTCTCGCGCGAAGGCATCCGGGTCCGGCTCGACGAGGGCAAACTGGTCCTCCAAGGAGACGGGGACCGCTCCTACTTCACCGTCGTCGACCTTCCGCTAGACGCCGACCGCGACACCCTGAAGTACACCTATACCAATGGCGTCCTCGACGTGGTGATTGCCCGGAAGCGGGCCTTCAACTGAGGCCTTCCGTTCGGGCAAGCCGGCGCGGGGGTTCGGAGATTCCGGCCGCGGACAAGTTCGAACGAAGACTGAAACGACTCCGGAGGATCGAGGCCGGGTACCGCGCGGAGATCCGTCGCGCCCAGCACGCGATGAAAGATGCGACCGTGGACCGCCTGAAGGCCGAACGGAAATTCGAACGCCTCCGGGCGAAACTCGAGGGGAAGATCGAGCGGGTCCAGCCGAAGATCAAGGCGCTCACAAACCTGGTGTCCGAGCGCAAGTCGTGATCCCGCGAAGGCTATGAACGCGCCCGGCCATCCGGCCTCGTGGGCGGAGCGCGTGAGCGCGCGATCATTCTCGAGGACATCGCCTCAAAGGTCCGGGGGTGCACGCTCTGTCGTCTACACCAGAGCCGAACCTGTGCGGTTCCTGGAGAAGGCCCGATCGACGCCCACGTGTTCCTAATCGGCGAAGCGCCCGGTCGGCAGGAGGACGCGGCCGGTCAGCCCTTCGTCGGGTCCGCGGGCAAAGTGCTCAACAAAGCTCTCGCGGCCGCCCGGCTTTCGCGGGAGGATGTCTTCATCACGAACGTGGTCAAGTGTCGACCCCCTGCGAACCGTGCTCCGACGGCGGACGAGATCGAGGCGTGTCGTCCGTATCTTCGGAGCCAGATTGAAGCCGTTCGGCCGAGGGTTCTTGTCAGCCTCGGATCCACCGCACTTCGGATGAACGCGGAGGGCCGCATCCTTCTGCTCCGGAAGTCGGGAGAGCAGATCTGGTGCCTACCGAAGGGCACGCTAGAACCGGGTGAGACCACCGAAGAGACCGCAGTCCGAGAGGTCCACGAGGAGACGGGCCTGCACGTGAAGTTGCTCGGTCCCCTGACAGAGGTCCGATATGCCTTCTACTGGCCTCCGGACGGAGTGAACGTGGACAAAACGGTCACCTATTTTCTCGCCACACCAATCGGCGGCCGAGTCAAGCCGGAGCCGGGATTTGACGAAGGCCGTTGGGTCACTCGAACGGAGGCGATGAAGCTGCTCCACTGGCCGAACGACCGCGAGATAGTCACTCGCGCCTTCGACGCGACGCGCTCGCTCGGACCTAGCGGAGGAAGCCGCGGATCTTCTCCAGGGGCCAAGCGTTCAGCACGTCGTTCGCGGTGAGCCAGGCCCGACGCGCCGTCCCGACACCAAAATGCATCCAGGCCAAGTGTCCCTTCGCGTGGCTGTCGGTGTCCACCGCGATCGTGCAACCCGCGTTCTTCGCGGCCCGGGCCTGGGTGCCGTTGAGGTCCATCCGGTCCGGGTATGCGTCGATCTCGATCGCGGTACCAGCCTTCGCGCAGGTCGCATAGATTTCGTCGAGGTCGACCTGAATCGGATCCCTCTGACCGATCTTGCGCGTCGTCGGGTGAGCGAGGATGTTGACGTAGGGATTGCGCACCGCCGCGCTGAGGCGCGCGGTCATATCCTTGATCGGAAGCGTGAACCGGGAATGGACGGCCCCGATCACGAAGTCGAATTCCTTGAGCACTTCGTCCGGATAGTCCATTTCTCCGCCGTCGAGAATGTCGCACTCCGTGCCGAACAAGATCGTGAAGCCCTGCCGCTCCCGGTTCAACTCGCGAAAGCGATCGCGGCGGGCCAGCGCCTTCTCCGCGGTCAGGCCGAAGGCCACCGCGGAAGACACGGAATGGTCCGAGATTCCGACGAAACCATATCCCAGGGACCTGGCTTGATCGACCATCGTCTCCAGCGAATCGACTCCGTCCGTCGCGTTCGTATGAACGTGAAATTCCCCGTGGACGTCCCCGTCTTCCACCAGTCGCGGGAGTTCCCCTTTCATCGCGAGTTCGATCTCGCCCTGGTCCTCGCGCATCTCGGGCGAGATCCACGAAAGCCCAAGGGCCGAGTACACGCTCTCTTCCGTCTCGCCCGCAATCTTGGAATCGTCGCGAAAGATCCCGTACTCGTTCAACGTGAGGCCGCGCTTTTGCGCCATCGTCCGCAGATGGATGTTGTGGTCTTTCGAGCCCGTGTCATACTGAAGGGCCGCCCCCCAGCTCCCGGGCTCGACGATCCGCAGGTCGACCTGGATGAACCGGTCCTCGGCGTCTAAGAGGACGACCGATTTCGACTCGCCCGCCGCGAGGACCTCGCGGACCCCCGGCATCGTGGTGAATGCCTCCGCGACCGCTCGCGGGTTGTCCGTCGTGGCGAGGATGTCGATGTCGTGCACGGTCTCCTTCATCCGCCGCAGACTCCCGGCCGCCGCCAGCTCCTTGACCGGGGCTCGCTTCCGCAGGTAGTCGGTCACCGCCGCCGCGACCACATGCGCGTGCGCGAGCAGGAAAATGCTCTCCCCTTCCTTGAGGAGCTCGATACTTCGGAGGATTTTTTCTTCCGTCTTCTCGCCGAACCCCTTGACGCGGCTCAGCCGATGGGTCTGGGCGGCCTTGCGCAACGTCTCGATGTCCGTGATGCCCAGTTCCTGCCAGAGGAGCTTCACCTTCTTCGGACCGATTCCCCGCACCCGCAGCATGTCAAGGAGCCCGGGCGGGAACTTCGCACGGAGTTCCTCGTGGTACCCGATCTTGGCCGTCGTCACGTATTCCTCGATCTTCTCCGCGAGGGCCGCGCCGATGCCCGGGATCGAGGCCACCCGCCCCTCCCGGACCAGGTCTTCCACGTCCTCGGTGAGTGCCTCGAGCTGCCGCGCGGCGCGTCGATATGAGATGATGCGGAACGCGTCTTCCCCGAGGATGTCGAGCATGTCCGCGATTTCGTTGAACCGATCGGAAATCTCCTGGTTCTTCACGCGCCGTAGCGATGCCCCGCGTCCGGCTTTATAGTTTCTTGCGTCCTTCGGCGGCCCGTGATCTGGACCGGTACCTGCGGTTTCGGCCGTCGTCAGACGGAGGGCATGCGGGACCTTACCGCGGTCGAAATCCAAGAGACGTTCTACCGACCGGTGTCGGTGGAGCGTGCGGCCAAGTGGCGGGCCCTTGCCCCCCCGGAGTTCCAGTTCGCGGTGAAGGCATCCCAATTCATCACGCACGAGGCTACGTCGCCTACTTACCGCCGCTCAGGCCGCGTGATCCCGGCCGGCGAGCGCTCGGCGTACGGACACTTCCAAGACTCCGCTCCCGTGCGCGAAGGGGGGGAGGCGACCCGCGCCGTGGCCGAGGCGCTAGGGGCCCAGGTGATTGTATTCCAAACTCCCGCGTCCTTCGGTCCGACCGATGCGAACCGGACGGCCCTGTTCCGTTTCTTCGAATCCATCCGAGCGGACGCGATTAAAGCGATCGAGTTGCGCGGGGGATGGGCCACGCATCTCGTCGCGCGGATTTGTGAGGAGATCGGACTCGTCCACGCGGTCGATCCGTTTGACAAGGAACCCGCGACGTATGGCCTCGCATACTTCCGTCTGCACGGCAGCCCTCCGGGTCCCTCGATGTATCGGTACACATACACGGACGCGGATCTGCATCGGCTGAAAACGATCTGCGACGAATACGACGATTCCTACGTGATGTTCGACAACCTCTCCATGCACTCGGACGCCCTCCGATTCCAACGGATCCTCGCGACTTCGACCGGAGAGCCGGGTCCCGTTCACGAATGACAGCGAGACGGAAACGTATGTATAGAGGGCGCCTCAGTGTCGAGCCGGTTCCACGATGCCCCCGGCCGGTCGAATCCCCCGCGAGATCGTCGAGTTCTTCAACGCCCCGGGTGGACACTCCCTCATCGCGAAGGGTCCCGCGGGCACCGGGAAGACGACGTTCGCCCTGCAACTGACCGAGGAGCTTGGCGAAGTCACAGCGTCCCATTACCTCAGCGCCCGCGTCTCGGACGAGTCCCTGTTCCGGCAATTCATCTGGTTGAAGGAGCGCCTCAAGCCGTCGGGACTGCAGACGGGCGCCAAGGGTCGACCCGAATCGAAGGTCGCCCGGACGGCCCTCGACCAGCTTGAAGGGAAGATCATGGAGGGCAAGGAGGGCGAGGATGCCGAGCCCGAATCGATTGGGGCCGGGGAGGTGAAAGGGAGTTTCCTCGAGGTGACCCTTGGCTTCGACCTGCCGGAACTTGAGGCCGCCTACGAGTTCGTCGACAAACGACTTCCAGAACGGTCCCTCGTCCTCATCGATTCCATCGATGCGCTCGGGGAGCACTATGGGATTCCCGCCGCGCGCCTCATCACCGTGTTGCAGAAGGATCTCGTCGAGGCGAACCGGCAGAATGTGCTGTATGTCCTGGAGAGCAGCGGGGAGACGCGGCTCGACTATCTCGGCGACGGGGTCGTGAGCCTCGCGTCGACGGAGTATCAGGGACGTCGTCTCCGCGTGCTGACGATCGAGAAGCTCCGCGGACAGCAGGTGCAACAGCACCGGTACCTGTACACGCTCGACGGTGGACGTCTGACCGCGTTCAACATTCGCGAAGAGATCCGGCCGATGAGGCCGCAGTTGTGGAAACCTGTGAGGGACCTCTCGAAGGACGCGGTCAGCATGGGCCTCGAGCCTCTGGATCGGATTTCGGGCGGACTGAGTCGCGGTCGCGTCATCGCGTTCGAGATCTCGAATGCGGTCCCCGCCGACTACGTCGACTGGTTGCGCACGGCCATGATCTGCAACTTCGTGTGTCAGGGCCGCGGGGTCGCCCATGTTCCCCCGCGCAAAGGGAGCGCGGAGTTCCTCCGGGAACTCGTGAGCCCGCATCTGCCCGCGGGCGCGTTCGATGCGAACGTCCGCGTGTTCGAGGCCGCCACGCTGGGTTCGGCCGAAGTCTCCCGAATCGTCCTTCACATGGAAGGGACCAACGTGGACTCGGACCTCAAGTGGTCCAACGTCGAATTCCAACTCCCGAAGGCGGAACGGCCCTTCCTGGGACTCATGGCCTTTGACACGCTCGAGTCCGTGTACGGGGAGAAGGTGATTGAGGGCATGTCCGGAGTCTTCGCAGCCCTCCGCCGTGCGAAGGATGTGTTCGTCGGGTTCGTGACCCCCGATACGGCTTCGGCAGCGAAGCTCGAGAACCTGGCCAACGCGGTCTTCCGGATCGACAGCGTGAACGGCTCCGTCGTGCTGTACGGACAGAAGCCGTACACGGAGTTATTCAGTCTCTCGTGGGACTGGTCCAGCGGCTTTCCGAAGGCAGACCTGCGGCCGATCGTATGAGCCGGAATTCCTCCTCGGAACCGGCGCTTTCCTCCCGATCCGCGAGTATCAAATTAGAGAACCGGATAGATAATCGGATTACTATCCACGACTGAATCGAGACCAATGCGAGAAAAAGACGTCTCGCGCCTGCTCACGGACGAGTACGCGGAGCGCATTTTGGTCGCTACGCAGAGCACTTCGAGGTCCGTACAGGAGATCAGCGACAAGTACGACATCCCGATTGCCGCGTGCTATCGGAAGATCCATGAGCTCGAGGAGGCCGGATTCCTGAACGTCGCCGAGATCGTCACGACCCCGAAGGGGAAGACGATGAAACTCTATCGATCCCTCCTGAAATCGGCCCAGCTCGTGTACCAGGAAGGCATCTTCAAGGTAAAATTCGAATTCGATGTCGAGAAGGAAATCAACGGAAAGTGGATCGAGCTCAATTCGGCGATTAACCACTAGTTTCGCGCGTGCGCGCGCGTTTACCGCGCGCGTGATAATCATCGCGCCAAACGAGTCTCTTGTCTGATAATCATGCGCGATAGCTTAAATATCCTGCAACTTCATCGACCGGCAGAGCGGTTCCGGGGTGTTCCACGTGGAGGACGACTTGAACGCAAACGACGACGGATTTACGGACTCGTCGAGGTTGCTCAGCCCCCTCGAAGCGTCCCAGCTTCTCACGGACGAATACAGCGCGAAGATCCTTCTCGCCACCTACAAGCGGAAGATTAGCGCCCAGGAAATCAGCCAGCGGTACGGCATCCCGATCGCCGCATGCTACCGCAAGATACGAATTCTGGAAGAGGTCGGCTTGATCCAGTGCGTCGAACGCATCCTCACCCAGAAGGGGAAGAGGAAGAACCTCTACACCTCGTGCCTCCGCAACGCGTACATCTTCTTCGAGAACGGCAAGCTCCGCGCGCGATTCCAACTGGCCACGGGCCAGGTGAAGGACTTCGGCGGGGATTGGAACGGACTCGACCTGATGAAGCCGTGAATCGTCCCCCTGACTCACGATTCAACCCATCCCCCTTTCTCGTTCTAGATCGGGCGGCGCCGCTGCCTCCTGGCGACACGTTATCACCTATCGCATCGGAGAACCACGTCGGCGCGTTTCATAGCGTCCCGCGCACTTGCGACCGCCTGGGACCGTGCGAATCCAGTTTCACAAGATCCTGTCGGAAGGACGCAGCGTCCGATACGACCCCGACCCCGAGGACGCCGTCATTCATCTGAGCGTGATCGTCACGGAGGACGAGAGCCGTCGGAGCGGTCGGGCCAAGCGTTCCGCGTGAGTGCATCTGGCTCCGCTGACCGATCTCCGCTCCCGTCCGTCATGGGTTTATTACGCATCGCACCTTTCGGGCTCCGATGGCAGGGACGGAGGCCATCTACCAGCAGCTCACGATTCTGCTGGCCCTCGCGACGCTCAGCCACTTCACGATCAAGCGGTTCCACCAGCCCACGATCGTGGGGGAGATCGCGCTCGGCATCCTCCTTGGGCCGACCATCCTGCTTCACTACCTCCAGATCCAATTGTTCGACCCGAACTTCGTTTCGACCTTCGCGGGTCTGGGGGCCATCTTCCTCCTCTTCCTGATCGGCCTCGAGAGCGATTTCAAGGCGATCTATACCCGAAAGAACGTCGTCGTCGCGGCGGGTGGAGTGATTTTGCCGTTCGTCCTTGGGTTCGTCACAGCCTACGTTCTGGTCCCCGTCTCGGATGTCGGCTCGAACGGGACGCAATTCACGATGGCGATCTTCGTGGGGGCGACTGTGACCGCCACGAGCACAGCCATCGCGGCGGCCGTCCTCCTGGATCTCGGGCTCATGCGAGAATCCATCGCCCAGACGATCATGGGCGCGGCGGTCGTCGACGACATCCTCAGCCTCGTCCTGCTTTCGATCGTCATCGGGGCGAGCGGGGGACGGATCGACCCGGTGTCGATTGGCATTCTCGTCGTGACGGCCCTCCTCTTCCTCGGAATCGGCATGGCCGTCGGGCTGTACTTTTTCCGGAAGGTCGTCGTCCGAATTCAGGTCGCGGGCATGAAGCTCGGCCTCCGACACGGCGGTTTCCTCATCGCAATCGCCATCACGTTCCTGTATGCCTTCATCGCGGAGGTGATCGGGCTCTCCGCGGTGGTCGGAGCCTTCCTCGCAGGGACCTTGTTCGCGAACACGCCGCTCCGAGAGGATTTCACGGAGGGCGCGGGGTACCTGGGGGCCATCTTCACCCCAATCTTCTTCATCTCCTTGGGGTTGCAGGTGGACCTCCTTGCCGTCGGAGGGGGTCCGCCCCTCATCATCTTCGGCGCAGTGCTCACGGCCGTGGCGGTGTTCGCGAAAGTGATTGGATGTGGACTTCCCGCCCGCCTCTCGCAGATGACGCGTAACGAAGCCTTGTCCGTCGGTTGGGGCATGACTCCGCGCGGTGAAGTCGGCCTCATCGTGGCCCTGGCGGCCCTGACGGCCGGCGTGATCAACGAGGCTCTCTTCTCCGTCATCGTCGTCGTGATGGTGGTTGTGTCGGTCCTTCCCGCGCCTCTCTTCAAGCGGTCTCTCGCCGCCGTCGCGGTAGAACGACAGGCGGCACAGACGGCAACGCCGTCCGACGGGCCCTAGGTTCGTTCGACGAGCTGCCCTTTGACCACGTCGACTCGGAGGAGCGTTTTGATCTTGAGACCCAGCTCCGCCTCCATCCGCTTTTTCTCGCGAGTCTTTTCGAACACGATCACCACGTCCGTGATTTCGGCCCCGATCGTCCGAAGTGCCTTCACGATCGCGAAGAGCGTCCCGCCGGTCGAAATCACATCGTCGACGAAGACGATTCGGTCCCCGCGATGGATGTTGTTGATGAACATGTCCGTCTTCGCGTATCCGGTCGTCTGTTTCAGGGACACTTCGCCCGGAAGGCGGTACTCGCGCTTCCGGATGAACACATAGGGCTTGCCAACTCGGAGCGAGAGTCCGGCCGCGAGCGGGAACCCCATCGATTCTGCCGTCACGATCTTGTCGCACCGGCTCCAATCGCCGATCCGCGCGAGTTCGGTCAAGACCTCGTCGAGGACGTCCGGCCGTCCGAGCGGGATGCCGTCCGTGATCGGATGGACGAAGTATTCGTAGTCCCCGAACCGAACGACGGGAGACCCCTTCAGGCTCGCCCGGAGCCGCTCGAGGGCCATCTCATTCCCTCGTCACCAGGTCGCGCGCGACCGCTCCCGCCCGCTCGATGATCTCGGCCTCCCCCTTGATGCGGCGACCTCGCATGAGCACGACGCCATCGCAGATCGTCGTGTCGACCACGTTGCCGTGCGCGGCGTAGACCCAGTTGCTGATGTCCTCATGGCGAGGCGTGAGTTCGGGCCGCCGGGGGTCCACGAGGATGAGATCGGCGAGGCGCTCCACACCGATGAGCCCCGCATCGATCCCGAGGGCCCGCGCGCCTCCCAGGTTCGCGAGCTGGAACGCCTCGATCGCCGGGAGGGCTTTCGGATCGCCACTGGCGAATTTCTGGAGGAGCGCGGCGGCCTTCATGGTCTCGAACATGTCCAGGCTATTGTTGCTCGCGGCGCCATCCGTCCCGAGCCCCATCGCGACGGCCGCCTCCTTCATGGCCGGATACGGCATCGCCGCGCCGGTCGCGAGTTTCATGTTCGAGATCGGGCAATGGGCGACCTTCGCTCCCGTGTGGGCGAGGACCTCGATCTCGGACGCATCGAGCCAACATCCGTGGGCCGCGATCACGTCCTTCGCGAGGAAGCCGATGCTGTCCAGGTACTTGGCGGGCCGCATGCCGTTCTCCACGACGCAGTCGTCCACCTCTCGCTTCGTCTCGGAGAGGTGCAGGTGGATCAGGGACCCGTTCTTGTCCGCGAGTTCCCGGATCCGAAGGAGGGAGTCCTTCGAGACCGTGTAGATGGCGTGGGGTCCGAAGACGGGCGTGATCCTCTCCGTCTTCATTGCGTCGATTCGTCGGTTCGCCTCCTCGGCCGTCCGGAGCTGCTTCGCGGCCCGTTCCGGATCGTTGAGGTCCACGATCCCTTCCGCGAGGAACGCCCGGAGGCCCATCTCCTTCACGGCCTTCGCGGCCTGCTCCATGTGGAAGTACATGTCGTTGAAGGTCGTCGTGCCGGTCTTGATCATCTCCAGGCATGCGAGCTTCGTGCCCCAGAACACGTCCTCCGGCGTGAGCTTCGCTTCCGCGGGCCAAATCTTCGTCTCGAGCCAGGTCGACAGGTCGAGGTCGTCCGCCCAGCCGCGGAACAGGGTCATCGCGGCGTGCGTGTGCAGGTTCACGAATCCCGGAAGGGCGAGCTTCCCCCGACCGTCGATCACCGTGTCGGCTTCGCGCTTCTTCCCGATCTCCGCGATCCGATTTCCTTCGATGTAGATGTGGGTGATGTCGCCCTCGACCTGGACGTCTTTGATCAGGATGCTCATCGCAGTCGCTCCAGCGCCCCTGCGACCACGGTCCGGGTGAGGGCGGCATTCGCCCGCTGAGTCTCGCGGATCGTTTCGAAGGTCAGCGGCTCGTCGACGATGCCGTGGGCGAAGTTGTCGACCGTGCAGAGGGACGCATATGAGAGGCCGAGCTCCGATGCCAAGGTCGCCTCGGACGCCATCGTCATCCCGACGACGTCACCGATCGATTTGAAGAACGCGATCTCCGCGCGCGTCTCGAGCCGCGGGCCCGTCGTCTGCACGTACACGCCTCGATCCCGAACGACGGCCTTCGCGTCCTTCGCCGCCTCGGAGAGGGCGGCCCGCACCGAGGGGTCGAGGGAAGGGGTCGAATGGACGACGCGATCATCATAGTAGGTAGGGATGTCCCAGAACCCGACGAAATCATCGGGCACAACGAAACTCCCTGGGCGGATCGTCTTCTTCAGAGAACCGGTCGACGATGTCCCAATCACATACGTCGCCCCGATTTCCTTTAGGGCCCAGAGATTCGCCCGATGGTTCAGCTTGTGCGGTGGAATCCGGTGATCCTTCCCATGGCGCGGCAGGAAGGCCACCTGCACGCCCGCGTGCATCCCGACCCGCGGCGGATCGCTCGGCGCTCCATGGGGGGTGACGAGGAACCTCGCCTGTTCCTCCTCCAACTCGAACGCGTCGCCGAGGGCGGATCCTCCGATGATTCCGATGATGGCGGGCGCCATGGTGTCGGGCGAACGGCGCTCCCCCGATAAAGATTCCATCCCGCGGCGCTACTGCGCGCATTCGTCGCGGTCGAGCGCTCGGCGACCGAAATGAGTCTCAGGGTCGATAGTCGATAGGATACGTATAAGATGGGACCTCCGGATAGTAAGCTGGTTCCATGCGGCCGCTTCCATGGCCGCTCCTGCTCGCTTTCGAGGAGGACGAGCTTCTCAAGGACCTTCTCTTCGGCAAAAAGAAGGACCTCGAGGAGGGACGGGCCTACCTCATCAAAGAGAAGAAGCCGGAGCGGGCCCTCGTGGTGTTTCAGCAGGCGATCGACGCCAGCTGGCGTCCGCTCTACATCACGCGGCAGCATCCGAATCACGTGATCCGACGGCAGGGCGACAAGGACATCCGCGTCGTGTGGCTCTCGACGACGCTGGGCAAGGACTACATCGACCCGCACAACCTGAACAACCTGAGCAACCTGATCGGGAACTTCTTGAACGAGGCGCCGCGGGCCGTCATCCTACTCGATGGGATCGAGTACCTCATGATCAACAACGACTTCGCACGGATTCTCCACTTCTTGGAATACGTGAACGAACAGATCGCGCTCCGGCGGGCCGCACTGATCCTTAGCGTGGACGAGCGCGCCTTCGAATCGAAGGAACTCGCCTACATCGAACGAAACACCGTAGGCCTCGAGTAGGGAGCTTTTTAGTCGCCTGGCCCATCCGCTCCGCTCCTGATGTTCGAGATCGAAGCCCGGGGCGGCCTCGGGCGCCGAGGAACGTGGACGCGGGGGGATCGGACGCTGGCGACGCCGCTCGTCCTGTTCCTCCATCGGTCCTCCCGCGCGGCACCGACCTACGCAGAGGCCTTGTTCGTCTCCGAACGGATCGACGATAGCCGGCTCCAGGTGCGCGTCCGCGGTAGCTACTTTGACCCGCGCATCGGGAACCATCCGGACGACTTGCCGCCGACGAAAGGGATGCCACTTTCCATGGCGGACCTCGAGATCCCCGAGGACGGAGTCGCAGAAGAGTTCGCGATTGTCGCCGGGGAACTGGACCTCCCCAAGGCGAGTGGCGCTGACGCGGTGTTCCTTGCGAACGGCCCGGAGTTCCAGCGGTCGCCCCGCGAGTTCGTGGCGGCGATGGAACGCTTGCGAGAGTCTCTTGGACCTGCGAAGATCGCGGCCGTGACCGGACTCGCAAGCCCTTCGAACCTGTCCATCCTCGTGTATGCGGGCATCGACGTGGTCGACTCGAGCCGGATGATCCTCGACAGCGCTCGAGGCCTGTTCCACACGTCCGATGGAGGGATCCCGGTGTCGGAAGCGGACCGCGCGGCCTGCGGATGTCCCGCCTGCACGACCGGCGGAGACCTGCAGAGCCACAATGATCACGCCCTGTACCGAGAGGTTCTCCTCGTCCGGAATCACCTTTCTCACGGGCGACTGCGGGAGCTCGTCGAGCGTCGCCTCGCGAACGCTCCGTGGAACACCGCCGTGGTCCGCCATCTCGACCTCCGCGGATACGATTGGATGGAGCCATACACGGCCGTCGCGGGCGGGCCGATGCTCGCGTACTCCCACGAATCCCTCCATCGGCCCGAGATCGTCCGATTCCGCCGTCGCATCCAGGAGCGCTATCGGAAGCCGCCCTCCGCGCGGATCCTGCTCCTGCTGCCGTGCTCCGCCCGCAAGCCCTACTCCGCGAGTCGAAGCCACCGCCGCTTCCGCGACGCGATCCTTGCGAGCGCGAACCCCTCCGTGGTCCACGAGGTCATCGTCACATCTCCCTTGGGTTTGATCCCGCGAGAGTTGGAGCGATTCCACCCCGCGAGGGACTACGATATCCCCGTCACGGGGGACTGGAGCCGCGACGAAGCGGCGATCGTCACGGAAGACCTCTCGGCCTTCGTGGAAACGAATCGATACGACGCGGTGGTCGCACATCTCGGGGGGGAAGCACCGATCGTCCACGATGTCCTGCCGGACGCAGTCCTCAGCACGAAGGACCACCCGACTTCAGAGGACTCGCTCGTTGCGTTGACTCGCACGCTGGATCAGGTCGCCGGTTCCGTCCGATCCGTGTCGAAGGGCGCCCGCTTCGCGGAAGAGATGTCGAACATCGCCCGGTTCCAGCTCGGCGACGCGGGATTGGACCTCGTCGAAGGGGCCACGTTCCGAGGTCGCTTTCCCGATGTCCGGGTCCTCCGAGGGGGTGAGCAGGTCGCGATGCACACCACGAGAGGCATGCTTTCCCTGACCTTGGCAGGAGGTGACATTCTTTCGAAACGCGACGCGTACTGGATCGAGATCGAAGACTTCCTTCCCGTCGGTAACATTTTCGCGGTCGGAGTCCGAGACGCGGCTCACGAGATTCGGCCGGGCGATGAGGTCGCCGTGCGGCACGAGGGCGAGGTCCGTGCGGTCGGGGCCGCTCGACTCGGTTGGCGCGAGATGAAGGACCTCCGACGGGGCGAAGCCGTCCACGTCCGCCATGGGTTGGAGCGGCCGCCATAGGATTATGCGCAACGCTGCCATCGGGCGCGAGATGGCGGCCCTCCCGGATCTTGCGGCGGCGGGGCTGTACGGGGTCGTCGTGTTCCTCCTGGCCCTCGGGTTGCTCGTCATCTTCGTGGAGACGGTACCGCCGCGGCGGCTGATCGCCCTCCTCCTCGGATCCTTCCTCGTCGCGGTCGTCCTCGCGGGGATGGGAGAAACGGGGATCGCGTTCCTGGCTCTCGGGGTTGGCGCGGCCCTGATCGCCAACCACGCGTTCGAGTGGCTCACGACCCGATGACAATGTCATTCGGCTCCAGGTGAATACTTTCGCACACCTCTCCCCCCTTTCGCGCTTTATACCCCCCTCCCCTTTGGACGACTGTGCAAAGCGCGGCGATCATGGCAGCGGTGAGCGACATGTACGCGGGAGAAGACCACAGCTGGCAAGACGTGTACACATCGTACGGATGCTCGCTTGAGTTCGACGTGTCCGACGACGATGGTTAACGATCAACCGATCCATCCCACGAGATCGGCGGAGACCGGTCGTCTCCACGACTCCGCCGGTCCACCTTATTTTTGCGCCTAGCCGCTGTGACCGGGAGTCATCCTTTCCTGGGAAATCGCAGGGAGTGGCGATACGGACCGAAGTTGACGATCCAACCGCGGAAAGATTAAACGAATCTCTCTGCTTCTCGCGTCCGCGCAGGGATAGTCTAGCTGGTCAGGACTACAGCCTTCCAAGCTGTTGACCCGGGTTCAAATCCCGGTCCCTGCACTTCGGCCCTCGGGACTCACGGCCGGACGAACCCGTTTCGCCGCGGTCCGTCCCGGAGGAGCATTTCGAGTTCATCGATCGCCTCGATCAGATCCCGGACGTCCTCCCCGGCGTTCTCCAGATCGCG
>VBMN01000022.1 GCA_005878385.1 Methanobacteriota archaeon
AGCCAGGGCGCCGAGCCGAGTAATAGAGCCTCGAGAAAACGTCTTCGTCACTCGATTCAGACGGTGGTCAGGAATTACACGGATCTGCGCACAGCCCGCGGTCGGAGTGAGGTTCGCCTTCCGCTCATCGATCCCCAGATGAGCCGCTCCCTCCATGGCATTCTCCTTGGGCCTGTCCGGGAGCGCTCTCGAGCGCCCACCGGCTACAAGTCTCTCCCGATTCGCGAGAGGGGGATGACTCGGGCGATTGCCCAATCAGGATAAACGCGATTACATTCAGGGAGACGTGCCACGGAAGCATCCCAAGGCTGGCCATCGGATCGACCCGGAGCTCCGTTTCTGGATTCTCGTAGTGCACGCGTTCATCGGCATCGGCGTCCTCCCTGACTTCTTCTGGGGCTCTCTCTAGATCACTTCCGAATCTCCGATCCACGTCGGCGAAACGCTCGTGGAGGCGGTAAGTTGGTCGTCCTCGGGGTCTTATCCCACGTCGCCCGCCTCACCGGACTCCCTGTTCACTCGACTCCACCTTCGGTCCTTCGCGAGGAGGCTTTTTGGTTCGGCGCCGTCTCCAGAGAGAGAGTCCTCCCATGGCGGCCACGCCTGCCGCAAATCCAAGGCCGCCCGTGAGTAGTCCGAGCGCAAGGGAGCTCATAGATGTCCCACCACCGATCTGGACGAGAGTCGATCTTACCGCGTGGTTACCCCCGGCGTCGGTGACGATGAGGACCACGTCATAGCTCCCAGATGATCCAAAGATATGCGTCGGATTCTGAACGGTCGAAATCGGGGAGCCGTCCCCGAAGTTCCAAGAGTAGGAGTAGGGAGGATGTCCACCCTGCGCGCCGCCCGTGAAGCTGACAACAAGTGGCGCGGAACCGGTGGCGGTCGTGGACTGCACCAGCGCCTGAAGTTGGATTGTAATGTTGACGAAGGCGTGGACGATAGCACCGGGGGTATCGGAGACCGTCAGTTCGACCTGGAACGGCCCGTTCGTGGTGTACACATGCGTGATGTTCGCAAGGCTCCCGCCGGTCCCTCCGTCCCCGAACTCCCAGTGGTAGGTGTATGGAGGTGTACCGCCGTTCTCTGTGGACGAGAAGTTGACCGGCTGTTCCAGGAACGCGGGGTTGGGATCCGCCGTGAGCCCGGGGACGGCGAGCGGCACGTACACGTGGACCTCACGTGTCGTGTTGGCGCTGTGGGCGGCGCTGTCGTTGAGCCACAGTAAGACCGCGTAGAATCCGGCGGCTGCGTATGCGTGGACGGGGTTCGCAGAGGCGCTGGTGGCGCCGTCTCCGAAAGCCCAGGCGTATGTGAACGGGGAAACTCCGCCGCGGAAGCTCGCCCCGAAGCTCGCCACGGCGCCCGGGAGAGGGATCGATGGATCCACGAGAATAGAAAGGCCCACTAACGGAGGAGCGTTGCACCACGCCCACGTGTCATTCTGATTTCCCGCCGTTCCCAGTTGCTCGGTCCCCCCGAACAAGAGGGAGCAGGAATCAGTCACGTCGTAGGCAATCGCGCCTTCCCCGCGCGCGGCCGGCGCAGAGCCGGGCGTAAGCTTGGTCCAGGAACCCCCTGCAAAAGACCACGTGTCGTTCAGTTGGTGGGGAGGACTAGGATCGGGGAGGTAGGTGGACCCGCCGAAGAGGATCACGGACCCGCCGGGGTCGTCGTTCGTCATCATCGGAGCCTCTCTCGGGGAAGGGGAGGGGAACGGGCTGAGCTCTGTCCAGACCCCGCCGACGAACGACCAGGTGTCTCCCAGAACTTCGTTGACCCCGTAACCGCCGAACAGCAGGACGTACCCGTCCTGTGCATCGTAAGCCATCCCCATCCCATGGCGTGGGCTCGGTTGCACGTAGGTGGCATTCGAGGCGGCCGCAATCGAGGTCCAAACTCCGCGGCTATAGTTCCAAGTCCCGGCGTCGGCCGAACCTCCAAAGAGGACCACGTAGCCGTCGGCAGCATCGTAGGTCATCCCCATGCCCCACGTGGGCGGAGGTGCCACAGGGGTCGTGAGCGGGCTCCACTTCCCGGCTCGGAAGGACCACGTATCGTTGCAGTCCGCGGCGTTGCTCGGGCCGCACGTGCCGGCGGTGCCGCCGCCGAAAGCCAGGACGTAGCCATCCAATGCGTCGTACGTCATCCCCATGCCGTACCGGGGCGTCGGCGGCGTCCCCGCGGTCAAGGAGATGTTGACCCACCGGTCATTGGCGAACACCCACGTGTCGGAGGTGGGGCCCGCCGTGATCGGGAAGCCTCCGAAGAGCACCACATACCCGTCGAGCGCATCGTACGTCATGGACGCCCAAGATTTCTTCGGAGGCCCGACCGCCGTCGTGAGGTTGGTCCACGTCGCGGCCGCCGTAGCGGGGGAAGGAGTTGGGGATGGGTTCGCCGGCCGTGCTCCGCAATCGAATGGGCCGTTGCCGATTCTGCTACATGTCCAAGGTTGACCACGAGTCGGGCCTGCCCCTCCGTTCAGTGATCGAGCCGCAGCCGCGAGGCTGACCTCGGCCTGACGAAGCGATCCAAGTTCCGTGACACGTCCGGCACCGGCGAGCACGCTGCCCGACGTCGTTCGCGAGGTCGCGACAGCGGGAAGGAGTGCGAAGACAAGGATGAGGAGAGCGAGGCCAAGGGCAGGTCTTCTGACGCTCCCCCCTCGAGATGCCGCGTGATTATTGACAGTCGGACGACCGTGATCGCCGGGAAGATTCCACCGGACCCTACAGGGCTTCTTATTGGAGACCACAGCCCACAACCTCGCCTTGCTCGTTCGGACGCGCGCGGTAGAGTGTCGATATCTTCTGAATGAACGTTAAAGATTCCGGAGATCGCAGATTGCGCAGAACAACCTCCATGAAGCGACCGGGCTGTTGCAACGAGGACCATAGACCAGGCAAGGTGGAGTTGACCCGATTGGAGCGGCAAGCGCTTGGTAGATGCCAGATCGGTGAGCCGACCTCGAGTTTGCGCCAAGGTCTCAAGGAAAAAGCCATTGAAGGCCACGGACCCGGAAGGATGCGCGGTTCCTCCATGTGAACGTGTCAGTGTCTGACTGAACAGCGGAGTTATTGAGGTACCCCGAGAGCGCAAGGTCGTCCCGTCCAGGCAGGAGGAGGACCAAACGGTCCTTCTCCCGTTCCTTTTTCGCCGGCACCATTGCGTCCCAATTCGATGCTCCCGAGGAACGACGCGGCGGAACTGGACTTTCCTCCCGAGCGACCGAAGGCGGACCTCGGGTCTCCAAAAGAAATGAGAAACGAGGATATATCTCGCAGTCGTCTGCGCCTTCATGGGTGTCGAGTGGAGGGCAGGCTCGGTCTCGACTTCTCGCCGGCCAAGTCTCGCCTCAGGACCATCCGAGCCATGACTCCCGAGCGGGTCGTTCGTCATGATTGACGCGAAGGATCTCACGCGGACTTTCGGCAACGTCACCGCGGTCGATCGGGTAACCTTTCACGTCGAGGCAGGGGAAGTCTTCGGGTTTCTCGGGCCAAATGGGGCGGGCAAGACCACCACGGTGCGGATGCTGTGCTGCCTAATCTCCAAGACCAGTGGGGAGGCCAGAATCGCGGACTATGTCGTCGGAAACGAAGAAGACTCCCTGAAGATCAGGAAGATGATCGGATTGGTCCCCGACAACGTGGGTCTCTACGACGAGCTCAGTGCCTACGAGAACCTGGATTTCTACGGAAAGCTCTATGAATGCAGCGAATCGCAACGAAGGGAGAACATCCAGCGCTTCCTCTAGATGTTAGGACTGTGGGAGAAACGAGACGTAGCCGCAGGCACGTTCTCGAAAGGCATGCGGCAAAACCTCGCCATCGCTCGGGCCCTCGTCCATGATCCGCAAGTGTTGTTCATGGACGAGCCGACGGCGAACCTTGACCCCGAGTCCGCGAAGACGGTGCGAGACTTCATCCTCGGGCTCAAGAAGCAGAAGCGGACCATCTTCCTGAACACGCACA
>VBMN01000023.1 GCA_005878385.1 Methanobacteriota archaeon
GTACCGCTGAGACCCCTCCCTTCGACTGCGACGACGGCGGAGCATGACTGCGCTGATCAGGAGGAGAACGAGGGCCATCGCGGGGAAGTACAGGGGAATCGCCTGGAGGAGACCGGGGAACACGACGCCCGAAGACTCGACGCGGAAGTCCGTCTCCGTCGTCGACTCGTGTCCTGCGTTGTCGATCGCCCGCACCTGCGCCTTGTGCGGCCCGTTCGACATCTGCCTCACGACGCTCGTATTCATGCCCACCGACGCGAACGGTCCGCCATCGATGCTCAACTCGTACCGAGCGATGCCCGAGGCGGAGTCGGATCCGGTCCACGCGATCGTGACCGCGGGGTTCGTGACGCTGCCGACCGGCGAGGAGACGCCGACGGCCGGGTCGGTCAGGTCGATTCCGATCTCGCTCGATCGCATCGATTCGACGTAGCCTGCGCTATCGAGGGACTGGTAGGTGAGCGTGTGACGTCCCTCGGGGAGGGTGAACGTCTGGCTGTAGGTCGCCCACGCCGCGCCGTCGATGCTGTACGCAATCGAGATCATGCCGCCGCTCGGGCTCGTCGCCTGGAGCGTCACGGTGACGGGGGAAATGTACCAACCATTCGCGCCCAAGGTCCCGGCCAAGTTCAACGTCGTGACCGGCGGGGAGCTCAGGGATCCCGAGATGCGGACGATGGATGACTTGGTCGCTTCCACGTTCCCGGCGACATCCGTCGCCGCGTAATCGATCGTGTGCTGTCCATTGCCACTCAGGAGGAACGTGGCCGAGTAGGGGCGCCAGGCGCCGTTGTCGAGGCGATACTGGACGGCCTGCACACCGCTCCCGACGTCCGTCGCGGTCAGGGTGATGTTCGCGGAGCCAAGGTACGATCCATCCGATGCGGTGGTGCCACCCACCTGGGCCGCAGTGACCGGCTTCGACGTGTCGATGTTTGCGGCGATCGTCCGCGTGGCCTCGTTGTTCCCCGCCACGTCGGTGGCGTAGTACCCAACCGTGTGGGATCCTTCGCCTTGTACGATGACCGCGCCCGTGTAGAGCTGCCAACCGCCGCCATCAATCTGGAAATGAATCGCAGCGACCCCGCTCTTGTCGTCCGTCGCCGAGAGCGAGACGCTCACCGAGGACGTGTACCACTGGTTCGTCCCGCCCGTGCCGCTGAGCAGGCAGGCGCTCACGGGTGCGATCATGTCCGAGACGCTCCCCGGAGACACGGAGTAGGTGGAAGGAACGGATGCGGGGATCGTCATCGTGAGGGCGCCGGTCGATGTGGACTGAGCGCTCAGGACCTGGCTGCCGCCGCGCGTCAGGTTGTACGTCGTGCTGGGCGTGAATCCGGTGCCGTCGAAGACCGCGGCTCCGGGGCTGGTGAGGGCGAAGCCGACGTTCGCGGACGAGAGACCGGTCGCTCGGAGACCTCCGATCGAACCCGTCCAAGCCGCCTGGATGGTCTGGCTGTCCGTCGGGCTCCCGGAGTCGAACACGATGGCGCCTCCGACGACCGCCGATAGATTCAGGGCGGTCCCGGTCCACGAGAACGCGATCCGAGAGGCGGCGATCGAGGTGATGAAGGTCACGGGGGACAGATCCGCGGCTCGAATTCCCGGTCCGACGTCCACCACGGTGCCCTGGAAATTCGCCGGGAGACGGATGCCGGCATTCACCACACTCGAATAGGTGGTGTCGAAGATCGTATCTCCGACGGTGCTGACACCGGGCCACTGGGCCGTATCGAGCACATAGATCCCATAGTCCACGGACGTGATCCTGTTCGATGCGACGATCGCTTGGTCCGATCCGACCTGGATTCCCCAGTGGACTGTGTGGATTTCGTTCCCCACGATCGCGGTCCCGTTCGCATACGATTCGATCATGATGCCCCGAGGCAAGTCAAGTCCGACGGACTTGACGCCTGGATAATCTTGATACACAAGGTTCCACGCGATGACTGTGCCCACCGCACTCTCGGCCACGATGCCGGCCGCGGTTGCATTCACGATCGTGTTGTGCGTGGCGACCACATTCGTGGTGCGGCGCGCATCCGTGACATGGACGTCGCCCAGCTGGATGCCCACCGAATGGAACGCACCGCTCGTGTATGCGTTCACGTAGTTCCCGGTGATCGTGACCCCGTGGACGTTGCGATCCGTCTCGATCCCGTTCACCCATTCAACGTTCGTGTTCAGCTGGACGTAGTTCGCCTCGACAAGGATATCGGTCGAACCTTCTCGGATGCCGAACCCATACGCATGCTGGGCATTTTCCACGGAGTTGTGTCGAAGCGTCACATGTTGTGTCGTGAGGATCGCGGGCCAATGACCGATCTGGAATGCCTCCCACTGATTCGTCCCGGCGAGGTTCGAGATCCGGACGTTCTGAACGACCACGTAGGCGTTCGTCGACTCGATCCAGAGCATCGCCTGTGTGGTCGTGTACAGATTGCCGTCGATGAACCAGTCGCTGATGATGTACGGATCGGCCACGGTTCCCGTGCCGCTTCGCACTCCGTTGGCCGAGGTGAAACCCGCGTTGGACCCGATGTAGATCGGTCCGTGCGCCTGGAGGATCGTGGGATCGAGCAGTCCGAAACCCGGAGGCGCTCCCGCGCCGCCGCCACCGAGCGCCGTCACCGAGACCGGGTGACTCACGATGTTCGTGAGGGCGTGTGAATCCTGGATCTGAAGTGTGGCCGCGTAGGTGCCCGCCGGGCCGAACGCATGCTGGGCCGTCAGTGCCGAGGAGAACGTCGTGTCCCACACGCCGTCCCCTTCCCAGTCCCAACGGGCCTGCAGCGTCGCCGTCGGGTCCGAGTCGGAGGATGCGGACGCGTCAAACGTGATCGAGTCGTTCACTTTCGGAAACGTCGGTGAGAACGTGAATCGCGCAATCGGCCCGGGCGCCGTTACCGTCGCCGCGATCGACGCCGTGTGGACGAGCGTCCCGCTCGTGCCCGTGATCGTGACCGTGTATGAGCCCGCGCTGGACGCGGTCAGCGTGCAAGTCGACGTCTGACTCCCGCTGATGCTCGATGGAGTGCAGGTGGTCGTCACTCCCGCGGGGACAGAGACGGCCGTCAACGCGATGGTCCCCGTGAAACCGCCGCTCGCCTGGAAACTGATCGTGGACGTCGCCGATTGGCCTCCCGCGAACGAGACGCTTGTGGGATTCGACGAAAGGACGAAGTTCGGCGCGGTCACGGTGACCGCGACCGTCGCGGTATGGACCAAGGTCCCGCTCGTACCGGTGATCGTGACCGTGAAGGAGCCGGCGTTCGTCCCGCTCAGGGTGCACGCGGACGTCTGACTGCCGCTAATACTGGAGGGAACACACGTCGTGGTAACCCCTGTCGGTGCGGAGGCCGCGGTCAGGGCGACGGTCCCGGTGAAGCCGCCGCTCGCGGTCATGCTTATTGTGGATGTCGCAGACCCGCCGGATCCGAACGAGACGCTCGTCGGGTTCGCGGTAATTCCAAAGTCCGGCCCGCCTACGAGGAAAAACTCGAGCGGCGACGGCGCGTTCACGTCGCCTTGACCCAGGTTCCCGCCGCCCCAGACGTCTTCGAGGAGTTTGATGAACGAGTAGTGGGTGTACGAGGCGCTCGACGAATGGGCGAGGACCGTCGCAGGTCCGCTGAAGCTCGTGTAGACGAGCGGTGGGTTCGCATATCCTTCATCGAACGTGACCATGAGGGCGGCTTTCTTGCCCGCCATGGCCGTCAACAGCTGGGGCAC
>VBMN01000038.1 GCA_005878385.1 Methanobacteriota archaeon
CATCGTCGAAGAGGGGAACGCCCTCCACGTCATCACGGGGCCGGAGCGGGTCCACGAGATCATGGACCTCGCCCTTCGGAACCGTCTCTCGGCCACGGTCGGTCCAGTGACCCTCGAGGAAGCGTTCCTGACGATTGTCGGCCGGTCTATCGACGCGGAGTGATCGAATGGCTTTCGGACTCCGGTGGTCGGGCTCGGGTGCCTTCTTCGCGACGGAGATCCGCGTGCAGCTCCACGAATGGCTCGCGATTCTGACGGGTACGCTGACGCCGGGGGCCCTGATCATCTTCGTCGCCATCCTCGCGGCCGATTTGTTGCCGGTGACATTGATTGGCGCCCTCGTCTACTCCATGTTCCTCATCGGCCAACGGGTCCTGAACGAGGCCGCGTACATTCGGATCGACCACAAGCTGAACGAACTGTACCATGCGAGCCCTCTGTCGCCGGAGGGATACTTCATCGGGATCGCGGGAGGGATGCTCGTCGCATACCTGCCGCCGAGCCTGGTCGTCTTCGCCATTCTGGAACTCATCCATCCGCTCGGCCTCGTCGCCACCCTCACATTGGCCGCATGCTTGTTGGCCGTCTGGGCCGTCTCCTCGACGATCGGCTATGTCGTCTCGACGCTCTTCAAGGACATGAAGACGATCTGGCCCTACTCCGCCCTCCTGACGAATCTGTTCGGGATTCTGCCGCCCGTGTTCTACCGTTTCAGCAGCGTCCCGGTCGCGTGGCGGTCCGTCGTTCTGGTCCTGCCGACGAGCGCGGCCGCGGTCCTCGTGAACGGGACGGCTGGTCTCGAGACGGTGACGCCACCGGAGGCGATCCTGGCCGCGGTGTCCCTCGCCGTGGAGGCCGTCGCGCTGTTCGTCTTCGGAATCTATTGGGCCCGGAGGATGGCCCGGGAGCGCTGAGGATGGCGACGGATGTCCAGCTGAAGTCGCAGCCGCAACGGGGCCGCGTGCTCCCCGCCTGGGCGTACATCGGATGGCGGTGGGTCTGGCGCAGCCCCGCGGCAGCCATCGTGCCGCTCCTCCAGCCTTTCTTCTTCCTGTACTTCCTCCACGTGATCGCGCCGCCGGAATATTTTCCGTTGCAGGTCGCCGGAGCGATGCTCTTCTCGACGCAGAACATCGGAAGCTGGTGCCTCTCCGATTCGGCCGTGTTCCGGATCGAATTCCGACTCCAGGACATTTTCGTGGCCTCGCCTCATAGCAAACTCCACTACCTCTTTGGCGTGGCCTTCTCGAACCTGATCCCCGCGATACCTGCGATCATTGTCCTGGGCATCATCCTCGCCAGTGTGACGGATGTCTCTCTCACCGGCTGGCTCGTCCTGATCGGATCCATCCTCACGATCTGGGTCCTCTATTCCGCGATTGGGATCGCGGTCTCGAGCCGGTTGCGAAGCCAGCGGGAGGTCTGGCCCGTGGGCAACCTGATCTTCACGCTTCTGGGGATCCTGTCGCCGCTCTACTATCCCATCTCCATCCTCCCGCCCGTCTGGCGCGAAGTGGCCCGCCTCTTGCCCGCGACGTATGCGGCTCTACTCGTGCAGGGGGTCCTCGGCCTCGGAGGTCCGGCGAACCTCGCGGTAGACGGAGGGTTTCTGGTCCTTTCCACCGCAGTGGGCCTCGTCGCGGCGTGGTGGCTGTACGAGTGGCGAGAGCGCTAGGCCTGGTCTCGCCGTTTCACGATCTTCGGGATGGCCGCGGCAATGGCACTCCCGACTTCGCTGCACCGCGCCTTCCCCCCGAGATCGTAGGTGAGCGCCTTGCCTTCGATCAGGTGGTGCTCGACCGCTGCCTCGACTGTAGTCGCAGCCTCTTGCAAGGTCGGGTCCTTCTTCCGACGTCCGAGCCAGTCGAGCATCATCTGCGTCGCGAGGATCATCGCGATCGGATTCACTTCGTCCTTCCCTGCGTGCTTTGGAGCGCTGCCATGAATCGGCTCGAACATCGCGTGCGCATCACCGATGTTGGCGCCCGCGGCCATCCCCATCCCGCCTTGGAGGACCGCCGCGAGGTCCGTGGCGATGTCCCCGAAGACATTCGATGTGACGGCGACATCGTAGGCCTCCGGGGAACGGATGAGCCATTGTTGGAACGCGTCGATGTATGCGTAATCCCGCCGGATCCCGGGATAGCCGGCCGCCACCTCGTCGAAAATCCGCCGGAACAGTTTGCAGCCCGCGGTCACATTCGACTTGTCGACGCACGTGACGCGATGAATCCCATCCAACGGTGCGCCCTTTCGCCGTTTTGAGAGTTCGAAGGCGAACCGGATCACGCGCTCCGCCCCTTTCCGCGTGATGATCCGGCTGTCCACGGCGAGCTCGTCGATCCCACCGCGGGAGAGAAACCCCCGGGCGGGCGTGTACAGACCTTCCGTGTTCTCTCGGACGATGACGAAATCGACTTTGCCCGCCTCCCAGACCTGTTTGAAGCCGTCGTGGACTTTGTGCTTCACATTCGGATAGAGCTTCGTGGGTCGGACGTTCGCGTAGAGATCGAGGCCGAATCGGAGACCGAAGACCACGCCGACGCCCGCGAGATCTCCGTTCGGCAAGGAGACGTCGGGAAGGCCGACTGCGCCGAGCAGGATCGCATCCGCGGCCTTGCACGACTCGAACGCTCCGTCCGGCCACTCCGCCCCCGTGTCGAGGTAGTACTGACCTCCCGCTGGGTATGGGATGGTGTCGAAGGAAAGCCCGAACGCATCCTGAACGGCCTTGAGGACCTTCACCGCCTCACGCATGACCTCAGGGCCGGTCCCGTCACCCGCTAGGAGGACCAGCTTGTGAGCCATCGGAACGCGAGAGGGTGGGGGTCAGCATAAGCATTCGGCCGGTCTCCTATTCTGCAATCCGCGCGGATCGGGCGCACTCGGGATAGGACGCGGAGGACCGAATCGACGGAGCTGGTTTGGAATCCAACCTCTCAACGCCGGGAGCCTACGGCTCCCGTAACGCCACTGGAAGAGGCACTGGAAGAGGCACCAGCTAAGAAACCCGACCGGCGAACCAGCCTACGGAAAAGCCGCGGAGCCCTGACTGTCCGACATCCACGAACTCGGCACAGTAATTGTAGTTGCCAACGGACAACGTCATGGACGTGTTGTTCAGAAGCTCGGCGCCCCCGGTTCGGCCGGAACAAGCGCCCGTCAATGTGCCGCCATCCGCGTTGAAAATCCACAACGTCGTGTAAGGCGACCGGAACCCTTGACCGACGAAGACTGGAATCAGGCTCACCGAACCGCCGGAAATACTGAATGCGGCCAGGGTCGTGCTGCATTCGAAGGTAATCTGACCGCTGGACCCGAGACCCACCGATGCCACGTCAGCTACCGTGGGATCGCAGTTCGGTGTGAGCGTCTGGGTGGCGCTCACCGCTGGCATGTGGTGGTACCACAGAGTTACCCCAATTGCCGTTCCAATGCCGACCGACAGTGCCACCAAGAATGCCGCAAAGGTCACGATCCACTTGTTTGTCTTGTTCATCTGTTCTCCCCCTCCGTTCGGTCCCTGTCAATTGCAAGGACCCGACGTCCAATCGGACGATTCCTCCGATGGACGAGAGTACAGATGTCGCCGGCAAACCCTTATAGTTTCCGGTTCAGCGATGACCACCGGGGAGGGGATGGATCCGATTCACGGTCGCCCTGTTCGCCTCTCCGGTCATTCTCCACCTTGATAGCGCCATCACGACGATTTCGGGGAGAGCTCCGCCCGAATCTTCGCAACGAGTCCGCCGGCTTCCAGAATCTCGAGCACGTTCGGAGGGAGGGCATTGAAGCGCGTGATTTCGCCACTCGGCAGACGGACCTCGCCTCGCGCCATGTCGACTTCGAGGACGTCCCCCGCGTTCACTTTTCGCCGCAGACCCGGACATTCGAGCACCGGAAATCCCAGATTAATCGCGTTGCGAAAGAAAATCCGGGCGAACGAGTTGGCAAGGATCGCGGACACGCCGAGGGTCTTCAGCGCAATCGGCGCCTGTTCGCGGCTGGAGCCACACCCGAAGTTGTCGCCCGCCACGATCAGGTCCCCCGCCTTCACCTTCTTGGCCCACGTCGGGTCAACGGCCTCGAACGCGTGCGCCGCAAAGGCCTTCGAATCCGTCGTCCCCAGATACTTGCCCGAGATGATGTGATCCGTCGAAATGTCGTCCCCGAACGTCCAGACCGGGCCGCGGAACTGGTGGATCATCCACCGCATGCATCCGCCTGCGAAAAATAAAGCTAGCGTCTCGCGCCGAAGGGTTGACAAATCGACTAGTCGAATTCCGACTCACGGCGTTAGACCTTTCGGGGGTCCCGAATCTCGCCGTGGATCGCCGACGCGGTCACTGTCCAGGGCGACGCCAGGTACACCTGCGCCTGCGGCGACCCCATGCGGCCCGGATAGTTCCGGTTCGTCGACGAGATGCACACCTCATCGCCCGCCAAGGTGCCCATGTGACCCCCGAAGCAAGGGCCGCAGGTCGACGATGTGAAGGTCGCCCCGGCATCCATGAAGATCTCGATGAGCCCCTCCTTCAGCGCTTGGCGGTAGATGTTCTGCGAGGCCGGTGTGATCTGGAACCGAACGCCCCGCGCCACCTTTTCTCCCTTCAAGAGACCTGCGGCGATCCGGAGGTCCTCGATCCGCGCATTCGTACACGAACCCAGGAACGCGACATCGATCTTCGTCCCCTCGACCTCTTCGACGGGTTTCAGATTGGCGGGATTCGAAGGGCACGCGACTTGAGGGCCCATGCCGTCCACGTCGATCGTGAATGTCTTGGCGAAGGCGGCGTCCTCATCGGACCGGATCTCGCGGAACGGGCGACCGGCGTGGGCTAGGTATTCCTTCGTCACCTGGTCCGCCTCGATCATGCCGACTTTCGCTCCCATCTCGGTTGTCATGTTGCAGAGGACGAACCGCTCATTCATCGGAAAGGCCTTCACGGTCGGCCCTGTGAACTCGACCGCGGCGTACCGGGCGCCATCGTCCCCCGTTGTGCCGATCACCTTGAGGATCACATCCTTCGCGCCCGTCCGCTCCGACAGTCTCCCATGAATGTCGACCCGGAGGGTCTCCGGGACGCGGAGCCAAAGCCGCCCGGTCGCCATGACGGCCGCGGTGTCCGTCGCTCCAATGCCCGCCGCAAACGCGCCGACGGCCCCAACCATGTTCGTGTGGCTGTCGCTGCCAATCACGAGGTCCCATGGTTGCGCATATCCCCGCTCCGCGATCAGTTGGTGCACGATGCCGTGGTCTCCGACGTCATGGAATCGCTGGATGCCCTGCGTGCGGCAAAATTCGCGGATCGTCTGGTGCATCTTCGCGATCTCCGGCGTAGGAGGCGGGACCCAATGATCCAGTGTGACGACGATCTTCGAGGGGTCCCAGACCTTCAACGTGCCAATCTCGTTGAAGGGAAGGAGGGCCATGGCGAGCATCTCGTGCATGTACAGGAGGTCCACCGATCCGTCCACGATCTGACCCGGATGAACGACCTCGCTCCGGCTCGCACGGGCGAGGATCTTCTCCGTGATCGTATGGCCCGCCATGGAGACCCGAGTATGCTAGACGCGGGGGTCCGTATAAAACATGGGGACCGGCCCGCCATGGACGGACCCAAGGTTTTACGCGGCGGTGACGATGCCCGCGGCGATGGCGACGCGGTTGGCGCGAGGCGCGGCCTTCGCGATGCTCTGCGTGATCTGGGGCTCCACATGGCTCGCGATCCGCATCGGATTGCAAGGTGCGCCGCCGTTCCTCGCTGCCTCTCTCCGGTTCATCGTCGCGTCCATCACCTTGGTCATCCTTGCGATCGCGTTCCGCTCGAAGTGGCCCTCGAACCGCACCGAGTGGTCCCTGGTCGCGTTTGTCGGACTGGTCCTCTTCACCGCAGACTACGGACTCATCTATTGGGGCGAGAACAACGGAGTCGAGAGCGGCCTCTCCGCCATTCTCTTCGCCACGCTTCCGCTCCAGACCGGGCTTGTTGCGAACGCGTTCCTTCGGGGCGAGCGGCTGACCGTCCAGAAGCTCGCGGGAATTGGACTCGGATTCGGTGGCATCCTTCTGATCTTCCGCGGGCAGATCGGGACCGCAGGACTCGACAAGGCGTTCCCCATGCTCGCGATCATCCTGTCCGCCACGTGCGCCGCCTTCGCGACCGTCGCGATCAAACGATGGGGCCACGAAACGAACCCGGTGACGTTCAACGCGGCGGCCATGGCGGTCGGAACCGTGGGCCTCGTGCTCGTGTCGCTTACGGCACGGGAGCCGTGGCACGTGCCGACGTGGCCTGAGGGAATCGGTGCAATCCTGTTTCTCGCCCTCGCGGGATCCGTCGTCACGTTCGTCACATGGCAGTGGTTGCTCAAGACCGCGGAAGCGACCTCCCTTTCGTTTGTCGCCCTCATCACCCCGATCACCGCCGTCCTGTTGGGGGCCACCGTGGGGAACGAAAAGTTCGATGCGGTCGACCTGGTCGGCTCGGCGATCGTGCTCGCCGGGATCTACGTGTCCATCTCCCACCGCGTGGCAGGCCTCGGACGCGCCGTGGTCGGCCGCACGGCTCCGAGCTCCGATCCGGTCGAGCCGCCGGGGCGTCAAAGCTAGACGAAGGCCTAGGATTTCGGCTGCGTTCGAACCGCGATCCCCGCCTTCTGCGCGAGGGACCGGAATTCGTCGTCGGTCACTCCGCGCTGACGGTCCACCCGATCCCGGAACGACCGGATGAAGTCCTGCTGGTCCTTTTTCGAGCGCCCTTCCGCGAAATCCTTGATCAGCGCGACGAGCCGCAGAACCTGATCCGGCGTCGCTTCGGCCCCAAAGGATCGCAGCTTCTCGGCGACCGCGAGGGACCCCGTGTGCTTGCCGAAGACGAAGGTCCGCTGTCGTCCGATTCGCTCCGGCTGAATCGGTTCGTAGGTCGCGGTATGCTTGATCACGCCGTGCGCGTGGATCCCCGACTCGTGGGCGAAGGCATTGTGGCCGACGAGTGGTTTCGCGACCCCGACCGGGATCCCGCTCAGACGTTCGACGAGTTGGGAGAGGTCATAAAGGCGGGAGATTTCGATTCCTGTGTCGTACCCGTACAAGGCCTCGAGCGCAAGGACGAGCTCCTCGAAACTCGCGTTTCCCGACCGCTCACCGAGGCCGTTCACACAGGTGTGGGGGACCTGGACTCCTTCTTCGACGGCGGCAAGGCTGTTCGCGACCGCGAGCCCGAAGTCGTTGTGCCCGTGAAACGAAAGCTCGGTCGGCACGAGCCGATCCTTCAGTTGTCCGAAGAACCAGCGGATGCCCGGTGGCGTCATCACGCCGACCGTGTCGCAGACGACCGCCCGGTGCGCCCCGGCGTCCGTGCAGGCGTTGTACAAGTCCACGACGAAGTCCAAGTCCGCGCGGAACGTGTCCTCGGTGACGAAAGAAACCTCGACGCCGTGAGCGACCGCGTACTCCGTCTCCCGGACCGCGACCTCCTTCACCTGCTCCCGCGTCATTCCGAGCTTGTGCCGGATGTGCAGGTCGGACCCGGCCGTGAAGAGCGCGATCTCGTCGACCCCGCAGTCGATGCAGGCGTCGACGTCCTTCCGCACGGTCCTCGCGGCGGCCATCACGGTCGCGTCGAGCCCTGCGTCCGCAATCGCGCGGACGCCCCGGGCCTCTTCCTTCGAGACGACGGGGATCCCAACGTCCATGATCGGGACGTGGATCTCATCCAGGAACCGCGCGATCTGGACTTTCTCCTCCGGCGTGTATGCGACGCCTGGGGTCTGCTCCCCGTCACGAAGGGTCTCCTCCCAAATCCGGACGCCTTTGGGGATCCGACCCGCGAGGCCCGCTTCAATCAGGTAATTGTGGACGAGGCGTTCCTCCGGTATGGCCGCTCCCCCTGTGTTCGTTTCGTAGTAAAGCCCCGTCACACCTTGAAGGTCACGCGTCGTCGGGTTTATCATCGCCGCGGCGGTTCGCACGCGCGTGCCGCGGCCGATCAAGACGGGCCTGGAATTCGAAGCCGCGTTTCCGGTGAAGGGGCGGATCTTGCAGGCGATCATGTGCGAGTGCGAGGCCGAGGGCGAAATCCGCATTCGCGTCTCCCGGGACCCGAAGGAAGGGTGGTCGTACGATCCCAAGGATCCGAAGAGCTTCATCGACATCCATGCATACGATCCCCGCGAGGCGTATGCGAAGGTACGCCCAGGGGAATGGGCGGACGGCCGGGTCGTATGCTACGGCTTCCTGAAGCGCGTGCGTGCCCGGCGCATCGAGATGCTTGGTTCCGTCCTCGCGAGCGGCACGCGGCTCACCGGGGCGGTCCATGTGGATGGCGCGGTCGAGATCGACTTCGGATTCTTCCAGACGATCCTCGCATTCGAGGACGAGGCGCAACGACGGAAAATCCTGAAGGACGCCGGCCTGAAGGAGGGATCGTTCGTGGCCACCGACGTCGGGGTGGACATCGAACTCAAACGATGGGGAGCGCGGGAGACGATCCTGCGGAAGGCCTGAGGACCGCGGGCATCGTTTGCGGCTAGGCGCGTTTCTTGCGAAGTTTCGCCATCGACGCCTGGTATTCCTCCGACCACAATAATTGAACGGCGTGCTGGGACTCCAAGAGAAAGCGATTCCGGTACGGCTTCTCGTCCCCCTCCGTGAGGGCGCGCTTGATCGCCTTCACCGCCGTCCGAGATTTCTTCGAGAATGTCTCCGCCAACACCCGCGCCTGCGTGAGCGCCTCGCCGGGCGCACTCAGGTGGTCCACGATGCCGAGGCGCAACGCGTCGAGGGCCGTCAGCTCCTTCCCCGAGACCAGCAGCTCGAGCGCCTTCGACCGGCCCACGATCTTCGAGAGGCGCGCGGTGCCGCCGTGGCTCGGCATCCATGCCAGTCCCGCCTCCGGGTGGGAGAGGAGCGCCGTCTCATCCGCAATGCGGATGTCGCAGGCGAGGGCGAGTTCGGCGCCCGCTCCGCGGGCCATCCCTGTGACCGCCGCGACCGTGGGCTTCGTGAGGTGTTCGAGGGCCCAGAACACGTCCTGCCCGCGGGTCACCCATTCCTGCGCCTCTTTGGGCGGGAGCTTCGCCCACTCCTCGATGTCCATTCCGGAGGAGAAGACGAGGCCGCCGGCGCCGGCGACGACGACGGCCCGGACCGAATCGTCCTTCTCGAGTTCGGAAACGCGGGACATCATCTCCGAGATCATGGAAAGACGAAGGGTGTTGCGGGGAGGGTTCTCAATCCACAGGACGGCGACGGGTCCTGCTTTTTCGATGCGCACGCGGGGCGTCGAGGGCATCGGGCCACAAGCGGATGCGACCCGGATAATCGTTGCGCACGACGGGGTCCACACGCTTTTCTAGCCCGCGGGCGATACCTCACAAATGCGGGGGGCGGCCACACTGGAGAAGCCGTGGTTCGCGCAGTGGCCCGCGGATGTGCCTCGGTCCCTCACCTATCCGGACATCCCCGTGCAGGAGTTGCTTCGTCGGACCGCGAAGGAACATGGCGATCGACCCGCGGTCTCGTTCTATGGGAAGACGTTGACCTATCGCGACCTCGATGCCGCGGTGGATCGGTTCGCCTCCGGTCTCCGGACGATCGGGATTGGCGCCGGAGATCGCGTGTCCCTCCTCCTTCCGAACACGCCCCATTTCATCGTCGCCTTCTTCGCTGTCCTCCGTGCCGGAGGAATTGTCGTCCAGACGAACCCGATCCTCACGCCGCGGTAGCTCGAGGTGCTGTGGAACGATGCGGGCGTGGAGACCGTCGTGACGCTCGACTTGTTCTGGCACAATGTGTCGAAGACGAAGGCGGCGACGCCGGTGAAGCGCGTGGTGATCTGCGACGCGGCGGAGTTCCTCAAAACGCCGCTGAGGCAGTTGTATCCGGTGAAGAGGAAGAGAGACCTCCAGAAAGCCGGCCACTGGCCACTCACGATTCCACGGGAACCGTGGATCCATCGGTTCTCGGATCTGGCACGAACGCCCGCGGATTCGACGCAGGTCCTGGCGAATCCCGACGACGTGGCGGTCTTACAGTACACGGGCGGGACGACCGGAACGCCGAAGGGGGCGATGCTCACCCACCGGAATCTTGTCGCGAATGCGGTGCAGACCGCCGCTTGGTTCGCGACCGGGGCGCAGGAGTCCGAGCGCGTCCTCGGCGCAATCCCCCTCTTTCACGTGTACGGCCTGACCGCGGTGATGCTCCTTTCCATCGTGAAAGGGAACGAGATGATCCTCTACCCGAACCCGCGGGAGATCGACGCGATCCTCAAGCTGATCGACAAGACGAAGCCGACTCTCTTCCCCGGCGTCCCCACGATGTACATCGCGATCTTGCGCCATCCGGATGTCGCGAAGTACGACTTGCGTTCCGTCCGCGCGTGCATCTCGGGTGCCGCTCCACTTCCGAACGAAGTGCGGAAGCAATTCGAGGCCGCCACGGGCGGCCGCCTCGTCGAAGGATACGGCCTCACGGAGGCCTCCCCCGTCACGCACTGCAATCCCCTGAACGGGATCGTGAAGGAATGCATCGGCATCCCGTTCCCCGACACGGACGCGAAACTCGTCGATCCGGAAGATCCGTCGAGGACGGTCGGTCCGGGCGAGGCGGGCGAGCTCGCCGTGCGCGGCCCACAGGTGATGAAGGGATACTGGAACCATCCGGATGAGACGGCGGCCGTGCTCCGAGACGGATGGCTCCTCACCGGAGACATCGCGAAGATGGACGAGGACGGATACTTTTCCATCGTGGACCGGAAGAAGGACCTCATCCTCTGCTCCGGATACAACGTGTATCCGCGGGAGGTCGAGGAGGTCCTGTTCATGCACCCCGCGGTCGCGGAGGCCGCCGCAATCGGGATTCCCGATGCATATCGCGGCGAGTCCGTGAAGGCCTTCGTCGTCCTGAAGGGCGGCATGACCGCCACGGAGGCCGAAATCGTCGCCTTCTGCAAGGAGCGACTCGCGGCGTTCAAGGTTCCGAAGGCCGTCGAGTTCACGAAGGACCTGCCGAAATCCCTCGTTGGAAAGGTCCTGCGAAGGGAGCTGCGGGAGCGTGAACTCGCGCGTCCGCGGCCATCGGACTGACTTCAGGAGTACACGGATCGGCCGTTGCTTGTTCCTGGTGTGTGCCGATTTGGTTCGTCCTCGAATCGCCGAACTCCGACATGTAAGCGAGCGCAGAAAAAATTGACCTGAATTTTTCCTCCATCCATTCTCAATCGCGCATCCGACCGCCGTTCACGGGGGCGCACTTGTGTTCGAGGCTAACCGGGAAAGATATCCCCGAGACCGGGGCGTACCCTGCCCGTGTCCGCCTCTAGGGGGCGTGACCGCACGGACCCCCATCACAATCGCGATTCGGCCCTTCCCCTCCACCGGATCGTGTGGACGGTCGGATTGGCCCTGATCGTCGCATCCATGGCGGGAGGTTTCCTCGGCGCCCTGCAATTCGAAAACTTGAATGGACCCGGGCTGCGCGCCCACGACGTCTCGACGACCTATACCCTGGGTCCATTGCTGCTCCCGGTTCCGCCATCGGCCCCCCAGAATCTACAAGCGAGCGCGGGCGACGGGCAGGTGACCCTGACTTGGAATCCCCCGTCCGATGACGGAGGTTCACCCATCCTCCTCTACACCATCTATCGCGGCACATCCTCTGGGGGCGAGTCGTTCCTCCTGACCGTACCGCTGGTCACCACGTACATCGATCTCACGGTCACGAACGGCGTCACGTACTACTATCAGGTGAGCGCGACCACCGCGGCGGGGGAGGGTCCCCGCTCGAACGAGGCGTCGGCCACCCCGAACCCTCCCGCGTCGCCACCGGATGCACCGATCGCCCTTGGCGCCACGGCCGGAGATGGAGTCATCGCGCTCGTGTGGTCTCCACCGGGATCGGACGGCGGATCGCCGATCACGAACTACAACATCTACCGAAGCACCTCGCCCGGGAGCGAGTCCTTCCTCGCGCAAGTCGGCGTCGTCTTCGCGTATTCCGATTCCGGTCTGACGAATGGGCAGGCGTACTATTACCAGGTGACCGCGGTCAACGCGGTTGGCGAAGGCGCCCGCTCGAACGAGGCCAGCGCGACGCCGATTGCTTCTCCAACCACCCCGGATGCCCCACTCGGGCTTGTTGCCACGGCCGGAGACGGACTCATCGCACTGGCGTGGTCTCCACCGGGATCGGACGGCGGATCGCCGATCACGAACTACAACATCTACCGAAGCACCTCATCGGGGGGCGAATCCTTCCTCACACAAGTCGGCGTCGTCTTCGTGTATTCCGATCTGGGCCTTGCGAATGGGCAGGCCTACTTCTACGAAGTGACCGCGGTCAACGGGGTAGGCGAAGGCCCGCCGTCGAACGAGGCGTCGGCCACCCCGAGCGCGCCGGCCACGGTCCCCAGCGCTCCCCGGAACCTACAGGCCACACCGGGAAATGCGCAGGTGACGTTGAACTGGCAGGCGCCGGCGAGCGACGGCGGTTCTCCCATCCTCCTGTATACAATCTACCGCGGCGAATCCTCGGGCGGCGAGTCGCTCCTGATCACGGTCCCACTCGTTACCACGTATACGGATTTGGCCGTATCGAACGGCGTGACGTATTACTATCAGGTCAGTGCGACGAACGCGATCGGGGAGGGCCCTCGATCGAACGAAGACTCGGCGACCCCGAGTTCACCCCCCACGACTCCGGGGGCGCCTCAAGGCCTCAGTGCGACCGCCGGGGATGCGACCGTTTCTCTCAGCTGGTCCCCGCCCAGTTCCGATGGAGGATCGGCGATTACAAACTACAAGATCTATCGGGGCACATCGTCCAACGGCGAAGGGTTGCTGACGACGGTCGGGAATGTCCTCTCCTATTCCGACACGAGCGTGTCGAATGGCGTGACGTATTACTATGAGGTCAGCGCCGTGAATTCCGTCGGGGAAGGTCCCCGCTCGAACGAGGCGACCGCGACCCCGGTCGCTTCCGCGACGGTCCCGGGCGCCCCCCGAGACCTCGGCGCCACCGCGGGGGACGCCAGCGCGCCTCAGGGCCTCAGTGCGACCGGGGGTGACGCGACCGTCGCCCTCGCGTGGTCCGCTCCAAGCTCGGACGGCGGATCGCCGGTCACGAATTACAAGATCTTCCGCGGCACGTCGCCGAACGGCGAAGGCTTGCTGACCACGGTCGGGAATGTCCTCTCCTATTCCGACACGACCGTATCGAATGGCGTGACGTATTACTATGAGGTCAGCGCCGTGAATTCCGTCGGGGAAGGTCCCCGCTCGAACGAGGCGACCGCGACCCCGGTCGCTTCCGCGACGGTCCCGGGCGCCCCCCGAGACCTCGGCGCCACCGCGGGGGACGCCACCGTCACGCTGTCGTGGTCGCCGCCCGCCTCGGACGGCGGTTCGCCGATCACGAACTACAAGATCTACCGGGGGACCGTCTCGGGCCAACTCTCCCTCCGGACCACCGTCCCCAACGTCCTCGCCTACACGGATTCGGGCCTCACGAACGGGCAGGCGTATTACTACCAGGTGAGTGCCGTGAACGCGGTGGGCGAAGGCGCCCACTCGAACGAGGCCAGTGCCACGCCAATTTCCGGCCAGACGGTTCCCGGTGCCCCGAGGGCGCTGTCCGCGGCCCCGGGCAACGGCACGATCGCCCTCACCTGGCTCGCGCCGTCCTCGGACGGCGGCTCGCCGATCACCGGTTACAAGGTCTACCGGGGAACGGCCCCCAGCGCCGAGTCCTTGCTGACGACGATCGGCAACGTTTCCTCGTACACCGACACGACGGTGACGAATGGTCTCACGTACTTCTACGTCGTGCGGGCGCTCAATGGAATCGGCGAGGGGGGTCCCTCGAACGAAGCCTCCGCGACGCCCACCCCCGGACCAAGCGTTCCGGGTGCCCCGCGGAATCTGCACGCGAACCCCGGCAACGGCACGATCGCCCTCACCTGGTCCGCGCCATCCTCCAACGGCAACTCGTCGATCACGGGTTACAGGGTCTACCGTGGGACGAGCAGCGGTGACCGAACCTTCTCCGTGCCCGTCGGGGTCGTCACATCGTACACGGATGTGGGGCTCACGAACGGTCAGAGATACTACTACGTCGTGACCGCCGTCAATGCAATCGGGGAAGGCCCACCATCGAGCGAGGTCTCTGCGAAGCCCGCGACGGTGCCGGAAGCTCCAGAGAATCTCCAGGCGATCGCGGGAAACGGGACCGTGACGATTCAATGGTCCAGCCCCGCATCCGACGGCGGTGCGCCGATCACGAACTACAAGATCTATCGGGGCACCGTTTCCGGAAGCACCGTCCTGGTGGCGACGGTGGGCAACGTCGGCTCGTACTCCGATACGGGACTCACAAACGCCGTGAGGTACTATTACCGCGTGGCAGGCGTGAACCGAGTTGGAGACGGAGCGTTCTCGAGCGAGGCATCGGCCGTCCCCGCCGCGGGTCCGTCGGTCCCGAGCATGCCCCGCACTCTTTCGGCGAACGCCGGGAGCGGGGTGGTCAACTTGCAATGGTCCGCTCCGGCCTCGAACGGAGGCGCTCCGATCCGGAACTACATAATCTACCGTGGGGTCTCACCGAACAGCCTGACTCTCCTCATCCGGGCGGGACCCGCCCTGGCGCTGTTTGACGGCGGCCTGACGAACGGCGTGACTTACTACTACGCGGTCGCCGCGGTGAATAGCGTCGGAGAAGGGCCGCGGAGTTCTCCAGTCGCAGCCACGCCGAAGGAGTCCGGTCCCGGGCCTGACACGACGAAGCCAACGATCGGGATCGTTTCTCCCGTCGAGGGTGCCAGGTTGGCTCCGGGTCTCACGTCCATCGTTGGAAACGCATCGGATAACGTGGGTCTCTCGCGAGTCGATGTGAGCATCGACGGGACGAATTGGATCATGGCTTCGGGAACCGAGTCGTGGAGCGCAAATGTCAATTTCACCGTCGGCAATCGCACGATCTATGCGCGCGCGACGGATGGGGCGGGAAATACGGCGATCGTGACGGTGAGCGTCACGGTTGCCGCCGATGGAGCGACCGTCGCCGGCGGAAACGACCTGCCGCGATCCCTCATCCTCACCGCAGTCCTCTCCTTCGCTGCCGCGGCAGGAATCGCCTGGTTCCTGCTCGACCGCCGTCGGAAAGGTACACCGCCGCCACCGTCGGGGCCCAACAAGCCTGGAGGTGCCGCCGGAGTGGTTCGCCCTCCGCAGGAGAACAAGCCCAAGGTAGCCCCAAGCACTAAGGCCGAGATCCCCGTTTTGCGGCGAAGTCCACCGCAGGTGGTCCCGCCCCGAAAAAACGAGCGAGGTCCTGGACCTCCGCCACGATGAGGTCTCGAACCTCCAACGGGAGAAGACCAAGGGGTTCGACCTGAACGGAGAGTCGATCTCCTTTGCGTTCGTACTTCCAGATCCCTCCGACGCGTCCGTCGACCAGGACGACCGGCGACAACCATCCCTGTGGGCGGTACACGCGCCGATAATGCTTCGCCTCGACCAAATGTTCCTTGACCTTCTGCCCCAAGAGGAAAGAATCGAAAAACGGCAGGAGGCGGACGTTTGGCCGTTTGATCTTCGCCCGCTCCAGGGTCGGCAGATCCTCCCGCAGGACCCACGCCATGCTTCCGTCCACGTTCACGGCAGCCAGGTCCTGTTTGTGGCGTTCCCAAATCGCTCGCGCGCGCGCCCCAGTCACGTAGGTCCACCACGCGAAATCCGTGACCGTGGCGGGGCCGTGGGCCTGGAGATACCGCCGCAGGAGTTCGTCCTCCGCGTCGGGTACGGCCAAGTCACGCCACTCCCGAAGCCATGCGTCGGGGCGGACGAAGGTGCCTTCGTTTCCGCGAGGAGGCCCCGCCAATACGGCTCCGCGAATGCACGCGTAGCCGAGGATCCCGCCCACGGACATCGTCTGGCCATCGACCTCGATCGCATCGACCTCCGCTTGATGGCCCCAGCCATGACCGAGTCGGACCCGTTTCTTCGTCCCAAGAGAATCTCCGAGGCGCTCCGACACCTCTTTCCGGGTGAGGGGGCGGTCCAAGATCTGCTCCATGGCCTTCACGATCCGCTCGATCACGTCGATGGACCGGCCTCGTTTCGCCATCCACCGAGCGTCCCGGTCCGCTCGTCCTGCGACACCTCGCACGAAGACCGCGAAGTCCTTGGACGGGACCAGATACACCGTTCCCCGCATGCACCAGACCTTGGCGAGCGTCCGGTCGTGCCAAAGGGCCTTTTCCACGTCCTTCGCTCGAAGGCCCCGTGTCCGCGTCCACAGGGACATCTGAGCCGCGGATAGCACCTGGGCTTGCGCACCCCCCATGTCTCCCGCCACTTGGACGAGGGCCGACGCGGGTGCGCGCGATGCGAGGTGATGACGGTGAAGCCGGAAGGCTGCGACCTGGTCCCGGGAAATCGACGGAGCCTCGTCCGTCGAACCCTTCACCTTCATGCGAGAGGGCCATCGCAACAAATCTTGCATAAGGCTTGCGACGATGGAGCGGATTCACGCGCGAACCTTCCGAAACCTTAAGGCGCGCCGTGGGTTCCTTCGATTCGCGCCCGGAGGCCCTTCATGGGGAAAATCGAACGGCCGAGCCTCGAGAGCCTGATCATGGACTTTGCCATGTCACTCACCCGACGAGCGACCTGCAAGCGGTTCCAAGTTGGATGCGTGATCACGTCGGAAGACATGACTCAGATCTACGGTTTCGGATACAACGGGACCGCGAAGGGGTTGTCCCACGAGGATTGCCGCGCGGATCAACAAGGAGCCTGCGGCTGCGTCCACAGCGAGGTGAACGCCCTCATCAAAGTCCGAGCGAACGACCCGCGCAAGGTCGTCTTTGTGACCGCCCAGCCGTGCATCACGTGCGCGAAGGCGATCGTGAATTCCGGCGTGTCGAAGGTGTACTACCGAGCGACCTACCGCTCTGATGAGGGCCTCGACGTGATTCGGAAGGTCGGCATCGACGTCGAGCGGGTGTAGCAAGCCCCCGCGAAATGGGGCAATTCAATCGACGAGTTTCTTCAACAGCTTTCGAAGCTGTGGGCTCTTCTTCAGTTCCTTCGCGAGGGCCTTCAGATGTTCTTCCCCGACGATCAAGGGCATGCGGGCGAACGACCCCTTGTGATACGCACAGAATCGGAGCGACCTCGACCCGTCGTCGAAAGCGAGGAGCTGGATCGTGGGTTCGTGAAACGGTGTGACCACGGAAGCCTCTTCGGCAATCACGCCTTTTCCCCAGTGCAGGTCGAACGGCCGCGGCACCTTTCGCAGGGACATCGGATTCCTCCGACCGCCATCGCGCCGTCGACTTTGACCTTTCCGAGACTCGTCAGAGCCAGATTCCGAGGATCGCGCCCATCAGCAGGTAGGAGACAATCGCGAATCCTTGGTTGATTCCGAGGAGCTTTCCCGAGCGGCCCTCGAAGATGGCGCCGGACACGCCCGTCGTCATGAGGAACCCGAACCAGACGAGGAACCCGACCACGATGCCTCCCAGGACTCCGGCGGGCAACCCGACGTTGGCCTGACGGCCGTATTCGAGGAACAGGGCGAGCACGAAGGACGCGATGAGAGCGCCGATCAGCCCCGCGACGAATCCTTTCGGCGCCTGCTTGCGCATCGCTTCCTTGTCGGCATCGGTCTTCCCGAGTGCGGCCATCCATGCGTTTCCGAACACCGGACCCGCGTACCAAATTCCCCCGATCACGAAGCTCCCGATTGTCGATGCGATCACGGCGAGGAAGAAGGTGCTATCCAGCATGATTGCCATGTTACTCCCCCCTTCGGCCCCGAACCTGCCGGAGGATGATATAGCTTCCCGCACACCTTCATGAGCCAGGCTGAGGACGGACGATTACGCGGCGCGACGGTCTCGCCGCGATCCGAGTCCGAGGAATTCCGTCACGGCGGACACGAAATCCCCACGCCGTTCGACGAAAGGCCAGTGGCCGCAATTCTCCAGGCCAACGAACCGCGAGCCCGCGACGCCGTGGTGAAGCTCCTCCCCGCGTTCAGCAGGGACGACGATGTCCTCTCGACCGTGCACGATCAGTGTGGGGACGTGGATCTCCCTCAACCGGTCCCGGAGATCGTACGTGCCAGACTCGACCTCCCCCGTCCACCGGAATCGGTCCGGGGAGAAGCGCATCCGCGGAAGGAGCTCCTTCATCGCCCGCGAGAATGCGGGCCGTGACCTCCAAGGCGTATTCGCGAGGCGATTCAACAGGATCGGATCGTCCCACGCCCCGCGGATCGAAGGTGACGATCGCGAGCCAGAACTCGAGGGAGGAGAGCCCCTTCGTATACACGTACGAATCGACGCCCCAGTTCACCGGCATCACCAGCGCGAATGGACCTTTCCCGCTTACCCGGTAGAAAATCCGCCGACCGTGTTCGCCGATCGCGAAGTCTTCCTCCGCCTCAAGGGCGCACATGGACTCCACCGGAGCTCGGAACGGACCCGGGTGCCGCGGTGGTCCGGGGCGCTGGCGTGGGGGCACTGGCCTCCGTCGTTGTCGGGGCCTTCGGGGCTTTCGCGAGAAGGTCCCGAATCACGGGTGTGTAGGGATCCACGAGCCCTCCCGCGAAACCGCTCTCTCCCAAGCGGAGCACGTCAGACTCCTGCAGGCCTCCGCCGATGTACAACTCCAAGTCAAGCCCTTCGAGGCTCGCGAGAAGGGCGGGATCGGGTCCGAGCTCCGTCCCGAGGCGACGGAGATCGAACACGCAGGCGGACGTGAAGCCAATCGCCCGGAGACGGTTCATGACCTCTCGCAGCTCCGTGCCGCCCTCGTGTCCCCCGCGCCACACGACCTTCCCGTCCCAGTCGATGCAGGGAAGGACGTCCGTCGAAAGCGCATAGAGGCCTGTGAATGCGTCCGGGGAGGCCAACGTCTTGGTGCCGGCGACGACCCGTTCCACGTCGAGCATGTAACCGTCCATGACCTCTTCGGGCTCGCGGCCACCGGAGTCGAGCCAGACTTCGCACCGCTTCACCAGATGCCGTGTCACCTCGAAGTTCGGATTCGCGCGGTTGATCCCCGCGAGGTCGAGCATGAACACGCGCGTCGCGTTGTACCGCGGTCCGCCGATCGCGTCCCAATATTCTTGGTACGACGCCCGGTAGGCGGTGGGATTCAGTTGGCCGTCCTCCCATCGCACGCCCGTGACGGTGGCCACGCGGACGGGCAAGTGCTCGAGGATCTTCAGGGCGATCAGAGGATCGGTCTGGATGGGGAGGATTGGAATCGTCAAGACTCCCTTCTTCGCGGCCTTGGGCTCCGCGTCCCACAGGCCCTTCTTCTCCCGTTCGAATTGCGCCCGGGCCTCCTGGGTATCGAAGAAAATCGGAAGGCCCTCGTGGCCGCATGCGTGGCAGACGAAGGTGCGGCTGTCGCTATCGATCCCCGCGATCGGGCCCATCACGAGGAGCTTCGGATGGACCTGCCCGCTGCCGCAGCGGCCGCACGCGGCGAAGTCCTTCGGCCCGAAACGGCTCACCATGGCGGGTCCTCAGTCCACGCGGATGACCTTCACCCGTTTGCCAATCCAATCCGGAGGCAGGTAGACACGTCCGGAACTGCCGCTCTTGGCGACGACCTTCTCGACCATCTCCTGGCCGAAGACCTCAAACTTCGCCTCCTTGCGGGCGCGCGCCATGTTCGGAACTCCCCCACCCTTGTACGCACGGCGGACGGATAAGGCTTGCGCGGATACGACTATCTTGTAGCTACAAATTGACGAGGCAAGAATCATTACGGCATCCCCGCATGCGGACGGACATGGCGAAGGCCACCCGGACGCCGCCCCCGGGATCCTCGTTCGAGCTGTACGCCCGCGCCATGCTCGACCACTGGCTCGGGAAGAAGGTGACCGTCGAGTTCGAACGAGAGGACGGATATCGGAGCGGGTCGAAAATCGACAGCTACTTCACGCCGCCGAGCAAATGGCCGCGGATGGAACGGGAGGCGATCCGCCTCGTCCGCGGACGGGTCTTGGACCTCGGTTGCGGTCCCGGTCGGCACGCGCTGTTCCTCCAAAAGAAAGGATTCGACGTCGTCGGGGTGGACGC
>VBMN01000145.1 GCA_005878385.1 Methanobacteriota archaeon
AGAAGATGTGGCCGTCCCGGATCGAGTTCTCGATGTCGAAGCTCAGGATGCGGAGCGCCGGGCGAAATGGGTCGCACCCGTCGAAGCGTTCAGCGATGACGAAGAGATCCGTCGTGTACCGTCCTTTGGGATCGCGGGTCGTCCCGACGACCCGGACGGCCGCCCCGAGGTCCATGTCGTAGATGAACCGATGCTGGAACGGAATGTCCGCCTCAAGGGGAGTCGATCCGAACTTGCGGGCCTTCTCCCGATATTCCGGCGTCCTCCAAGGTTGGCGCAGGACGACGCGGGCGCAGGGAGTGGGCCGACCTTCGACTTCCAAGGTCACATCCTCGAACGCGACGACCTGCTTGTCGCGGGCGAAGGCGCCGCGAAGGGCTTGCGGGGGCGAAATCACGAAGAAGTAGGGCTTGAACCCGGAGTACTCGACCGCGATGCTCTTCCCCTCGCGGGTCCGCCCGAATATTTGGATGACCGGTTCCTGGGCATCTTCGGGGCCGTCAATGGGCTCGCGGCGGTACGAGGCGGTGATGATCCGAACGTCGAACGACTCGCTCATGCCTTCGCCACAATCTTGATGACGTCCCCATCCTCAACCGGGTGGTCGCGACCGACGACCATCTTCGTCCGTGCGTTGATCGCACGGATGAAGTGGTTACCCAAGTCCGTGTGCACCTTAAAGGCTACGTCCACGGCGGTGGAACCACGCGGGACGAGGAACGCGTCCGGCAGCACGTTCCCGTTCTTGTCGGACCAATGATGTTCGTCTTCGACGGGAAAAACGACGATTAGGTTCAGGAGCTTGTAGACCGCCTCGTCCAGACATTGCTGCACCCCGGTCGATCCGCGTTTCTCGAGGAACGCCGCGATTGTATCGAGCGCCTTCGCCTGATTCGGGGTCAGCTTCTGAGGTTCAAGGATCCGGAACGAGGACGCACCTGGCTCGTACGCGATGAGGGAGGCGGTCGCCGCGCGTCGGAGGGCGAGCTCATACTCCGCCGACGTCGGGATCGTGCGATATCCTTCGAGGTGCGTCAGCCGCTCCAAGGCATCCGGCGACGCGACATCCGCCTTGTTCGCCGCGAGAATCATCGGCTTCCCGCGTTGTCGCAACGATCTTGCGAGGCGAAGCAGGTCGTCCGAGGTCCACCGGGCCATCTTCGGATCGAGCGGCGCCTCGCGCAAGGCCATGTGGATCTGCATCTCAGTGAAACCGAGGCCGGTGAGGCGCCCCAGGATCACTTTCTCCGGGGGGGTCTCTTCGAGGTCGGCCCGCCGCGCCTCCTTGTCCCAGTTCCTCGAAAGGATGCCCGCGATCCAGTGGGCAAGTTCGTCCTCGAGAAACCGGACGTCTTCCATGGGGTCGTGGCTCCCCGCGGGAACGGGATTTCCCTCGAAGTCGGTCCCTCCGGTCGCGTCGAGCACATGGACGAGGACACTCGCCTGCCGTAGATCGTCCAGGAATTGGTTCCCGAGGCCGCGCCCCTCATGGGCTTTCGGCACGAGGCCCGCGACATCGAGCATTTCGATGGGTATGAGACGCGTCCCCCCTTGGCAAGGAGCGTTCTTCGGCTTGCAGGGCTGCCCAAGTTCGAGGTGTGGACACTTCTTGCGGACGTAGGCCACGCCGTGGTTCGCCTGGACCGTGGTGAAGGGATAGTTCGCGATGTGGACCGGGGCGAGCGTGGCTGCCGCGAAGAACGTTGACTTCCCAACGTTCGGCTTCCCGACGACCCCCAACTCCATAGGTCAGGAACGAAGAACGTGGTGCTTCCACAAGTACCTTTAGCGCCGCGAACGAAATGGGGCGACCTAATACGTCCGGCGCCTTCGACGGACAAGGAGGAAGGGAACTATGATTCCGACGGAGAGCGCGGGAATCGTCATGTCTCCAAATTCCGGAATTGGAACCGTCAACGAGCTATCCTGCGAGGTGGCAGTTCCGTCGTAGGAGAGAGTGATGGGACCGCCAGAGGTGACTGCAATGCGAAGTCGAATCCGCTGGGTCGTTGTGACGGAAGTCAAAGCGCCGGAGCATTCGGCGGTTTGGTTGGGACCTCCAGAACTCGTAATCGTCACCCTACAAACGGTGGTCGACAAAGATCCGTCGGACGCGGTCACCGCAAATTCCACGTCCATGGTGGTCGAAATGACTCCTGAGAAATCTAACGAAGCGGACCACAACCCTGATGGGATCGACTCGTTAGCTACTGGCAGCTCCGAGAAGAAACAGATTGTATTGAGCGTGGTCAGCACGGCTGTTTGGCCCAAGTTCCCCTGGCTCGTGTTCATGCCCTTGGCAAGGGAACAATTTGTCGCGGTTGGCAAAGGGCCGATTTCATGAAGGAAGAACTGGGAGCCAGCAAAGTCCATAGGGTGGGGCGGTGCGAGAGAAAATGGTTTCACCATGGATGGCGACACGAAAGTCGGGGCGGCCAGAGGAATCGTCACATCCCCGGTAGAAGACCAGTCTGTCGTTTGAATCACAATCTGAGACCCGCTAAGACCGGAGACAGGAAGGGAGGCTTCGATATCCGTCTGGTCCTTCGCGGCACCGACGGAGACTCCAGGTTGCCGAATCCACTGATTCTGCCAGGAGTAGACGGACTTCGACGTTATCCGCCCGCCTTCGCCTCGAATTTCCACCAGATAGTCCGCAAAGATGCCACCGATCCCAAATCCTCGTGGATTCGACGAGTTGGATTCAAGGTAGGCGAATAAGAGGTCTTCCCCCGTCCGTCGGGGCAGGATCGATGCTCCCCCTCCGGAACTGCCATTGCCCGCGT
>VBMN01000039.1 GCA_005878385.1 Methanobacteriota archaeon
ATTGTCCTTCGGAGCGCGCTGGGATCCATCGGTCTTGGAAGCCTTCTCCCCAGCTCGATCATCACGATCCTTGTCGCCTCGGCGGTCTGGCTCGTCGCGTATCCAGCGATGTGGCTGCGGATGGCAACCGTGGTCGTGGAGATGGAAGCGAAAAAGGAATACGCCGCAATCCTCCATGAGATTCACAAGCTTCACTTTCGACACCATGGAGCCGGGGAAAGGGAAGCGAAGGCACCCTCATCCGTTCAAGGCGACGCGAAACAGTAGTAGGCCCCGTCGGATTGAACACAAGGGAGAGGACTGTGTGCCGACGCGAATGGCACCACGCCGATGGCTCTGCGGAACCTCGACCTGAGGCGAGACCTGATGAACTGCGACGTTATCTGCCCCTCCCACCGACGTCGAACCCGTGATTGGGATTCACCACTCGGGTGGGCGAGATGATCGCCCATGGCCCTTCTCTGCGCGACCCGTCACTTGAAGAACGCAAGGCATCTGCAAGCGACGGCACCGCACATCCTCCCCAGAGAGGAACCGCCCGACGGATATGCGAGCCGAGTCCCTTTCGATCTGCTCGGGCGGCTCCATGCTGTGAGGCAGGACGAACTCGGACGCTACCGCGATCTCGCGGAGGCTCTTCGCCGCTCGCCCGTCCCCCCGCCGCGGGCGACGGTGACGGGTTCGTTGTTCAATGGGTCTCTCATTTTCGCTCAGATATCCTTCCGAACGCGGAGCGGGACCGTCTCCCTCGCCGTCTCCGACCTGCAGACCGCGATCACCTACGCCACGCTCGTCGTCCTTCCCATTTCCCGTTACGCGGCGCAATACGGACCGAACCAATCTGTCGTATCTACGTCGCCGATCCTGTTCGGCGCGGATGTGCCCGCCGGTCGCTACAACGACCAGATCCTCCGCGGTTGGGTCAATGCAATCGCCTCTCAGGCGAAGCTGCCGGGGAATGTTTGCGTGATGATTCTGAATCCGCGGGGCATCGTGAACACGGACGGGGACCCGAGTCGAGGCATCGGCGGCTACCATGGCCTGGCGAACGTGCCTTACTGTTTTGTGAACGCGATGGGTTCCGGGTTCACCGTGGCGGATCCGCAGAGCCTGTTCGCCCTCGCACTGAGCCACGAGATTGCGGAGATGGTCGTCGATCCGCAGGCGAACCTCGAGAACCCGGAAGTCTGCGACCCGTGCGGGCCGAACTGCCAAACCCCGTGGATCGATTACTTTACCAGCGGCGGCGGATACCTCGGGACGAGCCAAGGCTTCCCGCCGCCCTTCGCCTACGGATTCTTCATCAACGGGATCGTGAAGCCGGATGCCGCGACAGCGTGCCCTGCCCTGGCGGCAGCCTGCAACTATGCGCCGCCCTGACCCGGATCGCGAGACGGAACGGCCACCACCCCGGAAGCCTTAGGAGGGGCAGGCACGTTTCCGCGAGTCGATGCCGTCGTACCGGATCCCGAACGACGTGCGGGTCCGGGATTCTTTGGTTCGCGTCTTCAGTACCCGGCCGGTCGTCGAGAGCCAGCGCCGCCTCAAGGCGCTGGTCGAAAAGGACCTGAAAGGGGAGGAGAAGTATCGGGTCGGTGAACCGAGACTGCGGGTCCTCGCGATCGAGTCGGGGCTCGTGGACCTGGAGATCCATTGTCGCGACACGACCGAGATGCGGTCGCTCGTGAGATGCCCCGTGTGCGGGAATCGCCTCAAGAAGGTGCGGAACATGACGGTCTTCGGCGGGACCGTGACGCTCGGCTATCGATGCGAACGTTGCAAATACTGGACCGGACTCAAGCGTCGCGTGCCTACGCGGTACGTCTTCACGAGGCGTTCCTGATGCGGGTCCGTTACGAAGGCGGCATCCTCGTCCAAGATCTTCTGAAGGAAGTGATCTTAGATCCTGTCCGCAAGACGCCCGGGAGTGTGGTGAGCCACGGACACATGGACCACCTCACCTCCGGCGGCATCATGACGCCCCAAACCCTCGAGGTCCTCAAAGTTCGCCGCGGCGGGACGGGCCATGCGCTTCCCTACGGCAAGGAGATCGAACTCAACGGCTTCCGAGTGGTCCTCAAGGACGCGGGGCACGTGTTCGGTTCCGCGATGGTGCGAGTTGACGACCTTCTGTACACGGGCGACTTCAACCCAGAGGGAGGCGCCACCTGCGGCAAGGCTCGGCCCGAGTTCGTCCAGAGCCTGATCGTGGACGCGACCTACGGACGCCCGGGCTACAACTTCCCGCCGAAGACGGACGTGGAGTCTGACCTGCTCAACTGGCTCGAGATGGAGCTCGCCAGCGGACCCGTCGCCCTCGCGGGGTACGAGTTCGGGAAGAGCCAGGAATTGATCAGCCTCGTGAACCGCCTCGGGGTCGAGGTCGCTGTCTCCGACCGCATCGCGGATCTCGCGGACATCTACGTGCGCCACGGGATCGACCTGCGGTACCGTCGCTTGTCCGCGCTCGCGGAAGGCGAGCGGAAGGATCCGCGGGCGTACATCCTGCCCCCGGGATGGCTCCGACCTCCCCTCGACGACAGCGTCTCGTGGCTCGGTGCGATCGGCCTCCGGACCGCGTATGTGAGCGGATGGTGCGCCATGTTCGATTTCACCCGGCGATACGGGGTCGACGCGCAGTTCCCCCTGAGCGACCACGGGGATTTCGAGGATGTGATGGACTTCATCCAGGCCTGTCGGCCTCGTCGGGTATACACGGCCTTCAGCAATGCGAAAGAACTCGCCAAGGCGGTGGATCGACGCCTTCGGATCAAGTCCGAAGCCCTGCTGACCCGGTGAGTTCATGGAGACGCGACGCGAACGGGACACCGTGTTCGTGAAGCTCTCCGACGGGGAAGATCTCTTTCCGAGCCTCGAGGCGGCTGCCCGCGAGCACCACGTGGAGAGCGGCACAGTGATGTGGGGAATCGGAATGCTGCGTGACTTCGAAATCGGATTTTTCGGGCCGAAAGGCTACGACAAGACCGTTTTCTCCGAGCGACACGAGTTGCTCGGGCTGCATGGAAGTATCTCGCTGCGAGGGGATCCGTTGCTCCACCTCCATGTCACGTTAGGCCGGCCGGACCACGGCGCGATCGGCGGCCATCTGTTCCGGGCGAAGACCGCGGTGGTCAACGAAATTCAGATTGCGCGGTTCGATGGCATGCGCTTCAACCGACGGCTCAACGAAGAAACGGGATTGCGGGAGCTCGTCTTTGACTGATGAACTACCCGACCGTGGCGGTCCTACTGCCAGGTCGCGCGATCGAGTTCCCGTTCCTCTTTCGTCTTCTTGCGGAATTGCCGGTAGTGGTCCTTGCACAGGTGAACTCGACGCGGTTCTCCGATCAACTTGAGTTCGGGCAGGGCTTCCTTCACTTTTCTCGTGGATAGGGACCGGAGGGCTTCCTTCCCGCATCCCTGGACCCCGCAGACTTCGCCGGCGGCCACCGACGAGTCGAAGACATGCCGCTATAAGTAAGTGTGCGAGGCGAGAATCTTGTGAACCTCATGGGGACCTCTTCCCTGGAGGAAACGTCGTAGGACCACGTCACGGGCCTCGACGCCGCAACATGCGGGCGGCCGCCACACTGACGATCGCCAAGGCCGCGATCATCGCCACTTCGCTGCCCGCCTGGAACCCGCTGCTCGGCGCCGCCGGAGGCGTACTGACGACCTCGACGGACACCGCCGCGAGGGAAGGCAGGTAGAGCGCCACGACGGTTCCGGGGAACGAGAGGACCGAGTAGGATGCTCCCCCTCCACCCATCTCATTGGTGAGGAAGAGCGAGAGTGGGCTCTCCGTTCGATTCACGTCTCCCGCGTTCGCGCGCACCCGGAGTTGAGTCGGCGCGTTGAACGGCATCGTCGCCGTATCGAATGCGAGCAGGACGACCGCTCCTCCCGGAAGGAGGGAATCCACTTGGATCGCGGCACGACCGGGTTGCACCGCGAGCGCCCAACCGGCGACTCCGATCCGATACTGGGCCACGTTCTGGACCCATTGACCGTCCGTCGTCGCCACCAGATCGAGCTCGGCGACAATGTGTCCCGCGCCAATCGCGTCGAGAAGAGCGAGCCATTCGGCCCGGTTGGCCGTCAGGGGAGGAACGGACTTGAACAGGAGCAGGTCGGAATCCGCCATCTTCGCGAGGATCTGGATTCCATTCACGCTGAATGTTCCCGCCCCCAGGAGGAATCGGGCCTGTTCGTCTCCTACCGAGTACGATACGGAGGAGGCGGGCCACGATCCCGGGGCCGTTTGCAGGGAGACATTCGTCGCTCCCGCCGGAAGTTCGATCGTCGCTGTGCGAGCGACGTCGGTACGGATCTCGATGAGGACCGTAGGATCATCGTGTGCCGTGATCGTGACGAGGTATCCTTGAGCTTCGAACGTGGAACCGATCGCATGGGCGCCGCGTGAGGGTGCGAACGCCCCGATCCGAATCGAGCCGACGTAGAGCACGGGCGCGTTGCCCGCGAGACCGAGGATCGATTTCATCGTCCCGGTCGATGCGTCGTAGGCGAACTGCACGTATGTCCCGAGGACCTGACCGCGGTCGTAGCGGAAGGCGGCAAAGAGCGGCGAGGACCATGGGAAGACCCCCGCGGACGACTCCGGTTGCATCGCGAACGAAATAGGGCGGAGGCCGGCGGATGCGTGAGAGGGAGCAGATCCGCTCAGCGCGACGGGAAGAAGCGAAAGCACCGTAAGCGCCACCGCCGCCTTTGCCAGATTTGCGCGCGCACCCGGTCCGTCCTCCATGGAGTAGGACTGTCCTTTCGGAGATAAGGGAATTTTGGTCCATCGTGGAAACTGGTTGGGACGAGGTCCGAACTTCGATTTTTCGATGCCTCGAAAGAGAGCTTCGACCGGCGTACACAAAGTATCTTTACGATGGAGCCTCATGGCCTCTCCATATGGGCCCCGTGGATGTCTTCCTCCGGGTGTCCTTCGCCGGCTTCGCGGCGATCTTGGCGACCGTCTCGGTCCAATCCTACGCCCGACACCGCGAACGGCGGTTCCTCCTGCTGACGTCGGCCTTCGCGATCTTCCTCGCCCAAGGGATCTGGTTGATCATCGAGATCGCGACGAGGACCGTCTCGTCCGTGGGGACCGAATGGCTCGCACTGAACCTCGGAGTGCTCGTGGCCCTCTACCTCGCGTTGCTGCGGTGATGCCATGCCCGACGGGCTTGAGCTCGAGAGCCGTCGCAGGATCTACGACTTCCTCACGGCGAACCCCGGCGTCCATCTCCGGAAGATCGGACAGGTGCTCGGCATGTCGACGGGGATGCTCTCCTACCATCTCGGGTACCTGGAACGGAATGGAATCCTGAAGTCCGAGGAGGACGGACACCGCAAGCGGTACTTCATTGCCCGTGCGTTCGTCGAGGCCCAGCGACGAATCCTCGCGGTCCTCCGGCAGGATGTGCCGCGGAAGATCGTCCTCGAACTGCTGTTCTTCGGGGAGCGCACGTTCGGGGAGCTCCAAGCCTCGGTCGGTGTGTCGAAGTCCACGCTGTCGTACCACCTCCAGAAACTCATGCACCGGGAGGTCCTGCTTCGGGGCCGGCGGGAGCGGGAGAGCGTGTTCTCGATCAAGGACCTCGAGGAAGTTCGGAAGCTGCTCCTGGCAAACCAGTCCAGCTTTCAAGACGACGCGGTCGACCGTTTCGCGGACCTTTGGACGAAGATCCGCACCTGATCGAGGGGCGACGTCTGCACCCTGAGGTACCGACGCTCACTCGGTCTTCGTGAACTCCCGCACGAGGGAGGTCGCGTAGGAACCGCGAGTGAGGTCGAACGACAAGGAAAGGGTCCCGTCTCCCACATGGGTTTCGAGTCCTTGGATCGGAGCGAGGATTTCTCGCCGAGTCCCTTTCGACGAAATCCGAGGGATGTCGGGGATGATGAAGTCCTCCGGACGCAATCCCTCCGACGCGATGACGGTCTTTTCGATCTGACCCGGCTCGCCACCCGCGAATTCCGATTCGGATCCAAAGAGGATCGCGCTCACCCAGGCCTTCCCGTCCCGGCACCGAGTGGCCGCCCGGTCCAAGTTGTCGCAGGTGACGTCGATCGTCCGACTACGATCCGGCAATCCCCGGACGTCGGCTGGCAACACGAGATCCCCGGCGACCGGCTCATGGACCGGAATGCCTCGCCGCATCCGTTCGCTGAGAATCCTGTTGAACAGGAACGACTGATATCCATGGACGAACATCATCAGCAGGTTGAACGGGAGCGATCGAAGGGCTCCGACGAAGTCCTCCGGTTCGGCCGCCAAGTGATTCAGAATCGCCTTCTCGAATCCGTAGGACCTCGGGAAGTCGCGCAAGGCGGTGTGGACATCCCCCGTGTCCCGGAGCGCGGAACGGACTTCGTACGACTCTGTGTCTTCCCCCTCGAGCGGGTTCGCGACGTAGGTCTCGACCGCCTCCCGGAACCGACCACGGACGATGTGGCGGCCGACGACATGGGTGATCGGCCGGACGGATCCGAAGCGCTGGATGCCGAAGAAGCTCGGGAACCCTCCCGCCATCCGAAGGGCCCGCTCGGTCTCGGCGACGGTCTTGGTGGCGATCACCGGCTCGACGGGAAGGTCCCTCACGACGATCCGAAACCGGTTTCCTGCAAGGTCGCCGAGCTCCAAGGGTCGATCGGACCGGAAGGCGTCGAGGACGTCGACATCCTTCAAGTGCAGTCCGCGGACCGCCTCCGGAAGGACGTTCTCGAAGGAGAAGAGGCGCGTGGTGACCGCATGCTTGTCCTTGGTGCCCGCGAACCCGACGCGGTTTCGGCTGATGTGAAGGACTCGGGCCAACGCGCGGACCAGCCGGTTCGTCTCCCAGTTCCGGACCCGGATCTGCGCGATCGTGTACCGCCCTTCCGCGGACATCGAGGGCGGAGCCGAGATCTCCTCGACGACGAAGTCCTCCGGGGCCGCTTTGATCCTGCCTCCAACGCCGGGCGTCGACGTGAGGTAGCCGACGATTCCGACGTCGCGCTCCATGGCCCTACGCGAGCTCCTTCTCCAGAAGTTGCTTCGCGCCGCCGAACTCGGTGGCGAGAACCTCCGCGACCCGTTTCAGGGCGGCCTGCGGACTGCCCTTTTTCACCTTCACGGTGAGGACCGGCTTATCGAGTTGCGGGTGGCCCGTGTAGTACAGGGCATCTTCCACTTCCGGATCCTTCAGCAACGCCGTGATCAGCGGGTAGATCACCGTATCGTCCGGGTTCAGGATCTCGATGCGAACGGAATCCTTCTGTTTCTCGAGGAGTCGAAGTTGCATGGGGATGTGCGGAGAGGCTCCGGCGATTTAAGGCTTTGCGGCCTCGAGACACCGAGCGTCCTCCTCCGCCCCGCGCCTCCCTCGCCGCGAACACGAAATCCCACCGTCGTCCGAAGCAAACTAAATAATCGGGAGGTGATGAGAGTCTCTCCATGGCCTCGCCCGGGACGCCGACCGCGGACACCTTCGAGTCGGAAGCACAGGGCCTGCTTGATGCAATCACTAAGTCACGGAAGAGAATCGACGGCATCGCGGGGCTCGTCGACGGAACCCTCGACCGGTTCCGGGACCGGGTCGACCGCCTCATCCGCGAGAGCGAGGTCGATAACTGGCGTCAGGTGCGGATCTTCACCCGGGACGTCGACACACTCGCCGCGGACCTCGGAAAGGCCGCGAAGGAGAAACGCCTGTCGTTGAGGCTCGTCGCGGGTCTCGACGCGTCCCTTCGAAAGGCCCGGAAGAGGGACTTCTACGGCGCTCGGAAGGCGTGGCGGAAGCTCGATCGAGTCGCGGAGCAAGGGGCCGAGGTCCGTCGACTCCAGACTTCCTATCGGGAGGGGTATCGCGCGGTCGAGGCGCGGATTCGGCAACTCCGGGCCCAGGTCGATCGCCTCCAAAAGATCCCGAAACCTCCCGCCTCGCCGGAGGACGCCCAGGACTTCAACGAGCGCGTCGACGCGTTCAACGGAGCCGCGACCGCCGCCTACTTGGATTTCCTGGCCCGCAGCCGAGCCGACCAGGCGATTCCCCTGCTCCTGGAGGCCTCGCAGGGAACCGGGATCGGTGTGCCGGCCCCGCCCGCCGGCTCGGACCCCGAGCCGCTCCTTCGCCTCTTGAACAACGCGAGCCCGCAGGGCGAAGCGTTCCGGAGCCGCTCCTTCTACGGATTGCTCGAACTCCCCGCCTACTCGGACGCGAAGCTCACCCACGTGTTCGGCGACGCGCGACTCATCCGGAGCGCCCTGGATTCGGGCTGGGCCTGGCTGAAGGCGATCCGCGACGACGAGCGCCGCTCCCTCCAGATCCAATGGAGCGAAGACGTGACGATGTTGAAGCGCAGGACCCCGTCCATCGTGGGTTTCGTCGAGCGATTGGGGAAACTGAACGACGCCGCCGAAAGAGGACGCGAACTGACGGCCGCGCTCCAGGACGGCCGATTCGATGCCTGGCAGTCGTCCGCGCGGCTCTATGCCACCCACGGGGATGCGGCGGTCCGCAAGTGGCGGGGAACGTTGGAGACGGACATGGAGAAGATGAGCAAGGAAGCATTCCAGCTCGCCGCGGTGCTGAAGCGGTTTCCGGACCCTTCGAAAGTAGAATCCGGTGGCGGCTAGGGAACCAACGCGCTTGTTGTTCCTTCGTCGTTCGGTTTCTGAAGAGCCGAAGCGACCAAGTGGGGGAGCCGCATTTCCCCCGGGAGGAATCATCGCATGGTGCAGAAAGTGATCGACGTGGTCGGCGTCTCGCCGGTGAGCTTCGCGAAGGCCGCACAGAACGCGGTCTCCGAGGCCGCGAAGACGGTCCGAGAAATGCGGTGGGCGAGGGTCGGAGAGATGGAAATGGAACTCGAAGGCTCCAAGGTGAAGTCGTATCGGGCGACCGTACGGATTTACTTCAACATTGAACGATAAATCGACGCGGGGGATTCCGCCTCAAGCCTTCTGGCGGAACTCCATCTGCTGAAACACCATCAAGCTCAGGACAATCATCGCGACGGAGAGGCCGACGAGGATCAGGACGGCGACTCCCGCGGAGATGTCCGACCCATAGGTCGTCATCGGCCCGACGGCAATCATGCCCTGAAGGATCGATTTCAGATAGTGAATCACGCTGAGCTTCGGCACATCTCCCGGGATCGAGCCGACGATGGATTCCCACACGAAGCCGATGAGCAGACCCACGGCAAGCGGCTTGCGGACCAAGACCGAGATGAAGAGAAACACCGCACCGTAGGCGGCGCTCCCGATAACGGTCGCGACGAGGAATCCGTCGAGGACGTCTAGGTCCGTCGCGAGCGACGTGCGTTGGTACGCCTCTGTGACTCCGTATGCGAGGACGATCGGCGGAACGAGGAGGACGAGGACCGCGACGAGATAGCCGATATACTTGTACAATACCACGGCGGGCTTTGAGACAGGTCGAGTCAGCAGGTAAGGGAGGGTGTTGTCCTCGATTTCCTCGCGGATGAGCGTTGTGGCGTTCACGAGGGTCACGAAGATGAGCACGACCTGGAGGAAAAGCGGGATCATCAGGCGCAATCCCAGGGAGTTCCTTGTAAAAGGCATCGGGCTTCCGAGTGCGGATCACGAGCGTGTCCTCCGCGGGCACTTCCAGCGAAACGACATGGTCCATCCGTGCAAGCGCCTGGGCGAGTTGGCGAGGTTGCGACGTCTCGAAACGCACGGCGTGGGGATGCTCGTCGATGAGCGCACGAATCGCGTGGATGTCACCCGACGCGATCGCCTTGCCGTTGTGAATCAGGACAATGTTGTTCGTGATGCGTTCAATCTCGTACAGGACGTGGGTCGACATGAGGACGTGCCCGCCGTCTCTCGCGAAGTCCGCGATGGTCCGAAGGATCTGCACGCGAGCCATCGGGTCGGCTCCGGACAGCGGCTCGTCCAGGATGAGGACCTCCGGATCGTGCGCGAGGGCCTGCGCGAGCTTGGCGCGCTGGCGCATCCCGCGACTGTACGTCCGCGTGGGCCTGTGGGCGGCCGCGGACAGTCCGACAACTTTGAGCGCGGCGCTGGCCGCATTCGAGGCCTTCGCCGCCGGCATGCCATCCAGTCGAAGCAGCGCCTCCACGAACTGCTGCCCGCTGAGCCAGCCGTACAACTGATTGTGCTCCGGACAATACCCGAGGCGTCGCATCATCGGCACGTTGTTCCACGGATTTTCTCCTAGCAGTTGGAGAGTGCCTTGGTTCGCGTGCAGCTGGCCGATCAGTAACTTGAAGAGCGTGCTCTTGCCAGCCCCGTTCGGCCCCACAAGACCCGTTATGCCCGTTCCGAAGGAGGCGGTGAATGCGTTGAGCCCAAGGACTTCGCCGTACCACTTCGAGACGCCGGCCGCCTCTGCGACGGCGCTCATCCGGAGACCACCTCGACCGCCTTCATTCGGAGGTACGTCGCCAACGACGCGACCACGGTCGCGGCAAGCAGAATCGCGAGGGCCCACGGCCAGTCCAGCTCATTCCCCGATACGCCGAACGCTGCGCGCGCCAGCGCGAGGTAGTCTTCCCATGGAGAGATGTAGAGCAACGTCGAATTGCCAATGGAGCTCGATAGGATGTCCGCGGGGATCGTCAAGCCGAACGTAACGGCGAAGACCCCCGCCGCCGCGTAGCTCTTGCGAGTCGTCAGGCTCGAGAGAAGCAAGGTGACCGACGTGTAGAAGGCGGTGAAGAGGAGGCCCAGCAAGAGGGAAAGGCCGATCGCCTCCAAGGCGATGGTCCACGAAAAGAGAGCCAAGAGGGCGGCGACGAAGGGCGTGAGCACCAAGGGGAGCACGGCGATCATGGAGATGAGCGGGGCAAGGATCGCGGCTTTCGCGACCAGATAGTCCGCGTGGGTGATGGGGCGGCTTAGATAGAGGGTGAGGGCCATGGAGTTGAGATCGTCCGCGATGAGTGCGGATCCGACGACCGACGCCATGAGCGTGACGAAGAACAGGATGGCGCCGTTCGACGCGGGAACGAAGAAGAAGCTGAGGTCTCGTGCTTGGCCAGGCAAGAAAGCACCCAAAAAGAGAACGATGACGATGGAGCTGACCAGAACCAAGCCAACTCCCACCGCTGTCGCAACAATCGTTGCGGGCCGCTTGAACTCGCGGCGCAATCCCGTGACGATGATCGCGCGGAGCCGATGCCGGCGCCCAAGGAGTGGCATCTCTCGCCGAGTGTACGTCGGGAGTGAAATCGACATCTATGCACCCCGCGCCTCGTTCCGCTGGACGAGCTCGAGGAAGAATTCCTCGAGGCTCCGTATCTCCCGACCCATGTACCGCACCTCGACACCGAGGGCCTTCGCGGTCTGGAAGATCGCGGCCTCGACCCCCGGCTTACGCGCCACGTGCACGCCCGATGGCGTCGCATCGGCCTCTATTCCCGCTTCCTGGAGCTGCCGCGCGAACGCCTCCCGGTCGCCCCGGACATCGATCCGCAAGCGATCCGCTGAACCGGTGAGGAGCTCGCTGAGCTCGCCCGCGGCGATCTGGTGTCCACCGTCGAGGATGACGATGTACTTGCAAATCGTCTCGACATCGGGCAGGAGGTGGCTCGACAAGACCACGTTGCGGCCAGGAGACCGCGCGATCACGCGAACGAGGTCGAGCATTTCCGTGCGGCCGCGCGGGTCGAGTCCGGTCGTCGGCTCGTCGAAGATGTACAGCTGCGGGTCGTGGACCATCGCCTGGGCGAGTTTGATCTTCTGCTTCATGCCCGTCGAGTATTCCGCAATCTTGCGGTAGCGCTCCTCCTCGACGCCGACGAACTGCAACACGTCGTGCGCGCGACTGATCGCCGTGTTCGCGTCGAGGCCGCTCACCCGTCCCATGTACGTCACGAGTCCCACACCTGTCATGTCCGGGATCAGGCAGTCGTGCTCGGGCATGTAGCCGATCCGCTCGCGGACCGGGACGCCCTCCGCGATATCGTGACCCAGAACCTTCGCACTTCCCGTCGTCGGGCGGACCAGCCCGAGGAGGAGACGCAAGAAGGTCGTCTTACCCGCGCCGTTCGGCCCGACGAGTCCGATCGCTCCCTCCGGAATCGCGACACTCAAGTCGTCGACGGCGCGAACCTCGCCGAACACCTTCGTCAGCCCGGCGGTCTCAATGAGTACCGTCGTTCCCTCCCCCTGTCCTCTCGACCGTCGTCGGCTGCAATCCGCCCGATAGCGGTTCTGGGATTCGTTTCTTTCGGCGCTTCGAATAGATGAGGACGAGGACAACCCCCACCGCCGCAGCTGCAACGAGGAGCAACCAGTCGATCAGACCAAAGGTGGACCCTTTCGCACCGTACGAGTAGGACTTGAGCCGCATCTCTGCTACATGGGTCCCGTTCGCGTACGCGTCCCGCTTCACATAGTACCCGGTGTCATTCGAGAAGTAGGCGGTCTCGTTGCTTCCACCGGAAATGCCGCCGATGCCGGGAAAACTCCCGACCGTCTGATTCAGCTTGTACGCGGTGAAGGTCCCCGCATCAACCGTGACGCTCTCCCGAGAGAGGACCTCGCGATGCCAGACGGAGGAGACGTCGGTTTGATTCTCCGAACTCTGTGTGCCTCCGGCAGTCGTGAACGTGGAGTTCACGACCAGGTGCGTCTGAAGCGCCGCGCTGGCATTCTGGCCGACCTCGAGCTCGAATGGCGGGATCGTGGCTACGGAGGCGCTCGCGTCCACCCGCACGGTCGCCGTGAGCGACGTCGAGAACCCGAGCGTCACGTCGGCCACGTAGGACGTCGTCGTGTTCGATCGAATCGGGAGGTACGCCCGGTTCTCCCAGACTTCCGATGTGCGAGTTGTGAACGTACCGGTCACGTGGGCGGTTCCTACATTTGGGACCGCGAAGGTCCCGTTCAAGAATCCGGAAGCGATCGTGTCGACCGCGACGACCGGGATTGGAACGCTCCCGGAGAGGACCGAGGAGGGACCGAGCACGTTGACCTCCACACGACCAACGAGATCGAAATGGAAAGCCCCGGTCTGGCTTGAATTCAGATTCGGGAATCCATCAAGGGAGCCATCGAGCACATACACCCAGTGGTCACCTGCTGCATAGGAGGGCTTGGAGAGGGCGGCCCCCGCACGCGCGGCCATCCCGTTGAAGACCGCGACGACGAGAACGGACACGAGGAGCCATGCGGCCCTGCGCGGAAATGGCAATCGATGCATCCGGTCCGTCTCCACGAGGTCGAACGGTAAAAGGATTGTCCCGCGACGAATTCGTGGCGGGGACTGACCACTTGGACACCTATTTGGTCGCGGTCACAAAGTAGCACGTCACGCCGGATTGAATGGCGACATCCACGAATCCCGCGGCCTCAACCTTCGCCTTGAGCTCTGGCGGTTCGAGGAACGATAGGGTGGATGCTTGTGGATGACAGCCGATCCGTCGGATTCCGCGCGCGAGCAGACCCGGACCGCGAGGCGGTGGCAGTTCGGCCAATACGATGCGTCCTGCGGCACGCAGCACACGTCGCATTTCGCGGAGGACTTGGGCTTGATCGGCTGCGTGGTGGAAGGCGACGACCGCCACGACCCGGTCGAAGTACTCATCCGGAGAGGGGATCGACTCTCCTTGGCCTTCCTGGAACCGCTGTGCGGGTCGCCGCTTTCGGCCCACGGCGAGTTTCTTCCGGTTCGGCTCCAGGACGGTGACCTCGCCACAGCCCCTCGAGAATCGTTCGGTCGCTGCCCCCGCACCTCCTCCGACATCAAGCAGGCGGAACGTGGATTCGGGCGCCAAGAGTCGATGCAAGATCTCCAGATCGTGCGCCCGTTTTCGCACGCTGAAGTACTCGGCGATGCGAATCAGCATGGCTGTGACGCCTCCTCCAAATCCGGCTGGAAATCGTGACCACAGGAGCCGGTAAATGGTTTTCCGGTCAGGACGAAACTTGAACCCCGACAAAGATAAGACCGACCGCTCTCTGTGGGTCCGCGAAGGCCGAGATGTCCGCCCCTCTCCGCGTCGTCTGGTACACCGACCCGCACAACATCTGGTGCTGGGGATGCGAGCCCATGATGCGGCGTTTGGAGATCGTCTACGGGGACGCCGTGGAACTGGAGGTGCGGCAAGGTGGCCTGTTCGAGGACTTCGGTCCGATGCGGGAGCAGTGGGCGCGGATGTCCGGCGGACGATGGACGGACTCCGTCCTCGCGTTCTTCGAGGCCGTGGCCACACAGCACCGGATGCCTATGGATTCCGGGCGCATGATCCGGACGGTGGATGACTTCAACTCCACCTGGCCGGCATGCACGGCGGCGAAGGCCGCTTCCCTCCAGGGTCCTCTAGCCGATCGACGGTACCTGCGAGCTCTCCGAGAAGCGTGGTGCCTCGATGCCCGCCCCATTCACCGAGTCGAGGTCCAGACCGAGGTCGCGCGGGAAGTGGGTCTCGATGTGGAGGCATTCACTAAGGCCCTCGAGGACGGAAGCGCAGGGCAGGCGTTCCAACGAGATCGCGAGGAATGCGAGCGCCTCGAGGTGCGAGGATTCCCCACCTTCACGATCGGTCGAGGAGAGGTGTCTGCACGGCTGAACGGATGGCAGCCCTGGGAAGTTTTCGAGGACGTGCTGCGGCAGGTCGATCCGCACCTCCAAGGGAACGTCCTCGAGCCGACCGAGCAGTCGGTCGTGCACCTGCTTCGTCAGTCGAACCATTGGGCGACCCGTGAGATCGCGGCGGTCCTAGGCGTCACCGATGACGACGCCGAATTGCTCCTCGAAGAACTCGAGGGAAATGGGAAACTCAATCGTCGGGTCGTCGGCGACGGACTCGTGTGGGAGCGGGTCCCCTACCTCCCGGTGCCACCCTAAGGGACCGAGCGTTCGATCGCTTGGCCCGACTTCCACACGGTGAGTAGGTTCTCCGGGGAAGTGAGGATCGCGATGTCGCTTCGCGGATCCTTCCGGACCGCAAGGATGTCCGCGTCGTACCCGGCCTTGAGCTGCCCCGATTTCGGCGCCTGGGGCCCTAAGGTCATCGCGGCATTCGCCGTCGCGGCCTCGATCGCCTGCAGCGGCCTCATCCCGGCGTCGACCAAATGGACCAGTTCCTGCGCGTTCTGTCCCCAGGGCGCGATCGTCCCCTCCCCCGTGCTCCAGATGTCCGTCCCGAGGGCGATACGCACCCCGCTCCGAATCGCGAGCTGCAGCGACCGCTTGTGCTGATCCCCGAGCGCGAGGACCTTCCGATACGCATAGTCCGGGATGTTCATCTTCGGACCGAAGGCGATCAATCGCTCCAGGATGTACCGGGTGGGGACGAGGATCGCTTTCTTCTGGATCATCAGGTCCACGGCCTCCTCGTCCAGGTACGACCCGTGCTCGATCGTGCCGCAGCCGGCGCGGAGGGCGGCCATGATGCCCGGCTTGCCATGGCAGTGCGCCGCGACGATCCGCTCCGCCCGCGCCGCCTCTCCGACGATGGCCTGGAGCTCGTCGTCCGAGAATTGTTGATGGACCGGGTGGTCCACTTCGCTCATGACCCCGCCAGAAGCGCACAGCTTGATCACCTTCGCGCCAAGGCGCAACTGGTTGCGCACGCCTCGGAGGCATTCCGCGACTCCGTCGCACAACTGAAAGTAATATCCGGCGGCGGCGAGGGTGTGCATGTAGGACGTCGGAAACATGTGGAGGTCCCCGTGTCCCGCGGTGGGGCTGAGCATCGCACCGCCTCCATAGATGTGGGGACCCGGGATCGTTCCTTCATCGACGACGCGAGCGAGGTGGACCCCGAGTCCGACGAGATCGCGGACGCTCGTGAACCCCGCTTGGAGAGCTCGCTTCGCATCCGCGACGGCTCGGGCGGTCAGGACCGGCAGGGAAGTCTTCGCGATATCCTCCACGTTGGTCACCCGAATGCCCATGAAATGTCCGTGGCAGTCCCACATGCCAGGCATGACGACTGGAACGCGATGGACCCGAATGTCCGCGGGCGCTTTCGGGGCGTTCTCGATGGGACCCGCGAATGTGATCGTCGGACCCTCAATCATGAGACAACCATTCTGGATCGGATCGCCCCGGCCGGGAATCAAGAGGTCCGCTTCGATGCGCTCCATGACGGAGGGGAACGCCTATGGGCGAATGAGGATTCTGGGTAGCGCCCGCCGTCCATCGGGCCGAAGACAATCCTTTTCGCCGGCCACCCGTTCCCCGCGCGGGAATCCACCATGGCCCCCGGAAAGACCCGATCAAACTTTCGTGCCGTTGCGAAACGCATCCTCGACGACCACCGTTCCTTCGATCCTAGTGGCTCAGCGGCATCCGGCCTCCATCGTTTCGACGGGGTCCTGCCGGACTACTCGGGAGCCTCGGTCAGGGGCTACACGGCTCGCGCACGAAACGACCTGAAATCCCTGGATCGAATCGCGCGGGCGGATAGCCTATCCCGCTCCGCGCGCCTTGAATTGGGCGTCCTCCGCGGCATGCTCCTGTCCGAACTGTCCGAACTCGAGGACCAGCGACTCCCCCGCGCGTTTCCGTTCTATTTCCTCTTCCGATTGAGCATCGTAAATTACCTGTTGAGGAACTACGCACCCCTCGACCGGCGTCTCCGTTCCGTCGGGAAACTCCAAGCGCAAGTCCCGGCGTTCCTGGAGAGCCTCCGTGGAACGATTGACCGGCGCCTCGCTGACACCTGCTACGAGATGGCGGAGATGGCCGCGGCGGGAATTCTCGACGCGTACTCACGAGAACTGCCCGAATACCTGCGGGACGCCTCCCCGGGTGTGCGAAACTTCGTGGAACGGACAAACGAGACCGCCAAGTCAGAACTGAAAGCCCTCGTGAACGAGCTCACGACCTCGTACAAGCCTCGCATCAAGGCGGAGTTCGCACTCGGCCAACGCAAATACGAGCGGATGATCTTCGCCGAACACCTCGTGCACATTCCGCTGGACCGCCTTTCCGAAGTCGGGCGCTCGGACCTAAAGGCGAACCAGGCCGCTTTCCGTGAGACGGCGAAGGAGATCGATTCGTCGAAGAGACCTGAACAAGTCCTCGAAGGTATCGAGCGGGATCATCCGACGGCGCAGAGTCTGATCCAGGATACACGGGAGATGCTCGAGGAAATCCGGGGGTACCTGATCGACCAAGACATCGTGACGGTCCCGTCCGAGGAGAGGGCGAAGGTGATCGAGACGCCTCGGTTCTACCGCTTCGCCACTGCGGCGATGAACCCTCCCGGCAGTTTCGAGAAGGTCGCGAAGGACGCCTACTACTACGTAACCCCGACCGAGGAATCGTGGACGCCGGAGAAGAAGGAGGAGTGGCTCCGGCATCTGAACTATACGACCCTCCGGAACATCTCCGTGCACGAATGCTATCCGGGCCACTACGTGCACTTTCTCCACCGGATGCGGGTCGGCTCGACCGTGTTGAAGAGCTATTACTCGTACGCGTTCACGGAAGGGTGGGCCCACTATTGTGAGGCGATGATGGTCGAGGAAGGCTTCGGCGACCGGCGACTCAAGCTGGCGATGTTGCAAGATGCGCTCCTGCGGGATTGCCGCTATCTCTCCTCGATTGGCATGCACACCGCGGGTTGGTCTTGGGAGACCGCGACTCGGTTCTTCATGGAGAACGCGTACCTCGATCGGCTTCCTGCGGAACGGGAGGCGAAACGCGGCACGTGGGACCCGGGATACCTGAATTACACCTTGGGGAAGCTGATGATCCAGAAGTTGCGATCCGACTGGAAGAAGCAACATCCGAACGAGAGACTAAAGGAATTCCACGACGCATTCCTGGCCCTCGGGGCACCACCGCTCGGTCTCGCTCGCGAACACCTGCTTGGCCCCGACGCCGGACCCGCCCTGTGACGTTTCTTCGCGGCGGACAGAGATGGCCCAGACGGCATGATGGCGCCTCGAACGGCAAGAGCGCCGCTTGGATCTCGCTCGCCCGGTGGGCAGGTATCGACGCGAATGGCGCGCTTCATGGTTAGCGACTGTACGGATGTTTTATGTGCCTCGAAGTCTACCGCCGTTAGAGGGCCGAGCCGCCGCACCGTGCGGGAATCGTGGAGATCACGCGAGGAGCCTGCACGAAGGGTCGGAGGGCATGACGCACATCGTCATACCCCGATCGTCGTAGGCATCCGCAGATTGGTGTGAGGGATTGCGCCGCCCCGGGCGAGGTTCCGATGCGAATGCGAAGAGGCGTCTGCTATCTCGTCGAAGACGAGACTTCGGAGACCGCCTACCGGCTCTTCACGCGGCTCCTTCCGGAATTGGAGGCGGGTTTCTGCTTGTCCCGCTTGCATCCCGAAAAAATCCGAACGAGATTCGGACCCGCGAACATCCGGATTGGATGGTTCGCCGAGGTGCCAGGGGAGGACCACTTCAGCGCGAATGCAATGGCCTCCGTCGCGAAGGCGATTCAGCAGTTCATCGAGGAGCACGGCTCCTCCGGGCTCGTCCTGATCGATGGCCTCGAGTATGTGATCCTTCACAACGGGTTCCCGCCGACCCTCCTGGCGTTCGTCGAGCATCTGAACGAATTCACGATGGGGACCCAGGCTGTCGTGCTCATCGCCTTCCGGCCCCAGACCCTCGACCCGCGGGAACTTGCGCTCCTCGAGCGGAACTTGCAGGTCCTCGACGGGAAAGATGTGAAGAGCCAGCTCGACATCGAAGAACTCGGAGAGATCTTGGGAAGCGGGCCGTTCGCAGAGCAACGATCCACGGAAAAGATGAATGCAACGAAAGTTCTAAGCTCCCTACCCGATATGCGAGGGCCGCCGGTGGACCGCGTGCGATGCCCGAAATGCGGCACTGAAAACGATGACGAGGTCGCGTTCTGCGTATACTGCGGTTCCCTGCTCCCGGATCACGCCGGGGTGCCGCCCTCTCCGACGGCCCCACGGGCCCCGAACCTGTCGGGGGCGCTCAAGCCAATCCCGCCCGTGGCCCGGGCCTTCCCCGAACGTCGCCCGGATTTCGTAGGTCTGATCGGGGCCGCGTTCTTCCTGTTGATCGTTGGCATCGTTTTCACTTTGAACACGGATCTTCTGACTAATCTCCGGTCCTGGTGGGACCTAGTCGTCGCCGGGGGCCTGTTCGTCCGTCCCCCAGACGGAATCATCACGAGTGCGATCTTCTTCTTCGGACTCCTCGGCCTGTCCAACTTCCTCACGTCGGGCCTCCGCTGGATCCTCGACCGCAGCCGCTTCGGCGCGCTTGCCCGGGTGCTCGCAGGCGTCGGATTCCTCTCACTAGCCCTCCTGACGTGGCGGTATTCGATGCGCGCCATCTCCGGGTCGCTGGTGATCTCCATCTGGACCGCGATCATGGGGACGTTCCTGGTCATCTACATCGCGGTGGGCTTGTACTGGGTCCGAGTGAGGCGACCCGCTCCGACCGGGGCCCGAGTACCGGCCTCGAGACCCTAGTCCGGCTGCGACGACGAGTTCGCTTGGGCCCCTCGACCGAGGGCTAGGGCCGGACAAGCTGAGAGGTCGGGACCCCGCCCGGAGGAATGTACCGACTCCCGCAATCGCACGACCAAATGTTGGCCTCTTTTCCGCCGGCCACTTCGATACGAGTCACCGTGTAGTCAAACCCGCATCGTTCGCAGGCCAGGACGACAGAGGGTGCCGCGGGCTGGCGCATGAGCAACGCCGGTGGCGGTGATCGCCGGAACAAGATCCGGAGCCTCCCGAACGAAAAATGCCATCGCGGTGACGATTTGGCGTTCGTTGGTGCTGGCTTTTGGCTCGCTACTCCGGCGTGCGACGTCTGTCGCTTCGTCGTTCCTCCACTCCCCGATACAGGAATGGCGACTTGCGTCATAAAGGGCAAGTGTTCGGACCGAACTCGATTGTGAGAACACATCGACCGAAACGGCAAATCGGACGAGCTACCCGAACTCGGGATCAAGCGGCAGGCCGGAACTTGTAGCCGTAGTGGATGACGCCGGCCTCCCCTTCCTGGCCGAGTTTCCGGAAGGACGCCTGGACCTTCATCCCGATTGTCACGTTCTCCGCTTTCACGTCGATCAACTGCGATGTGAGCCGAACGCCCTCGTCCATCTCGACGATCGCCATCACGTAGGGCTTCTGCATCTCGAACTGGGCCGGCGCATCGTGGATCACCGTGTACGTGACGACGGTCCCCTTCCCGCCGAGCCGGAAGCGCTCCATCTTGCCGATCGACTTACGACCGCAGACGGGGCAGACGGCCCGGGGAGGGAAATCGACTTTCCCGCAGCTCCCACACTTCGTCCCGATCAGGTTGTACCGGCTCTGGATCTCCCGCCAGAAGCGGGGAATGGCCATCTTCAGTCCCCCCGCTCGAAGAGGTGGACGACCGCAGTCGCCCCAGTTCCGCCCAGCGTGTGCGTGAGCCCGTGGCGCGCTCCGACCACCTGGCGCTTGCCGGCCTCCCCGCGCAGTTGACGCACAATCTCGACCGCCTGCGCGACGCCCGTCGCGCCGACCGGCTGGCCGCGGGCCTTCAGCCCGCCCGACGTGTTCACGGAGATTTTTCCGTTCAAAGCGGTCAGGCCTTCCGCCGTGGCGGGTCCACCCTTGCCCTTCTCGATGAACCGCAAGTCCTCGATCGCGAGAATCTCGGAAATCGTGAAATTGTCGTGGACCTCAGCCACTTGGACGTCCTTCGGCTGGAGCCGGGCCTCGTGGAATGCCCGCTTGCCTGCGATCACGGTCGCATCCAGGGTCGTCAGGTCGCGCCGGTCGTGCAACGCGAGGAAGTCGCTCGCTTGGCCCGAGCCCGCGATCCGGATCGGCGCGTCGCTGAATTTTCGAGCCTTCTGCATCTCGCACAGGACGACCGCGGCGGCGCCATCCGACAACGGCGCGCAGTCGAAGACGCCGAGCGGTTCGGCCACCCGGGGAGCCTGCAGGACGGTCTCGATCGTGATTTCCTTTTGGAACTGGGCCTCGGGATTTAGGGCGCCGTTCTTGTGATTCTTCACGGCAACGGCAGCCATCTGCTCCCGCGTCGTCCCGAACTCGTACATGTGTCGGCGGGCCATCATGGCGTAAAGGCCCGCGAACGTCGCTCCGAAGACGCTCTCCCATTCTTGGTCCGCGGTGGAGGAAAGGATTTCCGCGGCCTGGACCTCTCCCACGTCCGTCATCTTCTCGGCTCCTCCCACGACCACGATGTCGTACATGCCGGAGGCAATGGCGAGACGCGCTTGCAGCAACGCGATTGCGCCGCACGCGCCCCCTCCCTCGACCCGTACCGTGGGTAGGTGCATGTCCGCCAACCCGGCGTAGTCCGCCACGAGGGCGGACACGTGCTCCTGATCGATGAACTTGCCAGCGGACATGTTCCCGATGTAGACCGCGTCGATATCCTCGGACCGGATCTTCGCATCCTGAATCGCCTTCAGACCGGCCTCAATCCCGATGTCCCGGAAGGAGCGGTCCCACAGTTCGCCGAACTCCGTTTCCCCGACCCCAATCACCGCGACGTCTCGCACGGGCTCAGGCCTCCCGCATCAGGATCTTGCCCCGGTACTTCGCGTACGTCGCATAGTCGAGGAACTCCTGGTCCGCGATCATTTCCTTGATCGTCGGGGTCGCATCGCGGCGGAGCTTCGTGATCTCGTCCGTGACGGTCAGATCGAATCCGTCGGACCCCGCGCCGCTGCCGTACCCGACGGCGAAGATGCGGTCTCCGGCCTCCGCCTCGTCGAGGATCGCGCAGAGGCCCACCATGATCGCCCCGCTGTACGTGTTCCCGATCTCCCGGACACACAGGCCCGTGTCGATCTGGCCTTCCTTGAACCCGAGTTGCTTTGCGACCCTCACGGGGAACTTCCCGTTGGGCTGATGGAAGACTGCGTAGTCGTAATCCTCCGCCGTGGTCCCCGCACGCTTGAAGAGCAACTGCGCGCAATTGACCACGTGTTTGAAGTATGCAGGTTCGCCGGTGAAGCGACCGCCATGGCTCGGGTATCGTTGTCCCTCGCGGCGCCAGAAGTCGGTGGCAGTCGGCTTCACGGCGTAGGGATGTGACTCCGAACCCACGTAGATCGCACCGATGTCCGTCGGATCGATGTCCACCTTGGCCATGCAGGCCCTCGCCGCTTCGACCGAGATTGTAATTACGTCTTCGTCAGGCCCCGGAACGCTCTTCGCGCGGATGTTCAGTCCGCGGCCCATTGCCTCGCCATCGGCTCCCCAGACCGTGCCGATGTCCTTCGGTCGAATTCGGTATCGCGGGACATATCCGCCATAGCTGACGATCCCCGTCTTCATGAAATCCGCCCCAATCTCGAGATCAGTTCCGCTTGATCGAGTCAATCACGGTATAGCCATTCACGACGCGTCGCGTGTTGAGCTTCTGCGTCAACAGTTTTCCGTCGATCCTTCGAAGGAAGTCCACCGCGCGCATGCCGACCGACCAGTCCCGCATGGACGGAATCACATCCGAATACTCCTCAAACCGTTTCGAGAGCTTCTGACCCGTCCTCTGGTCGATCTCGATCAGCGCGTCGACGAGCCGGTGAATCGTCTTGATTCCGGGGGACGTGCGGCGACCCGCCTCGTAGTCGCTGATCACGCTCGGGGACACACGCATGTGATGCGCCAGGTCCGTCTGCGAGATTCGCAACTCCTCGCGCCATTTCCGCATCGTCTTCCCCGGCTGCTCGGAAAGAGCGATCTCCCCCGCGATTTTTTCGCGAAGCGGGAACTGCATGGCCGAGCGAGAAAGCGAGCGATATATAAGCGTGTCGAAGAGGCTATCGGCGTATGCCGACATCGAGTTTGGACGCCGCAACTCGCGGATGAGCTGCGACCTTGTGCAGCTCAAGTGAGAAGGAACGTCGAACGAATACGCCTCTCTCGCACAACGCTTATACGCGGGCCTACTTTTCGCGGGCCATCTTGGGTCCGTGGGGTAGCTTGGTCTATCCTTGGTGGTTCGGGACCACTAGACTCCGGTTCAAATCCGGACGGACCCACTGCGGCCCGGCTGACTCGATTGAATCAATCAGGTCACGCGGTATGAGGCACTCGCGAGGGCGGCGATCCCGTCGAGCGGAATTGGAAAATTCGTGACCCTATGTTTCAGCTCGTACTCGAGCTCATAGAGGGCTTTCTCCATCGCCCAGCCGCGGATCAGAGGACCCGCCTCCGCCGGGTCGGAGGAGTGATGGAGGGCAGAATGGGAGAGATAGGAGCCGGTGAAACGACCCACCATGTCTTGTTCCCACCCCGTCATCCGGTCCAACGCGGCGTCCGGCGGACCCAAGAGAGCCCCCGGCTCGGGAGGCAAGATTGGATTGGATACATCGCTGGCGAGATCCCGAATGACATAATGCCGGACGTAGGCGAAGGATCGGACCATGCTCCCGACATCCCGGAGGGGAGGTAGTTTCCTTCCCCGTTCACCCACGAGGCGTCCCGGCTCCCCCTCGAAGTCGATGAAAAGAAGTGCACCGTCCCCGCGTCGTCGGAGCACTTGGGCCAGGTGCAAGTCCGAATGGATGACGCTTTTCACTCCGCCCACGTGCACCTCGAGATGCCGCAGCGTCTCCTCAATCGGCGCACGAAGCTCGAGAAGTCGAGTCCGGGCCATGCGAGCGGATTCGGCGAGCACCGGTTCCGCGGAATGAGTGAATTGACCGAGTCGCCGAAGAGCGGATCCTAGGGATCGGGTCGCCGATTTGAACATGCCCCGGAAATCCTCCTCGGTGAACGGCTCTGGGTGCCAGAACCCCGGATGGCGATCGATGAGAGCGTCGTGTAACGCCGCCGTGGCCGTTCCGAGATCGGATGCAAGATGGCGAGTCGCCTCCACAAAGTCCTCGTCCGGACCCGTCTCCGGACCGAGGGACCTACGCCAACCGTCGCAGAGCCACGCGAAGAGGTCGTCCGCATCGACGTGTTCAGTCGCCACTCCGAGTACCAGGCGGTCCGCCCCACGTCCGAGGGCGACCTCCCCGAGGAGTCGCGCCACGTGGGCGAACTTGCGGGCTTGAAGCCGAGCCAGGATGTCGGGCTCACGCGGTCGTCTGCTTCGAGCTCGAACGCGGTTGGATCGAGTCGGGCCGATGCGATCGAGAGCGGGAGATGGATCGGCCGTGCGCCCGAATCCGGATCCGTCGCTTGGAGGAGGAAGAAGACGATCGCCTCGATTCCCGTCTCGGAGAGGAGAGCACGATCTTTCACGGCAAGTCCCGTGGTCCCGCGGATCGAGTCGCCGCACCACCGGAGGGACCCCAACCAAATCCGCATCGGACGGGAGGCACGTAGAGCCCGATCCGTGAGGGCGATCGCGTCGTCGAATCGCGAGGACATCACGTCAACGACCGATACAATTCGAGGGTCTTTGCCGCGATTCGGTCCCACGTGAAGCTCCGTAGGACGTGCCGCCGGCCCGCCTTCCCCATCTTCGCACCCATGGGCGGATCCTCCAGGATTCGCGTGATCGCCCGGCCGAGTTTTGCAGGCTCCCCCGGGGGGACGAGCAGCCCGGTCTCCTCGTTCACCACGACTTCCTTGATGCCCCCGACTCGAGTCGCCACGACAGGCGTCTCGCAGGCCATCGCCTCCAGGTTGATGATGCCGAACGGCTCGTAGACGGAAGGGCAGGCGAAGACGGCTGCTTCGTTGTACAGATTCACGAGGTCGTGGTCTTCGAGCATGTCTCGAATCCAGACCACATCGCTCCGTGGCTTGATCGCCGACCGAAGATCCTCTTCGATTCCTGGGGTGTCCGGCTTGCCAGTCGCCAAGACCAGCGTCGTTCCCTCCGGAACGTGGTCCATCGCAGAGACCAAATCGAAGATGCCCTTCTGGTGAGAGAGTCGACCGACGAAGAACACATAGGGCTTGCGGATCGAGAACTTCTTGACGCTCTCCAGGCCATCACGCGGGTAATACTTCTGCGGGTCCACGCCGTTGTGGATCACGGCCACCTTCGACGCCGGGATCGGATACGCCTTCTGGATGTCCGCCTTCATGTCCCGAGAGACGGCGATCACGGCGTCACAGGCGAGGAGTCCGTCCCTCTCCATCCACAAGCTGAGCTCGTAGCCCGCGCCCAATTGCTCCCGCTTCCACGGCCTCAGAGGTTCCAACGAATGGACGGTGGCGACCAGCTTGGCCCCGTAGATCCGCTTCGCCATCGCCCCCGCGAAATTCGTGTACCACGTGTGCGTGTGCACAATCGTGGCATCAATCGGATCCGCGACCATGTTCATGTTGAATGAGAGGACTTGAAGCGCTTTGAGAATTCTCGGATCGCCCGTCGCCAGGCCACGGAGCGTCGATTGATACCGCAGTACGTTCACTCCCTCAATCTCCGGTTTCGGGCCGACCTCGAGGGTGCGGACTTCGACCTTGATCCGTTTCGCAAGCGCCATCGTGATGTACTTCGCGTGGACGCCCGCACCTCCATAAATGGCCGGTGGATACTCCCACGTAAAAACCGACGCCTTCATGTCAACAGCGAAGTACGTAGCGGCGACGATGAAGGTTCCGGTGCCGGCTTAGCCAGGTCCGTGCTCGCACCAGCGAGGATTTTTCCACTCGCCGTGCGCCTCACCCGCGATGTGCCCTGTGTCGGCGACGGTCTCTTCAACGGAGAGCAATGGATCTCCCCCTGGCCATTCTCCTGCGGGCGCCAAGGCAAACATGGTCGCCCGTTTCATCACGTCGGCCGGGGAACGCTCCGGCACCTCCGACTCAAGCGAGGAATACCAGGCGGCTTCGGTCGTTTCCCATGAAGGAACGTTCTGCAGCGCCGCGAACTCTCCGCGCGCATGCCAATCCGCGAATTCGAGGAAGGTCGCACGGAGGAGGCGCCCGAGCGCCGCCGCACGACCCGGATCCTTCGCCCGAACGTTCGCCTCCGCGAGATCCCGGAGGGACTGCACCAGGAGGACGACATTCTGGAACGTGACCCTGGTGTCGGGATTGTCCCAAAACCTCGGGTCGGACCGCGTGCCCATGAGCATCAGCACATAGCCGCGAGCAAGGAAGCCCGCAATCTCGACGTCCACCTTGCTTCCGAGAAGGTCCTCGGTGGATCGGCCGAAATCGGTCTCGTTCGTTGAGACTCCCTGAGCCTGGTAGTGATCACGGAACCAGTGACGACCGTAGGCGACCGCGAGGCGCCGCAACACGTGAGGACGTCGGGTCGCGCCGACCGATTCCAGCAAATGGAGGGCGTCTCGACGAACGGCGGTTTCAACGCGTTCGGTCGCGAGAGTGAAGGCGTGCTTCCACAGTTGGGATATCGGCTGATTGCGATGGATTCGAGACACCACGAGTCCATCGGATCGCCGAAGTCCGGTCCAGCGCGTGTCCGATGTGATTCCTCTGGAGAGCGTGTCGTCGTAATCGGACCAACTCGAATTGTCGACCAACGCGAACATCGGCGCATTCCCAGGTGGGATGGGAGGAACGACATGGACGCCACCTTCCCGGAGGGAATGGACGATCGATTCGAACCGGTCGGCCTGCATCGGGTTGGCGAGGAGAGATTCGAGGTCGTTTGCAACAAGAAGGGATCCGTTCCCGCGGGAACGCACAGAGGCGAGGAACTCCGATGTCGTCGTCGCGCCGAAGGCGAACTCGCCACTCAGATGATGGTCGCGCGCGATCGCCAGAAGAACTTCGGTCGACTCGACGCGAGCCCACGCCTGACCCACTGCCGGAGGATGGGCAAATTGCCGCGCGTCGGCGATCAAATAGGCAGTCTGAATCGAATCCGAAATCGAGTCCTGCTCCAGACTCGCCTGCCGGGCCGATTCGCGGAAGCTGTCCATCGTCTCGCGGGAGTATGCCGCTTCCGGAAGCCACAGGCCGATCGGTCGGCCCTCCGTGCGTTGTAGGATCGGCAAATAGAAGTCAGGAGAACGGGCGAACGACGCTCCTCGAACCGCTGCGGTCGTAGAGGATCCGGTTCTTGCCAGCGCACGACGTCTCCGGGTTGATATCCATGGAAATGGAAGGAGAGCGTCGACATTGGACCCTCACGGTTCGAGGGTCCACGATTCGGGATTCAAGTCGGGAAACAGAGAATCGCGCTCTTCGATGACGGCCAACCAGGATGCGTCGTCAGGGGCCAAAGTCCCTTCCTTCGCATGCTCGAGCAGCGTTCGGAGTCGATCAAAGGCCCCGACATGCTCCTTGACTCGGGCCTCGGCGTAGTCCTTGGCGGCGACCGTCGTGACGAGGAAGGGCCAGTCCGAAGCCTCCAGGAGGAGAAGTTCGCGGGCGAGCTGCGTCAAGATTCGACGTACCGTGGGATCCTTTCGGGATCGAGTCGCACGCAAGGCGTCGATGAGCGCATCTTCCTCGCGGTATACTTCCTCCCAAATCCATCGGGTACCGTCGTTCAGCCAGACCCAGTGATGGCCTCCTTGGCCCCATGACCCTTCCGGAATGCGGATCGTCGAGCTCGGGGGATGCGCCGCGAGAAAGTCCGAGGCGGTGACCACGTCGACCTGTCCCTCGAGTTTTCGCAGGACCGCTTCCAGCCACCACGGGCCCTCGAACCACCAGTGGCCAAAGAGCTCCGTGTCGAACGGCGCGACGACGACGCCGGTTCGGCCCGTGACCTCCCGATGTTCCCGAAGGGTCTCGATGACCAACGATGCGAAGTGGTCCGCATGGGCCTCAGCTCGATCCCGAGCGGCGTTCAGGTCGTACGGCACCTTCTCCCGCAGAGCGAGGCGCCGGTCTGTGACGCGCCAATACCGCAGTCCGTCCATCCCGTGTTTGCGGTGGAATTCCAAGTAGGCGCCGTCCCCAGGGTATCCGTAATCTGCACTCCACACCTGGACGCTCGACCTCGGGTCCCGCGCGAGGATCGCGACTTTGCGCCGGCCGGCCGCCGAGACCGTGTACGGCTCGTTCGGGGAAAGGCCCGTTCCGTCGCGGGTCGCATCGAGACGGCGCTGGCCCAAGCGGTCTTCGTACGTGCCGATGGGTGCGCCTCCGGCGACGAGGTGCGTATCTACGAAGAAGTATCGGAGCCCGTGCCGCCCCACGACCTCCTCGAGGCCGGGACGGAGCCAGGTCTTCGTCGGTCCGACGGGACGGGACCATTCGTATCCCGGGCGATAGGCACACTCCGGAAGCCAGATGCCGCGAGGACGTCGACCGAAGTGCCGGTGGTAGCTCGCAATTCCCGTAGCGATCTGGGCGTTGATCGATTCATCGCGGCCCAAGAGGGGCAAGAATCCGTGGGTGGCAGCCGACACGATGATTTCGATCCGACCTTGATTCTGCAGCTTCGTGAACGCCGCGAGCACGCCCTGACCATATGTGTCGACGAAGTCGGACTTCGCCCTCCGGTAGAAATCGGACCAGGCCGCGGCGGCGCTACGACGGCCTTGGTCACCCGCCGCTTCGAACTCCGCACGGTCCGCTTCCGCACGGTTC
>VBMN01000013.1 GCA_005878385.1 Methanobacteriota archaeon
GTAGACGACCGGGGGATTCAGGTGCGACGTGCGGTACGGAGCCGGAGTTTCGATGCATCGTGGGAAGCAATCAGCCAGGTAGAGTCGCCGCAACTCCACGCATTTGCCTCGACACTCCTTGGATCGTCCGCCTCGAGAATGAAGGCGTATGGGTTGCGAACGAAAGACGGCGTCCTCCGCGGAATCCTGAGACCGTCTGCAGAGCTCGGGCCTATCCTGGGCGAAGCATTCGAGTCCTCGCTGTTAGGTTTCGCCGCGGGGCGCGGGGTTCGGGTTGTCGAGGTACCCTGGCGAGCAACCATGAAATGGAAACAAGGTCGATGACAGTCGGCAGGCCGGTTGTCCTCATCTTGCAGGATCATTCTCTTGGGGTAACTAGTCGCGAACGACGAATTCCTTGATGCGGTCCTTCGCCTTTTCGCGGGCCGCATGGTGGGCCGTGAGCCATGTGCGTACCTTTCCCCACAGCTCGGTCTTGCAGTCCCCGCAGAGACGCTCGCCGCTCTTGCACGTCCGCTCGACCTCGGCGAGATGGCCGTCGTCCGGCTCGAAGATGTAGTTGTATTGGGCAAAGATCGAACAGATGTACGGGTTCGCCCCGAGGCGGCGCTGCTCTTCGACGGTCGCGCGCCCACCCGTGAACGCGTTCATGATCTTCTTCTGGGCCTTGGCCTCCGTGTCCGTCGTGAAGATGCTCGACTCCGGAATCGAAGCCGACATCTTGCCGGTCGGTCCGAGGAGGCTCGGAAGGAGCTTGTTGTGTATCAGGGCGGGCTTCGGATAGCCGAGCTTCGGTGCCACGTCTCGAGCGACCCGGAAGTGCGGGTCCTGATCGATGCCGCAGGGGATGAGGACGGGGACGTCGCGACCCGCCTCTACGGTGGGCAAGAACGCGGGGGCGGCCTGCAGGCTCGTGTAGAAGATCTCGCCGATGTTGTTCGAGTTCACGAATCCAAAGACCGCTTGCGTCGTCGAGAAGGTGATCCGTTTCGCCACCTCCACTGCAATCGGGTACAGGTGCCGGATGTACTCCGTATCGAGGAAGATCCGCGTGAGCTTCGGGTCGAATCCCATCGCGATGATGTCCAGGATGTTGTCATACCCGACCTTCGTGGCCTCCTCGAGGTTATCGAAATCCTTGAAGAGGAACTTCTCGTCGTCCGTGATCTGAAAGTATAACGTGGCCCGGAACTTCTCCTGGAGCCACTTCGTGAAGAACCACGGGAGCATGTGACCGATGTGAATCCCGCTCGATGGACCGCGGCCCGTGTAGAGCGCAAACTTGTCTCCCTTCTCGAAACGGTCCAGGATCCCATTCAGGTCCCGGTGACTGTAGAAAACGCCACGGCGGAGCATCGGATGCAAGTCGCCAGCAATCCGGCGGAGCCGATCGAGGAGTTCCGGCGTAATTCGTTCGGTCCCGAACTGGGTGATCAAGCGATCGTAGTCAATCGAACCCTTGACTTCCCATGGGGTGACGACGAAGTCTTCGGGCATCCTCAAAAGGAAGCAACGGCCGATAGATAAAGGCATCCCGGCGGCCTCGATCCGACCATCTCGTCGTCACCTACGTGCGTAAATCCGGGATCGGTCGTCGACTCGTTCAATCAGGATTGTCTCGGAAACGCCGTCTAACGCGGCCAGGAGGCGATAGTCACCCACGCGAAGCTTGTACTCGTCCGCCGCAACGAGACGAGAGAAATAGCGCATAGGATTCACGGCAGTTGATTCCACCTTTCGAAGGATTCGCCTCGCAATCGGAGGGTCAATCCGACTCATATCACGCACGGCTTGGTCGGTCCATAGGATCGACCATGGCATCCGTTACAGCCCCAATCGCTGCTTCACTTCTTCGTGGGTTAGCACCCGGCCTTCCTTCACATCGAGGCGAGCCTGTAGGAGGCCCAGCCGGAACGCGTGCGTGTATGGCCCCTCCTCGTCCCGTTCAGGAACGAGCGATAGCAGCTTGTTGATCAAGTCATCGTACGTCTCGCCCGACGACGACTTGAGTCGTGCAAGCTTCTGTCGCGTCGCGGGCGTGACCTGGATCGTTGTGACGGACATATAGTCCACCTATAGCGAACATATAGCCGGATGTACTTAAGGCCTTTCTCCAGATCCGCGAACGTGGGGCATTCAAGGGTAGCTGTTACACCATGATCGCATGACGGCCGCGCATGTCCGCTTCTGTCTGTCCGAGTCGCTCCATGACCTGGGCCACGACGCCGTCGAGCAGGAGCACCGTGGCAGCCTCGAAGAGAGTCCCCAAGGGCGCCAGTCGTGACTGGGCGGAGCCTCCGTTCGTCTGGATCAGGAGGACGACGTTGCTGGCATGGGCGAGCTTCGAAGTGGGATGTCCCGTGACGGAAATGACCTTGGCCCCGACGCGACGTGCGATGTTTGCTACCTGAATCGCGCTCATCGTCGAGCCGGTGTTCGAGACAATCAACACCGCGTCGCCGTCGCTCACGACCGGAGTGATCGTCTCACCGATGAAGTAGCAGTCGATCCCGAGCTGAACCATCCGCATCGCGAACGCGCGGGCGGCGAGCCCACTCCGGCCGACGCCGTACACGAAGAGCTTCTTCGCGGACGTGAGCATCCCGACGGACTCGCTGATCGCCTTCGACCGGTCGACGGCTAGGATCTTCGCGACATGGTCGAGGAGGTACGCCGTGGAAGCCGCGGCCGTCCCTCCGGGAGCGACCGCGCGCTTCACCGACGCCGCACCTCTTTCTCTTCCTTCTCCTCCTTCTCGGGCTTCGTCGGACGCATGAGCCGCTTCGCGAGCACCCTCTCCAGGATGACCTTCATATACATCGCATCGTGCTCGAGGAGGGGTGAGGAGGACACGATCGTCAGATCATAGTCCTCGTCCAAGAGACATTCCGCGAGCGGCTCGAATCGGAGGTCGCCCTTCTTGATCGGCGTGTACCGAAGCTCGTTGCCGTCCGCGTGCTCGACGCCGCTGAAATGCGCGTGGATGTGACCGCCGTCGGAGACCTTCTCGACTTTCGCGAGGACGTCGTCGAAGTCCTCCGGTCGCTTGAAGAGCCCGAAGCCGCGGGCATGCACGTGGGCGAAGTTCAACACCGGGAGGACGCCCTTCGCGTTCTTGACGAGCGTCAGGATTTCGTCCGGGCTGCCGACCACCTCGGTGCGCCCGCTCTCGAGCTCCCGTGCCAGCTCGCCGAGCTCTTCGAGTTCGTGGTAGTCCCCGGCGATGCCGGACGCCAGGCTGTAGATGACGTCGCCCTTCTCGATCTTCCCGTCCAAGGCGGACGTGAGGACCTCCTTCCGCTCCTCTTTCCGCCCGATCTGGACGATGAGCTCCCCCGGAATTTCTCGCGGCGTTCGACCAATGTCGTCTTCGCCCGCGTACCGTTCGTTCAGGTTCACGCGGACCAGCTGGACTTCCATCGCCGTCAACCCGAGATTGTGGATGTCCTCGATTCCGTCCCGAAGGGTCCGCCCCTTGCAGGACAGAGGGATGCCCGAAGGCCCAAAACGAATCACGCGCTCACCGAACGGACGAAGGCCGCCGCTCGACTATTATTTGGTAAGCCCTGATATTAGTACTTTTGCGGGCTCGGGAGCCGACGAACCCGAAATCGGGAGGCGATGGACGGGCCGAATCCTCCACGAGGGACAACAAGGCGGCGCGGTTCATCGAGTTTTCGAATGACCGAGTCCGGCGGGATTGACGGGAGGTGGGCACCCAAATGTTTAAATCGGCCAGGTCTTTTGGCGCGGCACCGAGGCCCTTTTCATGGCCAAGACCTCCAAGACGAACCCTCAACTCCAACGTGTCGTCCGGGAACTCCGGGAGGTCTCCAGGGAGATGGGCGTCGCGATCTGGCGGGACATCGCGGACCGTCTGGAGCGTTCTCGGAAGAACTGGTCCGAGGTGAACCTCTCCCGCCTGAGCCGGTACGCCGCGAAGGGGGAGCAGATCGTCGTACCTGGCGTCGTCTTGGCGACCGGGGAGATCTCGACCGCGGTGACCGTCGCCGCGTTCCGGGCGTCTGAGGCGGCGCGCAAGAAGATCGAGGCCGCGGGCGGGAAGGCCTTGTCGTTGCTGGAACTCGCGGTTCAGAATCCGAAAGGATCCGGCGTACGAATCATGGGATGAACATGCCGGTCGTAGACGCAACGGGGCATGTGGTAGGCCGGCTGGCCTCCGTCCTGGCGAAACGTCTTTTGAACGGGGAGGAAATCGTCGTCGTCAACGCGGAGAAGGCCATTGTGACGGGGCGGAAGAGTGTCGTGTTCGAGGAATACCGGGCGGCGCACCACCGTGGCAGTACCGCGAGCCGCATGCGGGGCAAAGGGCCCAATTACCCGCGGCGTCCGGACATGATCCTCCGGCGCACGATTTCTCGCATGATGCCCTATCAGCAACCGCGCGGGCGAACTGCCTTGAAGCGCCTGCGCGTGTACCTGTCCGTGCCAGACGAGTTCAAAGAGACGCCCTTTGAGACGGTCGCGGTCGCCAAGCGCCCGCCGCAAGGGCCGTTCATCAGCTTGGGCGAGATCGCGCGGCTCCTGGGATCGAAGTTCGAGGTCGATGCATGAAGGCCATCGTCGCCAGCGGGAAGAGGAAAACCGCCGTCGCTCGAGCGACGGTCACGAAGGGGCGCGGCCTCGTTCGGATCAACAGCGTCCCCGTAGAGATGTACCCGTTCGAGCTTGGCCGGCTGAAGATCCTGGAACCGCTGAAGCTCGCGGGAAGGAAGGTCGATTCGATCGACATCGACGTGAACGTGCAAGGAGGCGGTGTGATGGGTCAGGCAGATGCCGTGCGCACCGCTATCGCCCGCGGGCTCGTGCAATTCCTCAACGACAACGATCTCGAGACGTTGTTCCGAGAATACGACCGCACTCTGATCGTCCCTGACACCCGCCGCAAGCTCCCGAAGAAGCCCTTGGGTCGCGGCGCGCGGAAGAAGCGACAGAAGTCGTACCGGTGATTCCATGATCATTCCCGTCCGATGCTTCACGTGCGGCAAGGTCGTTGGCAGCGCATTCCCGGCGTTCGTCGAGCGCACACGCCAGGGGGAAGACCCGCGGTTGGTGCTCGACACACTCGGCCTGAAGCGGTACTGCTGCCGCCGGATGATCCTGTCGCACGCCGAGCTGATCGACGAGGTTCTTCCGTTCGGCTGATTGGTCCGAGCCTCCACGGAAGGGTTTTTACCGCCGCAGTCCTTCGAGTCGCCCCGCGGGTCCGTGGGGTAGCTTGGTTTGGGCTCGGGGACCTCGCATCATCCGGCCCACAAGAAATCCTACCAGCTTGGGGTGCTGGCGACTCCGGTTCAAATCCGGACGGACCCAATCGCCCGGAGGAGGGCCACCTCCTTCCTTCACGGCAGGGGCTCCCCTGCCGGCCAGGCCGATTCCTGCCCCGCGGAGGGACGAGCGAGGACGGATCTATCCTCAGCGGATGTGAGCCTTGCGCCTGCGGGAAGCTCTCGTCGAGGGATGTGCCTCGTTGTCCCGATGGAACGTTTATTCCCTCCTGGACCATTGTACATCCGGAATCAGGGGGAGACGAGCTCACTTGTCCATTGGTAGCGTGCGGTCCAGACCTCGAACGGGACGACGGAGGATTGGATTGATCGTGGCAGGACTCGTGTCCATCGGAGCCGGATTGTTTGTCTTCCGGTATGCCTCCGATATCGCTCTCCAAGTGGGCGGCTACGTGAGTCCGCCGCCTCCCGGAGGGAGCAACTTCACGGGATCCGGATTCTCGGAGGGATACCTTCCCTTCATCATCTGGGGATTCGGTTTCACCCTCATCGGCTCCGGTGGAGCCATGCTGCGCCGGGCGCTGATGTCATCGAAGGGAGGCGCTTCCCGTGCCAGCATGATGAGCGGCATGACGGGGGGTACCGGCATGGCCTCCCCCGACATGATTGACGCGTACATGCAACAGGCGCTCGCCGCGAATCGTGTCGGGCCGAATTCATTGAATCCCCCGGCTCCGGCGAAGGAGGTCGTCCGCATCAAGTGCCGCAATTGCGGCAGCTTGGAGGCGGAGGATGCCGCATTTTGCCGGAAATGTGGAAAGCCACTCTAGCGGCCGCCCGTCGCCGTTCGTTCCCCGAGGATCGGGTTAACTCATGCCGAGCCGTTCCATCACGTACCGATCGAAGTCGTAGACTTGCGGTTCCTGGTCGCTGTATCGGCCGCCCTTCCACACCCGCGAGCCCATCCCCTTCTGCGAACGTTGGCAGACCGCCCAGTCCTGGCGATTGATGAGATCCCACAGATCGACCGCATCGCTCGCATCGAAGTCCGGCCGGGCCATCGTCGCAGGGTCGAAGAAGAAATCGCACTCGACCCGGGAATGGGTCGGCGTCACGGGCCACGTCCGATGGACCATCAAGAAATCCGGATGGAGGCTGAAGAACAGATTCGGGAAGACGGTGTAGTAATACACGCGACGCCGATCGTCGTCCGTCATTCCCTCCAGGAGGGGCCGTTTCGTGTACCCGGTCCAGGTCATCGACGAGTACCGATCGAACTTCGCGAAGAAAGCCCCGAGTTCGTCCTGAAGGGGGGCGGCCTGCGCATCCAGATTCGCCCACACGAAACCGCCCCACGGTTCGAGCCGAATCCCGTACAGGCTGCTCTCCTCCTTCTGGAAGTCCACGAGGGATTCCGTGTGCGGTGCTCCGACAAGCCGACCCTCCGGAGAATAGGTCCAACCGTGATACGGACAGACGATGGAACGAAGCTTCGACCCCGCAGGTTCCTCCACGAGGCGCGTCCCCCGATGGCGACAGACGTTGTAGAAGGCTCTCGCGATACCGTCCGTCCCGCGGACCACGATGACACTCTCACCGCCAATCTCACGGGTGAAGAAATCCCCCGGTCGAGCGATCTCGTCCTCGCGGCCCAGGTTCATCCAGCTGCGGTCGTAGAATTCCTCGAGCTCCTTCCGAAAGATCGTCTCGTCGGTGTAGAACGATCCCGGCGGCGTTTTCGAAGCAAGATGCTCTCCGACCTCGCGACCGACGTATTTCGCGTCGCCACGTCCCATGACTCTGGACAACGGACGTCGCAGATTTGTGCTTTACCGCTGCGGGCCAATTGACGGACCTTTATCGATACGATCCTGATTGAAGTGGACGCTTGAGCAAAGAGACCGACACGGAGGCATGGAATGGTCTACGTGCGCCTACGCACCTCGTGATCTGGACCATCGGACACTCGACGCGCTCGTTCGAAGAATTTTTCGACCTCCTCGCGGAGAATCGAATCCAACGGCTCGCGGACGTTCGTCACTACGCCACATCAAGGCGGGTTCCGTGGGCCACGAAATCGACCCTCGCGGTGGAGCTTCACGGGCGAGGCGTTTCCTACGATCACATCGAAGGCCTCGGCGGGTTTCGCAAACCCATGGCTGCGAGCGTGAACACGGGGTGGCGTAACGCCGGATTTCGAGGATACGCGGACTACATGGATTCGCCGGAATTCCTCGTGGCATTAGACTACCTCATGCGGCTCGCGGGAGAGGCGCGGACCGCTATCATGTGCGCGGAGGCCGTGCCTTGGAAATGCCATCGATCTCTGTTGTCGGATTCTCTCGTCGTCCGCGGGGTTCGTGTGGAGCACATCCTGACTTCAGGTCAGACCGAGGAACATCGCCTCACGAAGTTCGCGAAGGTCGAGGGGAGTCGCGTGACCTATCCCGGCCCTCAGAAAGGTGTTTAAGCCTCCGCAGACACTGTCCACGAGAACGAATGAACCGCGACGTTCGAATCGATTCGGCCTCCGGGATCATCGTGTTGGGTTGGAAGAGCGGCGCCGAAGGCCTCTTCCTCCGAGTTCGAGGGCACGCTGAGGACGTCCGACTCGTGTGCCGATGCGGTCGCAGTCATTGGCTTGTGCGGGAACAGTTCTCGGGTGGCATCGTCTCCCTCTCGGTCACCTGCCACAGCTGCGGGACCCGAGGCACGTTCGGGATGGAAGGCGTGAAGCTTCCCACCCCATGAGAGATCACCGAAGGGCGTAGCCGCCATCCACGACGATCGTTTGGCCGGTGATGTAGGATGCGTCCTGTGAACCTAGAAACGCGACGACCCGCGCGACCTCCTCCGGTGTGCCCCAACGTTTCAAGGCAGACTCCTCTGCGAGCGCGCGCCGTTCTTCGCCGGAGACGGCCTCCATGGGTCCGGTGGAGATGCTCCCGAGGGCGAGGGCGTTCACCCGAATCCCCTTCGGCCCATACGCGAGGGCGAGGGCCCGCGTTAGACCCAGGATTCCGGCCTTCGCTATGAGATAGCTGATGCCAACCTTATCGCCCGTGATCGCGGGCGTCGACCCAATGAGGATGAGGCTCCCGCGGCCGGCCTTCACCATGGACGGGAGGACGGCCTGAGCGACGAATACGGAACCTAACAGATCCACGTCAAGCGGTCGCCGGAATTCTTCGGGCTCGAGTTCGGTGAAATCCTTGTACCACTCCTCGGACCGAAAAGGATGACCCGCGAAACACACGACGAGGTCGATGCGACCGAGCGACGCAAGCGTTTGGGACGCCAATGAGCGGCAGGAACGATGATCCGTCACATCGGCCTGGATCGCGACGGCCTTTCGACCGAGGCCCTGCACCTTCTCCACGGCCGAGAGGGCGAGCTCCTTCCCGCGGTTGTACTGCACCGCCACATCGGACCCTTCTTTCGCGAGTTCAAGGACCGTCGACAGACCGATGCCCCCGCTTCCCCCCGTTACGATCGAGATGAGCCCGCTGAGGCGCCCCACACGCTCGGAACCCTCGCTTCGCGTAATAAACCCTCGCGGTCGAGAACCAGATGAGATCGAATGACTTCTCCTGCGCATGGCAACATCGGTTGGGTCACCGGAGGATCGTTGCATCGCCTGCAAAGGTTCGATGCGTTCGATCGGCGTCGAGCCGTTCCGCGTCGGAGGGACGACGGGAGGATGGAAACTCCTCGTGGGAGAATGGGCGGAGCTGGGAGAGGACATGCTTTCGTTCGAGGTCCTCGCCTGCACCGCATGCCGTCGCGTCGAGCTGCGCATGCCACCGGGGCGCAACTGACAATCGCATCCCGGAGGTTGGACCCACAGCCCCACGAGAGGGACACAAAGATATAGCCAACATTGCGTCACAAGCCCATTCGATGGTCCGAGGCATCCGCATCTCGACGGAGTTTGCTTTCCTCCTGTCCGGCGTCTTCATCATGATCGTCGCGTGGGCCTTGAACCTGATCGGGGTCGTTTCCGGAGACCAATCATCGGGCCACGGAGCGGGCGACACCTATCTGTGGCTCTTCCTGATGCTCCAGGGTCTCGCCTTTTCCACGGTGGGTGTCGTCGGAGGGCCCTGAACCAACACCTAGGCACTGTCCCGGCCGCCCTTTTTTTCGAAGTCGTCGCCCCCCTCCAGATTCTTGGGGGTATTGCATTCCCCTATCTCCAGCGTCGGTGGGACGCCGCGTGGCTTCTTTTCACCGGTTTCCTGATCGGCACGTTCGTCGTCACGCGGATCATCGCCATCTGGCCGATCGGCGTCATCGAGGAAGTCGATCTACTCGGGATCCTCTCGAAAGCGGTCGAGGTCGCGACCTGCGGGTTGCTCATCTCCCTCATGCGAGCGAGCGGGGCGGAGCGTGACCTTTCCCGTCCATCCGGCGTGAGCGGCCCTTGACTCCGGAGGATCGCTGAGCGTCAGCACCCGGACTGCACGATGAAAGGCGCAATCATGCCCTTCTGCCGATGACCCGCGACAGGACAGATGTAGTAATAGCTTCCAGGCGCAATCCGGCTGACGTCGATCTTGATGTGGCGGGTCTCTCCTCGGGACAGGAGGTCTGTCTTGTTCAAGCCGGCGACGAACGCCCCGGTGTCGGCCCTCACAACCTGGAATCCATGAAAATTGATTCCGGTATTTGTCAGCGCGATGTTCAGTGTGGCGTTATTCGAGTCCGCACAAATTTCGGGGCCACCTTTCGCGAGCGCGTAGCCTCCCCCTGCGAACCCCCACTCGTGCTCTCGAAGCGCGATGTCGTTCCCCCTCAAGATGCCCCCACCGCCTGAAACGATGGGCGCTGGGAAGACCAGGCTCACCCAAATGACGACGATCACGACGAGCCCGACGATTCCGGCCACGATTCCAGCGACGACGTCCGCGCGCACTGACTTGCCTGCCAATCCTTTCATCTCCTACGGAAGCGAACCGTGATGCGGCATCACCACGGAGTAGAGCAATGCGATGAACAGCGGAACGACGGTTATGAGCGAGATGACCGCGAAGACCGCGACGGGCCGCGGACCGAATCGTCCGTGCATGTACACGAGAAAAATGAAAATCGCCTGGAGGGAGGCGATGGCCAGGATCGCGGGCGCGGCGAACGCCCCGAGCGCGCCCCCGGCAATCGCGATCAGGATTTCGACGATCAGCCCCAGCATGAGGATGACGTACACCGCCGCGTACTTCGCCTCGTCGATCACCATTCATCACCTCACAACAGATACAGCAAGGGGAACAGGAACACCCAGACCGCGTCGACCATTCCCCAGTAGATCCCGAAGATCTCGACAGCGCCGCTCGCCTCTTTCACCGAGCCCGCCTTGAGCGCCTTCACCATGAGGTAGATCAGCGCCGTCAGGCCCGCGACCACGTGCGCCCCGTGGACGCCCGTCAAGACATAATAGATGCTCGACGCCGAGCTCGTGGAAAACGTGAAACCGTTCGTGAAGAGCTCGTTCCACTCGAACGCCTTGTTGACCATGAAGAACACACCGAGGGCGAACGTCGCGACGAGGGAGGCTTGAAGTCCGCGATACGATCCGCGACGGGCGAACGTGAGGGCGAAGACCATGGTGAGCCCGCTCGTGAGGAGGACGATCGTGTTGAATCCGCCCCAGAAGATGTTGTGGACCTCTCCGGGCCGGGGCCAGACGAATCCCGTGAGCGGGCTGTTCATCCGAAGGAACACGAACGCGCCAAACAGGGTCCCGAAGAACGCGATTTCGCCAAAGACGAAAAGCCACATGCCGAGCGACAAGTTCTCGAGCCGGGCGAACGGCCATTTCTCCCCCGTTGCCTCGACGGGCACTTCCGCCCGTCCTCGAAGGGACTCGCGGCCCCACCCGACGAGGGCCGCGGCGAGAACCCCCGTCCCAAGGACGAGCGCAGGAAGACCCATGAGGAGACCCCACAAGGCGATGCCGGCGCCCGCAGCCACCACGATCGGCCAATGGCTCCAATGTTCCTCGCCGAACTCATCCTCGTGACTGGCGTAGGCGTGGCCGCCATTGGCATGGCCGCCGTCCGCCATGGCCTGTCCACCATTCGCCACCGCCAGCGTCAATGGCCGGAAGGTGACTCCCGAGGCAGAGATCACCGGGACGCCCTCCGGGAAGTTGAACTCCGGGGGCGGCGATGGGATCCCCCACTCGAGGGAGTATCCGCCCCACGGGTCCTTGTCCGCGGCCGGACCGCGGCGAGCGCTCCAGAGCAAGTTCCCGAACATGATGAGCTGCGAGATCCCGAACGTGAACCCGCCGATCGTGATCAGCAAGTTGATCGGACCCCATCCCGTGCTCGCGTCGTACGTGAAGATTCGCCGAGGCATGTCGTAGAGGAGATGCATCGGGAAGTAGAGCAGGTTGAAGCCGATCATGTAGATCGCGAAGTGGATTTTCCCAAGCCGTTCGCTGTACATGCGACCCGTGATCTTGGGGAACCAATAGTAGAGGCCGCCGAAGAGACCGGTCAAGCCACCGCCGACAATCGTGTAATGAAAGTGGCCCACGACCCAGAACGTACCCCGGAACGCGGTGTCGAGCGCGACGGAGGAGTTGAACACTCCTGTCACGCCGCCGATGATGAACAAGCCTAGCGCTCCGACCGCGAAGAGCATCGGGGTCGTGAACCGGATCGAACCTCCGCGGAGCGTGAAGATGTACGCGATGACGATGATGGCGAACGGGATGGAGATCAGCTCGGTCGTGACGTTGAACGCCTCGAGAAGACTCTGCGAGATGCCTGTCATGAACATATGATGGGCCCACACCGTGAAGCTCAAGATGCTGGCAAGGGCGAGGCACGGAATGATGATCTTCTTCGCGTACAGGGGCCGGCGGCTGAACGTGGAGAAGAGGTCTCCGACGATCGCGAAGCCGGGCAACAGGAGGACGTAGACCTCCGGATGGCCGAAGAACCAGAACATGTGATCCCACAAGAGGGGGCCGCCTTGCGTCGACGTAAAGAACACAGTCCCGAACGCGCGGTCCGCCACCAGGAGGCTGAGCGCGGACACGAACGCGGGGAATGCCCAGAGCATCAGCAGGCTCGTGAAGATCCACCCCCACGTGAAGAGGGGCAGCCGCATGAGGGACATCCCCGGGGCGCGAAGGCGGAAGACCGTGACGAGGAAATTCACGGTCGACACGATGCTCGACGCCATGAGGAGCATCAGGGCGAGACCCATCATGGAGCCGCCGACTGCCGGGCTGAACTCGACTGTGTTGAGGGGCGCGTACGTCGTCCATCCCCAGTCCGCGGTCCCGCCCCCGGCGAAGTAGCTGGACAGGGCAAGCATGCCGCTGGCGAGGTAGACCCAGTAGCTGAGGGCGTTGAGCCGCGGGAAAGCCATGTCCCGTGCGCCGATCTGGATCGGCACGAAGTAGTTCGCGAAC
>VBMN01000040.1 GCA_005878385.1 Methanobacteriota archaeon
ACCCCGGGCTTCACTCCCCACTGATAGGCAAGGGTCGGGAACTCGAGGTCGGAGAGGACAACCCGCGGACGTTCGGCATAATCCAGGGCACTTGCGACCGCCGACAAGGCGACGGACACGCTTGGCGCGAGCGCGATCTCTTCCTTCTTCGCCCCGAGTACGCGGGCGACTTTCGCACGGAGCGCGTCGAGGGCCGATATCCACACCTCATACCAGGCGGATGCCCCCAGGGCTTCCCATTCGTCCAAGAACCGTTCATGAGCGGCCCGAAAGCGGACCGCGAGTGGCGCGAGGGAGCAGGTATTCAGGTAGGTGGTCGTCCGGAACGTCGGGAATTCGTCTCTCCAAACGCTCCAGTCCACGAGGACCGGCACGCGACGCGGAGAAAAAAGGCTTCGGGCGGGAAGGGTCGGCGAAGGTGCAAAGCCCGTGCCCTCAAGCGTGGGCCTTCGCTCGTCCGCGGACCAAGAATCGACAGACGGGGTCTCCCGCGACCACGCGATGGGAGGTCTCCACATCAGCTCCGAGGAGATTCTGGAACATCTCTCGCTCGACGCGGCACGCCTCTGGATAGGTCTCCGCCACGGCCATGATCGGGCAATTGTGCTCGAGCATTTCGACCACGTTGCGGCCTGCGTGTCCGAGTTCCGCCATGTAGCCTCCCTCGTCCCGGATCTTGACCAGCTCCGATACCCTCTCCTTCAAACTGCCGTCCGGCACGCGATTGCGATTCGCCTCCAAGACCTCCTGGGCCCGCTGGCGCAAGAGCCGAACGATTGCGTCTCGTCCGATTTTTTCCTCGATGAAACGCAACGCACAGAGCGTCATGTGCGTGTACGCCTCGGGGAAGAGGCTCCGGGACCCGTCACTGAGCGCAAAGTACGCCCGCGGACGACCTCGTCCGCCAGGACGGAAGGATCGTTCGACCAGTCCTTTTCCTTCCAGCACGGTCAGATGCTTCAAGGTCGCCATCTTCGAGATCTTGAGAGCCGCCGCGAGATCCGTCAGCGAGACGCTCCCTTGCGTCTTGAGGGTCAAAAGGATCTGTTTCTTTGACGAGGAGAAGCCGGCATCGAGTGCTCCGGCGTCGACTTCCCCCACAACGGACATGGACACCGAATAGCGCCCGTCATATAATATACCTACGGGTTTACAAAAGAAACGACGGGACGAGGCTGGTCGAGTGGAAAAGGAGAGCTCCGGAAGGTGATTGCGACCCGACTAGGTCTCCGGTGGCGGAGGCGGAAGGGTCTGGCGCTTGCGACGCCGGGTCACGAGGACCAAGATGAGCAAGATCACGGCAACCACAGCGACGCCTCCCACGAGGGCGAAGACCAGGCTTCCGGGAGTCCCCGAGCCAGGGAGCACGAGATCCGCTTGCACATCGGCCGTGACGGTGGGATCGTGCGCGATGGAAGCGCCCCCGCGGAAACTCAGTCCTGCCAACAGGGCGAAGCCGACGAAGGCGTTGCCCGACTCGCCGATCGCGGCGAACCGAACGCCGGCCACGATCTGCCCGAACACAGGGTAGGTGGCACCGTCGACGACGGAGTCGCTGACCCAAACGAGACGCGCGATCCGTGTCCAGTTGCCGCCGAAATCCACGAGGGGGCTCTGCAGCCGCCGGACCGTGGGAAATGGAGTCGTGTCATTCGCTCGAACGGTACCCGTCGAGGTGTTGAAGGAGGCCGACCCGGTCTCGCCGATTCGACCCATGGCGCGGGCGTCAAACCAGGCATCCACGATGGCCGCGGGGATCAGGTTGCCGACGATGGTGCCTAGTTCCAGGAGCAGCCGGCGCTGATTCAGGTTGCCATTCCCGATGGCGTAACTCCATCCTCCGATCAGCTGGTCCCACTTGACATCGTAGTGAACCGCCTTTCCGCTCACGATGAGGTCCGCCATCCGCGAGACGTTCGTGACGACCGTACGACCGCCGACCGTGTCCACGGTAATCCGCAACTGCGGGACGGTCGCGTTGTCGATTTGTTCGAGGGAGGCGTTCAGGTGGAACGTGAAGCGGACCAGGGGCGTCGGCAACGCCGTATTGGCGCTGGAATTCGCGATCGCCGTATAGGAGAGGTTGCCCGCGGTCAAATTGAACGTCCAGCTGCGGTAGTCAGGGCCGCTCGATCGAACGATCGTTCCTGCGGTCCAGTTCGTGTGAAGGTCGACTTTCTTGTAGAGGGTATCGATGCGGTTGAAGTAATCGCTGAACCGGCTCGTCGTGCTGTTATAGAGACGGCCGTAATCGGCGACGCTGTTCGCGTTCCGGTCTCGGAATTCGACGATCGAATCGAGTTTGACCGCGTAGAGGGTATAGATCTTGATGGGGCGGTTCTGCGAAACGGAGCGGTTCTGTGGATCGACCACCTGGGCGACCCCGAGATACCGGGCCTTGATCGCGACGAGGTAGACGTTGTTCGGGTTGGCCGTTGTGCCGTATACGACGCCAAACGCGGCATCCGGATTGAACCGGACGAACACGTGATCCCCGCCGCCGAGGATGGACGTAGGACCCGTCTCCTCCGTGAGCTGGTCGTTGATCAGAGTTTTTCCCTGCGCGACCGGACTCGCGAAGACGGCAGTCGCCGCGGTCACGAGAAGGCACATGGCAACGAGGATCGCCTTGGTGTGCATGAGAAACCGCACTCCGTGCGAATCCCGCCCTTGCGGGCGGGCACTTGAACCCTTCGCTGCGAATTTCATTCCCGATTTCGTCCTTCCCAGGCAACCGGCGGGAGCAGACCACAAACGAAAGTGATTCATCGGGGCGGGACACCAGAAACATTCTTACAGGCCTCTCCGTTCGGACACCGATGCGACGCCGCGCCCTCGGACGAACGGGTCTCGAGGTGTCCGAAATCGGCTTCGGGGCTTGGGCGATCGGCGGGAACGCCCACGGGAATTCGTACGGTCCCACGAAGGACGCAGACTCGATCGACGCGGTGCGGAAGGCCGTCGACCTCGGTGTGAATTTCTTCGACACGGCCGACGTGTACGGTTGGGGCCACAGCGAGGAAGTCCTCGGCCTGGCCCTCGAGGGCCGCCGCGATCAGGTGTTCCTCGCTACGAAGGTTGGCGGCGACTTCTATCATGGAGGCGTTCGAATGAACTTCGATCCCGGATACGTAGCCTTTGCCTTGGATCGATCACTCGAGAGGCTCCGGACGGACCACGTCGACCTGTACCAGCTCCACAACCCGCCGGCCGAATTGATGGCGGACCCCTCAACCTACGAGGTCCTCGATGCGTTGAAGGCGGAACACAAGCTCGACCACTACGGCGTCTCCGTCCACGAGCCGGTCGAAGCGTTGCTTTGTCTCGAGGCCGGCAAGCCCGAGGCCCTCCAGATTCCGTTCAGCCTGCTTCGCCAGGAGTGGATCGACGAAGTCCTCGGGGAAGCCGCACGGGCGGGTGTCGGAATCATCGCCCGCGAGCCGTTGGGGAATGGGTTCCTCACGGGCGGTATCCGTCCCGATGCCACGTTCCCTCCCGGGGACATCCGGCATCATTGGCCTCCTTCGATGATTGCGGGCCGCACCGCGGTCGCGGAACGGCTCTCGTTCTTGAAGAAACCGAATCGGACGATGACCCAAGCCGCCTTGCAATTCGTCCTTGCCTTCGAGCAAACGTCGGTCGCAATCCCGGGTGCGAAGACGAGTTCTCAGGTCGAGGAGAACGTCGGCGCCGCCGAGTCGCCGTCCCTCACACAGTCCGAAATCAGGGAGGTCCGAGGCCTCTACGCGAAAGACTTCGGCCTGTGAGAGGCCTCTCAAACCTTTTAGCCAACCCATCGTTTAGCATGGGTGGAGAAAGACACGGATGTGGGCCCGTCCGGACCTTCTCGCCGAGTTGAAAGGGCTCGGACTTTTGCGCAGTCCCGAACTTGAACGGTCCTTCCTCCATGTCCGCCAGGAGTCGTTTCTCCCCGAGGCGTTCGGCACCTTGGCGTATGCCGACATGCCGCTGCCTGTCCATGTATCGGCCAATCCGCCTACGATGCCGTCCGCCCGCTGCCTGATCGCGGCCCTCGACCTGCTCGAGCCGCTCTCGGAATTGCGGGTCCTGATCGCCGGGTGCCGCGGCGGGTATCCGGGGGCCCTCCTCGCCGAGATCGTCGGACCGGAGCGCGTCGTGGTCGTGGAGACCGATGCCGAACGGCGCATGCGTACCGAGCGGCGCCTCCAGGCCGCCGGGTTCGAGGCGGTCCGCGTACTGCCCGCTCTACCGACCGAAACGTTCGACCGGATTCTCGTCCTCGATGCGACCCCGCCGCGGCAACTCGTTTCCCTTCTCGCGGACCCGGGTTTCCTGATCGCGCGCGGTCGAGGCGCGCATGATCTTGCCTTTGTGAAACTCGTTCGACAGGGAGGCGAGACGGCCCAGATGACGTTCAACGAGGCGCCTTCCGACGTGATGGCGGGACCGGAGCGGTCGAGCGACGAAAGCCCCGTCGACTTCGGCCGGCTCTTCGCGGTGGAGGACCTCCTAGCCCACGCGTGGGAAGGTCGGGTCACAGGACACTATGACCAGCACTTCCGAGACATCGTCGACGAGACGTTTGCCCGGGGTCCTCTCGACCCGAGTGCGTTCGACCGGGCGGAGGAACCGTGCAAGGACGCGGCTCGTCGCGCCTTCCAGGCGGCGTACATTCTCCAGAGTGCGGGGGAGCTGGAGCGGGCGGCGGACGCCTATGAACGGTCAATCCGACTCGAGGCGACCGCGGAGGCCCATACGTTCCACGGATGGGCTTTGAGTTTCATGGGCCGCTACGACGCCGCAATCGAGGAATGCAAGCGCGCGATCGAGGTGGACCCCTCGTTCGGGAATCCGTACAACGACATCGGCGCGTACCTGATCGAGCTCGAACGCCTCGATGAGGCGATCCCCTGGCTCCAACGGGCGATTTCCGCCCCTCGGTATTGCTGCTACTTCTACGCGCACACGAACCTGGCGCGGGTGTACCTCCAGAAAGGCCTCCGCGAGAAGGCGCGGAAGGCCCTTCGTCAGGCGCTGGACGTGAACCCCGAATACGAACCCGCCCAGGAACTCCTGCGGCGGATCGAACAAGAGAGCGGCTATTTCGGCTGAGGTCCCAGGACCGCCCCGCGAAGGACGACGAAGTCCTCGTCCGAGAGCGTCCCGTCGGGGCCTTTCGAGACCAGGAACTCGGCGGGGCCATCGTCCGTCGTCAGGAGAAGCCGGTCCTCCGTCCGCCGGTTTCCCACCGGATCCACGGAAGCCCGCACTTCGTGTGCCACGTCGCGGACGGTTTCCCGTTCGATCGTGGTGTGGACGGCGTACCCTTGGAATTGTTTCACGTTCCATGCGCCGTGGACCTCGAGGTGGGCGCGCAACTCGAGGAGCCGGTCAGCGGTCACCAGAAGGGTGCCGCCCTGAATCGGAAGGACGACCAGGGGTCTCTCCTCGGGTTCGAGATGATGGGCAAAGAGCGAGAGTCGGTATGGATCGCGTTTGGCCGACCGGGCGAGGCCGATGAAAGCCGTGTCGTCGAAGGCGTCCGCGTCGCGCATCAGCGCACGAAACGACTCGCCGGAGATGAAGGTTCGCGGAGAAAACGGGCACCCTTAAGAGAACCGCTTCCATGGTGCCCGAAGCCGTGGGACCCTCAAAATTCGATGAGGCCAAAGCCGCCTTGGAGCGCGGGGCGTTCGACGAGGCGCTCCATCTGCTCGAGGTCGCACATGCGGAAGATCCCGATGACGCGCAGACACGGGAGCTCTATGCCGTCACTCATCTGGCCAAGGCGATCCGCCTCTCAGAGAAAGCCCGACAGGCTCGTCAAGCGGCGATCGAGCGCCGAGCAATCGAATACGATCAAGAGTTCCAGGATGACCCGGAGGTCGCACGCGATTTCGACGAAGCTTTTGCCGCGATCGAAGACGTGCTTCGCGTGGAGCCCACCCATTGGAAAGCGCGGATGCTGAAAGCCGCGCTCGTGTTCCGCCGAGACCGGGAGTCCGGGAGGCCGCAAGCCCTCGCAATCCTGAACGAACTGGCGATCGAGGAACCCACGAACAAGCAGGTACCGTTCACGATCCGAAAGATCGAACGTCCGTGCGAGCGGTGCGGGGACACCGGATTCTGCCCGCACTGCAAGGGCCGTGGGAAACGCCGGTTTCTTGGCCTCGACCGAAAATGCGAACGGTGTTACGGTCGCGGGATCTGCCCGGTCTGCGGGGTCCTGTAGTCACTCCGATTCGTCGTCGAGGTCCGCGAGCGCGGGATCCCTTCCCTCGATCCATTCGACGCGATCCGCGCGCCCGATCTCGCCACACGATAGGCACTCCCAGCCCAGGGCGTAGTCCTCGAACATAACGAGCCCCCGCTCCTCCTTGGAACACTTGGGACAAGGGCCCGTGACGTATCCGCTCACCCGGAACACGCGGATGACGACCTCGGCCGTGGACGTCATCCCCCGGGTCTCATTCGTCGACCGATTCGTCCTTTCCCGTCGGAGAGACGTACCAGTCCGGAACGCCTTGGTCCCCGCCGAGGTCACACTTCGGGCAGACGTAGTCGAGGATCGGATAGTTTCCGTGGGCGTGTTGGACGAAGAAGACCTTGTCGGAGCCGCACTTCTCGCACTTCTGCGGGTCGCCCCCGATGTTCTTCCGGCTGAACACGGCGCGCACGACGCCCCCGGGCCGAGATAAAGTTGCCGGTCCCCGCAAGTTCTTTGCGAGTCGGCGCGCTCGCCCCTCCATGTTCCTTCGATTCGCTCGGTTTCGATTCCGGGAGGGCAAGGAGGTCGAGGGACTCCGAATCCTCCGAAGCCACGCCGCGGCAATCAAATCTGCACCGGGCTGTCGAGACGCCTGGCTCGGCCAAGGGCAACATCCCGCGAACGAATGCGTCGTAGTCGCGTTGTTCGAAGACGAAGACTCCCTTCGACGCCTCGAAGGCCGACTCCGGTCGGATCCGGCTCGGGGCAGTGATTTTTTTGCCCTCCTCGCCTTGACAACGCAACCCCCGGAAGTCGTCCCCTACGAAGTTCAGGACCTAGCGTAAGCAGCGGGAACCTTTTTTCGGCCGGACGCCCATCGCGTTACGGGAGCGAACATGGCGATTGCCTTCTCTGCACTCGATCGGCAACTAACCCGCGACATCCGCCAACTGCATGACTACCTGTGGGATCCAACCTGGAACGGCCACGAATCCAAGCTTCAAACGAGCCTCGTGAAGGGAGCGAGGTCGCTGGACACGTTTCTCCATGCAGGTGGACGACTTCGTAAGAACGCGGAGTCCCTCGCGAAACCTTGGAATCGGGAGCGTCAAGGCAGCTCCTTGTTCGAACTTCTCGACGATGCGGTCGGGCTGACCGCCGCGACGGAGCTGGTCCGAACCGGAAAGTATCGAGAGGCGGTCATGCGAGCGCAAGCCGTGGTCGAGAGCACGAGCATCGGAGTCTGTTCGGACGCAGGCCATTTCGAAATCGTGGAGGAATGGGAAGCCCGCAAGATTGACTTCCATACGTATACTGGGAGAATGGCCGCCGTCCTCGAGTCGAAACTGATTCCGCAGGCGACCCAGTTCCGACGCGTGCTCAATGCGGTCCACAACTTCGGGAGCGAGTGGGACGGCTCTGCCTCGAAGGACGAGCAGAGGCTCGCCGCGCGATCCGCGGTTGAAAACGGGGCTTGGTGTGTGAGTCGGAGCGTCGGGATCCGAACCCTCCTCGGGACACCTCCGAAGGTGTCCGAGAAGGACTTCGGCGTCATTCTGAACCTCATCGTGAACCGTCTCTAAGGACGCTCCCCGAGGCGCGGACTCAGACGTTGCCTGACCTCCTCCTTAAGACGGCCCAGTTCGTTCGGGAGCGAGCTTGCGGGTGGGAGATAAGATGCGGACCACAAAGCCCATTGTGATCAAGATCGGCGAGACCCGGGTCGACCGCGAGGGAATCATGCAAATGCTCACCGCCCTCGGCGTGTCTCAAGAAGGATCGAAGCGCTTCGAGAAGGCGCCCGATAACGGCGAGACACTCATCGAACTCGCCGGACGCATATGCTACGAATCCTTTGAGGTCGGATTGAACCCGAACGTCACCAAAATTCGGCTCGATCCCAAGGACTATTTTGAGAACCTTCTGCGAAAAGGCGATGGGAGTGTCGCGGAACATGCCCTGGTCAACTTCGTGATGATTGGTGTCTCCCGCGTGATGACGCATGAGCTGGTTCGGCATCGAGTCGGAGTCGCAGTTAGCCAAGAGTCCCTTCGATACGTCCGCCCCAAGGAGGTGAACTTCTGGATTCCCGACGAGTTGAATGCCGAACAGGCGAAAGCGATGAGGGCCGCGGTGGAACGATCCGAGGAAGCGTACCGCGCCCTGGAGGGAAGCATTCCTTGGGACAAGATGACGATGGACGAAAAGAAACGATTGACGTCGGCCCTGCGCCGCATTCTCCCGGACGGACTCGCGACAAATGTGATCTGGAGCGCGAACCACCGAACGCTGCGGTGGGTGATCGAGATGAGGACGGACCCGGCAGCCGAGGTCGAGATCCGCATGGTGTTCGATCAAGTCGCGCAAATTTGCAAGCGCGACTACCCGAACATCTATCAGGATTTCCAGAGGAAAGAGTTGCCGGACGGGACCGGTTCGTGGCGCCCCACCTTGCGCTCCAAGGTCTAGGCCAAGGTACGGTCAGAGCCAGCGAAATAGGACTTTCCAGAACTCAGCCTTCTCGGGTTTCCTCACACCCGCAAGAACCGTTTGGAGGACGTGGTTCTTCTGGGCGTCCACATTTTCGTATCCGGCGGACATTGCATCGTAGGGAGAGAGGCGCTCGAGGATCGTCTTTTCGACGAGGATCGCTTGGCCTTCCCCGACGACCTCATCTTTGAATTTCACGACGAGGCGATTCCCGGGAACCAGGGCCATGCGATCGTGTTCTTGCGGCGAGAGGTACGTCTGGTAGACGTACTGCTTCCGTATCTTTTCCTCCGCGCCGGGGTAGATGATGACGATCGTCTTCGGCGGCGCTGCGTTCGGAGGGATCATGGACGCGTCGGCGGACGAATCCCCGAGCGGGGATGAAGCTTTCTCTCGTCAGAGAGCGGCGAGTACCTCGTCCGTGTGGCCTTCGACGTGGACCTTCGGCCAGATGCGCGCAATCTTGCCCGCCTCATCGATGAGGAACGTCGTGCGTTCGATTCCAAAATATTCGCGGCCGTACAGGTTCTTCTTCTTCCAGACCCCGTAGGCTTCCGTGACCCGGCCCTTGTCATCGATCAACAACGGGAAATTCAGATGGTACTTGTCGCGGAACTTCGCGTGGCTGGCTCCATCATCGCGGCTCACTCCAAGGACGACCGCGCCTTTCGACGTCACACGCGCAAGGTTGTCACGGAAGCTGCAGGCTTCCTTCGTACATCCCGGTGTGTCGTCCTTCGGATAGAAATACAGTACGACCTTCTTCCCTCGAAAGTCCTTCGGCGAGATCAATCGTCCGTCGTCCGACATCAACGTGAAGTCGGGCGCCGGTTCACCAACCGCGAGCATCGTGGTCCTCGGCTCATGCAGGCGTCGGTTCGACATAACCTCACCGATTCGTCCGCGACGGTCGTCCCTCCGGGTCGTTGCCGCACTTCATGCAATATAGTATCAAGTTTGGTATTTCTCGTCGCATCCTTTATGTAAACGTATCAGGTTTGTTTGCATCAGCCCTCCAGCCGTAGGTGCAATTAGGGACTCCATGGCCCGCAAGGCGAATTCTAAGAAGCCGCCGGCCCCCAAGTCGGGGTTCCGACCGACGCTAGAGAGGCTGAAGCCGTCCAAGCGGGTCCAGGCGCCCGAAGCCGCGCCGGATGCCCAGCAAGGCATGCTTCAGCTCACATTCGCGCGCCATGCCCACGGCTACGGGTTCCTCGCGGCGTTCGCCTTCATTTTCAACGTGATTCTCCTGGTGTTCTTTGCGAGTCAGCCCTTGCCAATCACAGGGCTGCGCCTCGACTACATCCTGTGGCTCCTCCCCGCGGTGGCGGGTGCCTTGAGCTCCTGGGATGCCGTCCGACTGAAACGCGAACCGTATCGACGCCATTACGTGTCGCGTCACTTCGCAAGTTCGTGCGTTGGAATGGCACTCTTCTTCGTCGTCGCGGTCGCGATCATCCTCGCGATGCAAGGGGCATTGCCCACCTGGCTAATCCCGTGGATCTACCCGCTGTCCGCGGCCGGAGTGTCGCTCACGATCGTTTCGATGGGCATGACCTGGCAAGGCCTCGGGGGCCGGAAACTCGGAAGTGTCGGTTTGGCCTTGTTCCTGCCCGTCCTAATGATCTTCTTGACCTTGCCCGATCCCGGGCTTTCCATTACCACCGTCTACGGCCGAAACCTGTACACGTTCACGTTCTTGGTAGGTGCCCTCACGACGGAAATCTCGGGATCGCTCCTCCATATCATCGCTTCGTCGACGTCGATCTACCAGCGAGAAATCCTGAAGGCGGACAACTCGAAGGTCGCGATCATCCAGCAGGATTACCAGAAAAAGCGAGAGGCATTGGACTACAAGGAACGGGCCCTCCGCGGCCGGGAGGCCCACTTGGAAGCTTTGCAGCAGGAACTGGAAGACCAAGCGAAGGACCTGAAGACCAAGCTCGGCGAGGTCACGACGCGGGAAGTGTCGATCGAGAAGGGGACCAGCCAACTGAGGGATCTAGACCGAAAGGTGGCGTCCGCCCGCGCCGAGATCGAGGCGAAGGCGGAAGAGATCCGCCTCCGGGACAGCGACTTGGCCACCCTCAAAACGGAACTGGAGAAGACCCGACAGTCCGTGGGGACGCGAGAGGCCTCCCTGGCGGAGCGGGAGAAGGAAGTGAAGCGCGCCTCCATCGAATTGACCTCGAAGGTCCGGGGATCGGAGACGAAGCTGAAGTCGATCGAGGAGCGGGAGTCTCGGCTCCAAGAACACGAAAAATCCTTCGATTCGACCCGCACGTCCCTCCTGAAAAAGGAGAAGGAATTGCAATTGAAGGAATCCGAGCTCCGCATGAAATCGGAACGCCTCGAGGGAACGACCTCCTCCGCGGAGGCGACCCGGATCCGGGAACTCAAGGACTGGGAGTCGAAGATCCTTGCGAAGGAGAAGGAGGTAGGCAAGCAAGAGGTCGAACTCCGAACGCTCGAGAGTCAACTCCGCGAACGGTACGAGAATGCGACACGGATCGACAAACAATTCCAAGGTCAACGCCGGATGTACGAGGATCGGGAGACCGAGTTCGTCACTCGAGAGAAGGCAATCGCGGACCAAGAAGCCACGTTGCGCCAACGGGCCGCGGAGATCAACCGACAAGTGTCGGCCGTCGAGGAAGCGCAGAAAGGTCTCGATGACAAGACGAAGAAGTATTCGGAACTGTTCAAAGACGCGAAAATGAAAGAAGCCGCCGTCGGTTCCAACGCGGAAGACATTCGGCGGCAGAAGGAGACGCTCGGCACCCGAGAGAAGAAATTGTCCGATATGCAAGCGAACCTCCAGGCCGAGATCAAACGGCTGAACGAGGAGAACCGGAACCTCCTCGAAAGGGCGAAGGAAATCGAGGAACGCGAATCCGACGTCCAGCTCAAGGCCCTCGAACTCGAGACGAAGACCCGCGAGGGTCGGGCGGGCGGGTCGACGCCCGGGATGCGCGACCTCGACCGTGAGTCCCAGCTCGAGGCATGGGAGCAACGGCTCCGCGAGAGGGAGGAAGAGTTCAAGCGCCGCGCGTACCAGAAAGAGAAGGAGATGGAGATGCGGGAGGGCGCCGTGAAGGCCCGCATCACGACCGCCGCGGGCGCGGTAGAAGCGGAGGAAGCGGTCGCCATCGAGAAGAAAGCGGCCCGTGTGAAGACGGGAACGCCGCGGCTCGATGACCTGCTCTACGGAGGAATCCCATTCAACTCGAACGTGCTGTTCGTCGGACCCGCGTTCGTCGGCAAGGAAGTCGCCCTCCTGAATTTCATCGCGGAAGGCCTGAAGAAAGGTATCCCCGTCATCATCATTACGACGACGAAACTCCCGATCGATGTCGCGAAGGACATCGCCCCGATCCTCCCGACCTTCGTCGAATACGACCAGCTCGGTCTCGTCCGATGGATCGACTGCACCTCGCCCATGGCTTCGGGGAAGCCAGTGAAAGAGAAGAACGTATGGCGTGTGAACGGTCCTACGGACTTCGACAACATCTACCAAGTCGTGAATCAGCTCGATGAGGAATTCAAGAAGAAGTATCCCTATTTCCGGCTCGCGTATCTCACCCTCAGCTCTTCGATCACTCAAGCGGACGAGCGGGACGCAATGAACTTCTTCCAGCGGCTCATGAACCGCCTGCGGCAGACGAAGGCCGTGTCCGCGATCGCCCTGGAACGCGGCATGCACA
>VBMN01000014.1 GCA_005878385.1 Methanobacteriota archaeon
CTGATGCTGCTTGAGCTCGTCCCGGCTAAAGACGATGAGTTTCCGGACCGGTTCTTGAAGGACGATTTGAGCGAACTTCTTGCCGAAGGAGCCCGTGCCACCGGTAACCAACACCGTGCGATCCTTCCAAAATCCGCTCCGTATCGGAGGGCGCGCGGGCATCGCGTCCCGCAGTCCTGTCGCATGATTTAAGCTTGCACCTCTCCGGTCTTTCCTGGAGCGTAGGTCATGGGAAGTTGCATCGAGCGAACCAGTGAGAATCCCCGAAGCGAATCCAATAGTTGCCAGCTTACCGCCCTCGGGTCAACGTCGGGGTCTGGATACTCTCCATCGAAAGGCGGCGTCCGATTTCCGCTGCGCCAAATCGCCCGACATTTTCGGCACGTTTGTCAATACCGATTGCCGACCCCGCTACTTTTTTATAGCCATCACCTCTTTTCGCGTCTGCGTCTGACTCTCGTCGGACACCAGAAGGAAATAGATGGGATGGGTAGTAGCGGTGCTTCCCAGCGCTGACTTTCCACCGGTCAGGTGAGGCCTTGTTCCTGAAAGAGATCCAGATGGAGAACTTCAAGTCGTTCGGGCGAAAGATTTCGGTCCCCTTCCTCCAAGGGTACACGTCGATCACGGGCCCGAACGGCTCCGGGAAAAGCAACATTGCGGATGCGATCCTGTTCGTCCTCGGTCCGAAGAGCGCGAAGGCGATCCGCGCGGGCAAGCTGACGGACCTCATCTGGAACGGCGGGAAGGACAAGAAGGCCGCCGATTCGTGCCAGGTCAGCCTGATCTTCGACAACTCGGACCGTCAAATCCCCGTCGAGGCGGACGAGGTGAAGCTCACCCGATACGTGGGCCTCAGTCCCTCCGTGGAAGGCGGCTACAACTCGTACTTCTACATCAACGACCGGAAGTCCTCGCTGTCTGAGTTCGATTCCCTCCTCGCCCACGCACGCATCTCGGCCGAGGGGTACAACCTGGTCCAGCAGGGGGACATCCAGCGGATCGTGTCCATGTCCTCCATCGAACGCCGGCGGATCCTCGACAACATCGCCGGGATCACGAAGTTCGACGATGACATCAACCAGGCCGAAGGCAAGCGGAAGGAGACCGAAGAGAACCTCGACCGGATCCGGATCATCCTCGACGAGATCGACAAGCAGATCAAACAGCTCGAATCGGACCGGGACGGTGCCCTGAAGTATCGGGATTTGAACGAGCGCCTGACGACGGCGAAGGCCCAGCTCGCATACAAGAACCGGGAACTGATCGAGCGGCAGATCGTCGGGACGCGGGAACAGACCGCGAAGCACGAGGCCGACAAAGGGAAGCTCGAGGCCCAGAAGGAGGAACTCCGAGGTCGGCTGGATGCCGCGGTCGCCCGGTTGAGCGAACTCGAACAGGAGATGGCGGACCGCGGCGGAGAGGAAGCGAGACAGCTCAAGGAGAAGCTGGACGGACTCCGCATCGAGCGGGCTCGAGCGACGGACGGGATCGAGACCTCGAAGGAGACGCTGAAGCAGCTCCGGACGGAGCATGCGGACGCGACGAAGGAGAAGGGAAAGGTCCAGAAGGAGACGGACGCCCTCGCGCGGGAGCGCGATAATGTCGACAAACGCGTCGGCGAGTTAGACGGCCAGATCAAGGCCGCGGACAAGGACCTTCATGAGGTCGACGAACTCGCGTCGAAGAGCGACGCGAAGGTCTTGAACATCCAGAAGCAGATCATCGCCCTGAACAACGAGATCGACCAGGTCGAGGAGAAGGTGAAGAGCCTCGTCCTCGAGGGAGACCGGACGAAAGAAGCCATGACCCGTCTGGAGTCGGAGATCGGCCGGCTCGAGGAATCCCGCAAACAATACCAAGTCGAGCATGAGGACGCGGACTGGCAGCTGAAGGAACTCAAGACGTCCACGAAGGAATCGGGGAAGAGTCTCGAGAAACTCCAGGAGGACTTCCACGCCCGGCGAGCCGAGGAGACCCGCCTTGGGAAGGAACAGGCCGAGCTACAGACCGCGATCCTGAGCCTCACGCGGCAGTATGCGCAGCTCAAGGCCGAGGCCGACGTCGCCGAGAACATGAAACGCGGCTATACCTCCGCCGTCTCCGCGATCCTTGAGTGCCGGGAGACCGGCTCCATCAAGGGCGTCCACGGGACCGTGGCCCAGCTCGCCCACGTCGAGACGCAATATGAGACCGCCATCGTGACGGCTGCGGGCGCGCGGATGCAGGCGATCATCGTCGACGACGACACCGTCGCGGCCCAGTGCATCGACTACCTGAAGAAACGCAAGGTCGGCCGCGCCACGTTCCTCCCTCTCAACAAGATGCTCGTGGGCAAGCCGCGAGGGAAAGCGATCCTCGTGGCGAAGGAGTGCCTTGGTTTCGCGATCGACTTGTGTCACTTTGACGAGAAATACCGGGACGCGTTCTTCTACGTGTTCGGGGACACGCTCGTCGTTCAGACGCTAGATGAGGCCCGCAAATGGATGGGCGGCGTCCGGCTGGTCACGATCGAAGGAGAACTCATCGAGGCCTCCGGCGCCATGGTCGGGGGCGAGATCGAGCGGTCCACCCTGAAGTTCGGGCCGAGCTCCGCGAGCGAGATGGAGAAAATCGCGGAGAAACTGCGGGAGGCGCAGGCCCACGGGGAGACGGTGGCGAACCGCCTCGACGAACTCCGCAAGGAGATCCTCGGGCTCGAAGAAACGATCAAGGACACCGGCGGCCGGACCGGGGCCGTCGAGGTGAAGACGAGCACGCTCGAGGCGAAACGAAAGGAATTTGCCGCGAAGGTCGCGTCCGCGGACAAGGACCTCGCGGAACGGAAGGCAGGATTCGAGGACGCGCGGAAGACCGCGACTCGGATCGAAGAGGACCTGGCCAAGTTCACAACGGAAGTCGAGGGGCTGAAGGCGAAACGGGACGAGCGCAAGAAGGCCGTCATGGAGGCCACGCCGCAGCAGATCTCATCGCGAATGAAGGAGCTGATGAACCGGCGCGCGACCTTCGCGGAGGAGCTGAGCGGACTCCGCTCGAAGCTCGAGGCGATGGCGACCCAGACCACCTTCCTCGACGAACGACGGACGGAGCTCGACGCGCGGATCGGGAGCTTGGAGGATCAGCGGAAGGAGCACGACAAGCGTATCGAGACGTTCGAAGCCTCCCT
>VBMN01000041.1 GCA_005878385.1 Methanobacteriota archaeon
TTCCTCCATCTTCTGCTGGAGGTACTTCTCCTTCGTGCGGACCTCCTCTTCCTTCTGGTTGATCTGTCCCTTGAGCTCTTCCAGGCGCGACTTCATGTCGAGTTCCTCCGTGGAACCACCCTGGGCCTTGGCCTCTTCGACCTTCCGTCGCTCCGCCTGCGTAAGCTTCTCGCGGTACAGGAGGTCCTCTTCTCGCCGGAGGAGTTCTTCCTCCTTGTACGCGAGGGGTTCCTTCACCTTCCGAATTTCGTCCTCCTTCACCTGAAGGTCTTCCTGGAGGCGCTGTAGCTCCTGCTCCCGGAGTAGGATCGTCCGCTCCCTCTGGAGGACGTCGTGTTCCTTCCTCCCGATGGCGCCTCCGATCTCGGCCTTCGACTTGCCTTCGAAAGCCTGCGCCTGTTCGCGGACCTTGTCCTCGATCTTGAACTTCCCGACCTCACCCTCGAGGACAATGATCCGCCGTTTGAATTGCTCCTCCTTCGCGAGGTAGTCTTGCTCCATCTCCCGGAGCTCTTCCTCGAGTCGCCGCTTCAGCTCCTCCGTCGGCGCGGTCACCTCGTCCGGATGGATTGCCGCGATGCGTTCCTCCGTGGCACGGAGCGTTGCCTCGCGCTCCATGAGGTCCGCCTCTCGCTTTTTCATCTCCCGCTGGTCGGGTTTCAGCTTCGCGAAGCCGGATTCGATTTGCTTTTTCAGCGTCTCGTTCACGGACCGAAGCTTGGCTGCTTCGGTCTCCATCTCCTCCCGGAGCTTTTGTTCCTGTTCGAGACGCTTCTTCGCGTCCCCAGACACCCCGGCTTTGAGCTGCTGCGTCTTCACGTACTTGATGACCGCGATGGACCCTTTCTTGATGTGTTCAATCTCCTGCTCCAATTCCTTCCGCTTCGCGATCTCCGTCTGCAATTGCTTCGACAGGTTCGCGGTCTCCTCGATGTACTTGACCGGATCGAACTTGCCCTGTCGGAAGTTCGCGAGCTCCCGATTGAGCGTCGAACGCATCGACTCGAGCTCGGCGCGCATGCCGTCCGTCTCGAGTGCCTTTTCCCGGAGTTCTCTTACCTTGTCATCGGACAGCCGATCCGGGGTTCCGCGAGTGGGCCGACCGACGCCAGAACTCGTGGGCACCCCGAGCCAATCCTGGAAGGCGGTGTCCTCGCCCGCGAGCCATTTGCGCAGTGCCTCGTCCCGGGAATCGCCCCCGGACGTGGTGGCACCGAGCCATGCGCTCGTCTCGCTCGACTCGCCCTTCAGCCAGGCGGACAGGCCTCTGTCTCCCATCGGAGGAGTGGAATCCTGTTTCGTCCCGCACACGACGCATTCCCCGTGCGGATTCACCTCGCCTCCACAGACGCGGCACACCTGCTGCGACATGGTGCCGTCCGCGGGCTTCATCGCCACCGGAGCTGCGCCTCCCTGAGCATCACGAACATGACCGACACCGATTGAAATCGGCGGCGCTCACTACCCGCCCCGAGGGTATTTAATCGTGAGGACGGCATTATCACACAACAATCAGTTCTCTGATGGAGAGCCGTGACGCCGCTCCGGAAGACCGCGGTCGGAAGAGTATTTATACGCTCGGACGAATCTGACGGTTATCTCCGGCGTTTCCGGAGAGGGGCGGGTCGTGGGGACGGAGAGCGAGAAACGGATCATGCTGCGAATCGACCCGAACGACGAGTCGATCACCCTCAAAGACATCATGCAGCGCATCCAGGAAATCCAGCGGCAGCATCCCGATCTGGACGTGTTTTTCGACGGGGACGAGTACGCGGTGTGCTCGCGCCCGAAAGAGAAGGCCCGACCGATCGCAGAGGCGGTCGAGGGCAAGAAGAAAGTGTGAGAACCGAACCCTTTTGGCCGGAGCCCGCATTCGGCCGCGCATGGCCATGCGGAAGCCCACGAAGAAGGAACTGACGTCGGTCCCGATCGAGCATCTGGATCTGGAGAAGACCACGTCGGTCGCGGACCTGGTGGACGGCTACAAGCGCATCTCGTTCCAGGCACGAACCCTCGGAATGTGCGCCTCCGTCCTCGAGAACGCGATGACCGATCCGCGGTGCACGGTCTTCTTCGGGGGGGCGGGCGCGCTCACCCCAGGCGGGCTGCGCAAGGTGATGCGAGACATGGTCGAGTTCGGCCTCGTCGACGTCGTCGTGACGACCGGGGCGATCGCGTACCATGACTACTACGAAGCTCACGGACATCGGCATTACGCGACGACTCCGGAGACGGATGACATCGTGTTGCGCGAGCATTTCCTCGACCGGGTGTACGATACACTCGCGGACGAGTCGCTGTTCCGGGAATGCGACGACGAAATCGCGAGCCTCGCGGACGGCCTGGAGACGCGGCCGTACAGCTCGCGGGAATTCCTCTGGGAGATGGGCAAGATCGCCGCGAAGGACCCGAACTCCCTGGTCGGGACCTGCTACCGCAAGGGCATCCCGTACTTCGTCCCCGCGCTGAACGACTCCTCGATCGGCATCGCTTTGGCGAAGCACCATCACGACCGGGTGAAGGCGAAGAAGACACCGATCGCGATCGATTCGATCAAAGACAATTATGAGATTGCCCAGGTGAAGCTCAAGTCCCCGCGGACCGGGGTCTTCTACGTCGGCGGCGGGACCCCGAAGAACTACATTTCGCAGGTCGAGGTGATCCAAGAGGTGATGGGGTACGCGGAGAACCCGCACATGTACGCGGCCCAGATCACGGTCGACGTGCCGCAATGGGGCGGCCTGAGCGGCTGCACCTTCGAGGAGAGTCAGTCCTGGGGCAAATTCCACAAGGACGCGAAGATGGCGCAGAGACATGCCGCGGTGGATGAGGAACGCGGCGAGCATGGTTCCCGTCCGCCCTCGGCCCGCGTAACAGTGGACAAGGACCTTCTTGCCCTCCGAGAGTTTCGCTTCGACGAACGCGACGAACTCGTCGATCTGATCGAGGGTCGGCGGCGTGAAATCTTCGACGCAGATCTTCTTGTGCTCGAAGCCGGCGTCTTCGATTTCGAACGTGTTGAGACGGTCGCACTCCAGACTCACGACGACCGAGTATCCCATCTTCCGGAGGCGCGCGAAGTCCCATTCCATGAAGGCCGGTCCCGGGAGCCCGGCGAGGCGGCCTCCGTCGATTGTATAGTAGAACATCCGCACGGTGCGACGCCCATGACGCCGGAGTAATTCAAAATAGCGCCATCTGCATGCGCACGCACCATGGCCCGAGGCCGCATGACGATCGGACTGTACAATTCGTACGACCCGATCAAATTCGCGGAGGCGCATCGACGCGCGATCGCCCGCGCAGCGCCGGTGGCCATCGCCTTCGACGCGAACGTGGCGACCTTCGGCTTTCCCTTTGACAAGGATCTCCGGACTCCCTTGCAAGTCGCTGCCTGGATCTCGGGGACGACGAGCATCGGCGAGGAGGGACGGTACCTGCGAGACCTGGCCGGCGGGGGACGTCTGCAGACATTCGACTTCCCCAAGCGGGGCTTCCCACCCCAACTCGGCCACGTCGTAATCACGACGAACCAACCAGATGCGAAGAAGGCGGTCGATGCCCTGTTCCTCGCGAAGCTGCTGCAGAAAGGCACCTCAATCGTGCTCGTGTTCGGCCTCGGACCGCACGGACTTGATGACCGCGACGTCCTTCCCCTCGGCCGCTACCACTTCGACCTTTCTGGTCGTGGCATCGTGTTGGAGACCGCCACTGCGATCGGGGCGGCTCCCGCTCTCATCACGGCGCACCTCGGGTCTTGAAGAGCCGGACTCGTGAGCCGGTGCCGAATTCTTAAATAGGCCGCATCGTTGCGAAGCCCGGCACATGATCCAAGAGTCGCTAGAACTATGTGAGAACATCCTTCTCACCGGGCCGGCGCGTCTCCCGACGCGGTACGGGCCATTCCGAATCTACGCGTTCCAATGTCCGTTCACCGGGGAGGACCACGTGGCCCTTGTGAAGGGCCAGATCGCCCGGCGCGAAGATGTCCTCGTCCGTCTGCACTCCGAATGCGTCACGGGCGATGTGTTCGGGTCCGAACGTTGCGACTGCGGCGCCCAACTCGACGCCGCACTGAAGAAACTCGGCAAGGCGCCTCGCGGCGCACTCCTCTATCTGGCTCAAGAAGGCCGGGGGATTGGCATCGCGAACAAGGTCGCGGCCTACCACCTTCAGGACCATGGCCTTGACACGGTGGACGCGAACCGGGTCCTCGGCTTCCCGGCCGATCTCCGGACGTACAAGTGTGCGGCCTGCGTCCTACGGGTCCTTGGAGTGCATTCGATCCGGCTGATGACGAACAACCCCGCGAAGATCGAACAACTCGAATCCTACGGAGTGCGCGTGTCGAGCCGCATCCCGCTCCAGATTCCGGCCACATCGAAGAGCCTGCGGTATCTCCAGACGAAGAAGGACCGCCTCGCCCACCTGATCGACACGCCACGCGTCACCGCGCGTCGAGGACGACGACGAGCCGGTCCGCGGTGATCGATTCGCCTTCGACGACCGCGACCTCCCGTACGGTTCCATCGCGGGGAGCCGAAATCTCGTTCTGCATCTTCATCGCCTCGAGGACGACGAGGGTCTGTCCTCGCTTCACGCGCATCCCCGCCATGGCGAAGACGCGGACGACTCGGCCGGGCATCGGGGCACGGACCTGGAGGCTGGTCCCACCGGAAGGGCCTGCCTCGGATCGCGGCCCGCGTTCGTCTTGGATTCCGGAAATCGCAACCGGGTAACGGGCCTCGTCGATCCAGGCTTCACGCGCTTCGAACCGCACTCGGTGGCGCTTCGGCCCAATCCGGACCAGGAACATCTCGCCCGAACGTCGAACTTGGCCGCGATACTCCGCTCCGTCCACCCGGACGCGGATTCCTTTGGCCCCGCGATTCGCCTCGATCTCATGGGGCTCACCATCGACGACGAGCCGGAACCGCATGCGCACCTCCTGCGAATCGTTCCTTTCGGCCGGCGAGTGACCAGGCGGAGGGCTGGGGTTTCTCAAGCGCGTAGGTCGGGCCTGAAGCCAGGCGACCGCTCTCGACCAGGGCCGCGGCCAAGGCGGCCACGCGTTCTTCCCATGGTCCGCGGGTCCGAAGTCGTTCCGCAATCCGAAGGTCCGCGACCATCGTGGTCCACAACTCCCCGCGCCGGAAGTGGCGCTCCGACAGCAACGACCGATGGAAGGGGAGGTTCGTGGGAAGGCCGCGGACCTCGAACGCGTCGACGCTGCTCTGCATGCGGCGCACCGCGTCGGCTCGCGTCCGACCATGGACGATCAGTTTCGCGATGAGAGGATCGTAAAACGCAGGCACGAGCGAACCCGCGACGACGCCGCTGTCGATCCGAATCCCCGGACCCGACGGGGGCCGGAAGGCAACAATTCGGCCGGGAGACGGAAGGAACTGTCGAAGGGGATCCTCCGCGTTGAGGCGACACTCGATCGCGTGACCTCGTCGCCGCACCTCGTTCGACGAGACCTCGATGGCTTCTCCCGCGGCGATCCGGAACTGTTGGCGGACCAGATCCACGCCGGTGACCATCTCCGTAATCGGGTGCTCGACCTGGAGCCGGGCATTCACCTCGTTGAATGTGAAGCGTCCTTCGTGGAACAGGAATTCTACCGTCCCGGCGTTGCGATATCCCACGGCGCGGAGGCCTCGGACGGCCACGTCGATCAGACGCTTCCGGAGGCTCGGCCCGACCGCGGGGGAGGGGGTCTCTTCGACGAGCTTCTGGTGGCGGCGTTGCACGCTGCACTCCCGCTCGACGAAGCCCAGGCCGGTCCCGCGGTCTCCGATCAGGACTTGCACCTCGATGTGCCGTGCCTTCCGAAGGTATTTCTCGAGGAAGAGATCGGGATTACCGAAGTTCGTTCGCGCGACGGACCGCGACGTCTCGAAGGCCTTCGGCAGATCCGACGGACGGTCGACCCTCGACATGCCAATCCCACCGCCCCCCGCGGTCGCCTTGAATAAGACGGGATACCCGATCTCGGAAGCGACTTCGCGCGCCTCATCGATATTCCGCAGAACCCGGTCCACGCCGGCGGTCACCGGGACGCCGGCCTCCTTCATCGCCCGACGTGCCGCGACCTTGTCCCCGGTCACCGCCATGGCCTCGGGGGACGGACCAACAAAGACGATGCCTGCCTCCGCGCATCGGGTCGCGAACTCCTCGCGATCAGTACACGCCGGAACATACGCCTCCGACTCAGAGCGGCATGTTACCGTGCTTCTTGGGCGGTCGCGTCTCACGTTTCGTCCGAAGCACGGTGAACGCATCGATCACCCGCGGCCGGGTTTCACCCGGTTCGATCACATCGTCGAGGTACCCCATGCGGGCCGCGATGTACGGGTTCGCGAACCGGTCTCGGTACTCCTTGACGAGTTCGGCCTCCCGCTTCGCGGGCGCGCTCGCCTCCTCGATTTCTTTCTTGAAGATGATTTGGACAGCCCCCTCCGGCCCCATCACGGCGAGCTCCGCGGAGGGCCAAGCGAAATTGAAGTCTCCGCGGATGTGCTTCGAGCACATGACGTCGTACGCGCCACCGTAGGCCTTGCGCGTGATCACGGTGACCTTCGGGACGGTGGCCTCGCTGAAGGCGAAGAGCAGCTTCGCACCGTTACGGATGATCCCGCCGTATTCCTGCTCCGTCCCAGGCAGGAAGCCGGGCACGTCGACAAAGGTGAGGAGAGGAATGTTGAAACAGTCGCAGAATCGGACGAACCGGGCCGCCTTGGTCGACGAGTTGATGTCGAGCGTGCCGGCGAGCACCTTGGGCTGATTCCCGACGACTCCGACCGGATGACCCTGGAGGCGTGCGAAGCCGATCACGATGTTCCGCGCCCAATGCTCGTGCACCTCGAACCAGGATTCGCGGTCCACAACCCGCGAGATCACATCGCGCATGTCGTACGGTTTGTCCGGTTCCCGCGGGACGATCGTCGCAAGCTCGGGATCCATGCGCTTCGAGTCGTCGTCGGTCGCGAGGACGGGCGGCTCGTCCACGTTGTTCGAGGGCAGGTAGCTCAGGACGCGGCGCACGATGCGGAGAGCCTCGGCCTCATCGTCCGCGGCGAAGTGCGCCACGCCGCTCTTCTCTGCGTGGGTCATCGCCCCACCGAGCGCCTCGAAGGTCACCGCCTCGCCCGTCACGGCCTTGATCACCTCGGGACCGGTGATGAACATGTTCGACGTCCCCTTCGCCATCACGATGAAGTCCGTCATCGCGGGGCTGTACACCGCACCGCCCGCGCACGGTCCCAAGATCGCGCTGATCTGCGGCACGACCCCGGAGGCAAGGACGTTCCGGAAGAAGATCTCCGCATAGCCACCGAGGCTGATCACGCCCTCCTGAATCCGGGCACCGCCGCTGTCGTTCAGGCCGATCACAGGCGCGCCGACCTTCATCGCGGTGTCCATGATCTTGACGATCTTGTTCGCATGCATCTCGCCGAGGCTTCCGCCGAAGACGGTGAAGTCCTGCGAGAACACGAACACGGCCCGGCCGTCAATCGTCCCATGGCCGGTGACGACGCCGTCGCCGGGGACTTGTCTCTTGTCCATGCCGAACTCGGTCGTCCGGTGTTCCACGAAGGCGTCCAACTCGATAAAAGATCCCGGGTCCAAGAGGAACTCGACTCGTTCTCGAGCGGTCCGCTTGCCCTTCGCGCGTTGGGCGTCCGTGCGCTCCTTCCCGCCACCCAGTTTCGCGAGGGCCCTCCGCCGGCGCAGCTCTTCGACGCGCTCATCGCCCGCCATGGACGCGCCGAACGCGGAGGCGTGTCATTAAGCCTTCGCGGTGGGAGGGACGGCCGATCGGCTTGGGCCGTTGCTTCAGGGGAGGACCTTCAGGTTGCCTTCCACGAACTCGTGTTTCGCACTCGCGTCGTCCATGATGATGAGGGCACCGTTCGGCGCGATGTCGTACGCTCGGCCCGTGATCGACCCCTTCGAGGTCGTCGCGGCGACCCGCTTGCCGATCGTCGTGCATTGCCCGCGGTAATCCTTGATCAGGAACTCGATCCGCGTGTTCCGATATCGAGAATAGAGGTCGTCGATTTGGTTCAGGAGATAATCGAGGAATTCGTCGTTGGCGACGAACAAGTTCACCTCCCGCTTCAGGGTCGTCGCGGTCGCTTGCACATCCGCCGGCAGCCGATCGAGATCGACATTCGTGTTCACGCCGATCCCGACAACGACGTGGTAGGTGTCCCGCCGGTACACGCCTTCCGACAAGATTCCCGCAATCTTGCGGTCCTGGTACACCGCATCATTCGGGTACTTCAACCCCGCGAACACGCCGAAGTGCCGGAGGGCTTTCACGACGGGCATCCCCACCAAGAGGCCGAGAAGCCACGCGTGGGTCTCCTTCGGCCGGAGGATTGTGGAGGCATAAAGGCCGCCGGGAGGCGACGCCCAGGCGCGGCCCTGCCGACCCCGTCCGGCGGACTGACGGTCCGCCCAGATGACGAGTCCCTCTTCGAGGTCCTCCTCGAGGAGCTCCTTCGCGGTTTCGTTCGTCGACTCGACGTTGTCGTAGTGCCACAGCGTGCGGCCCACGACCTTCCGGTTCGGTTCGTGGAACTCGCCAATCTTCAACGTCGAACCGACGCGCGGGCCTCTATTTCAACGTTCCCGGGTCAGGTGGGAAGCTGTGTCGCCACGGGCACCTTTGCCTTCGCCAAATCCTGGCTGGCGAGGAAACCCCAGAACATGACCGCAATCCCGACGAACTCACCGATGTAGAGCGCCCAGGAGAGATTGAACCGAGCGAGCGAACCTCCCGCGGCGATGATCAGTGCGCCGATCCCGATCCAGAGGTTGAAGACCAACCGCGCGACGAGCGGCGCTGCGACAAGATAGTAGGCCTTGTACGTCGACGGAGTCCAGCCGTAGGCCTCCGCGAGGAATTGGGTAAAGGCGGCGATCCCGTAGAGGCCGAGCCCGAGGGACCACGCCATCTGGAACGGTTTGCGTCGGGAGACCCATTGATTGAACACGAGGGCCGCGAAAATCAAACTCACGATGGTCGCGCCGAGGGAGACGGCAGCACCTTCCAGACTCATCGAAGGCCGCGCACCGAGGGCGCTCGCATAAACCTTCGCCCTGGAATTCAGCCTAATCGTCCTGAGTCCTCATCGGACTTCGGTCGAGTGGATTCCTGGACGAGTTCGAGGAGGACGCCGTGGGCGGAGCGAGGGTGCACGAAGGCGACGAGCCGACCATGGGCGCCCGGGCGCGGTTCGGCATCGACCAATTCAAGGCCCCTCTCTTGAAGACGATTCATTTCGGCGCGGATGTCCTGCACTGAGAAAGCAACATGATGCAGACCTTCGCCGCGACGTTCAACGAAACGGGCGATCACGCCGTCCGGTCTCAGAGATTCGAGGAGTTCGATCCGGACCGCACCCGTCCGAAGGAAGGCCACACGAACGCCTTGATTGAGGACCTCCTCGGTCGATTCAGGTTCGAAGCCGAGGACGCGATAGTCCGCCAAGGCCGCATCGAGCCGCCGGACCGCGACGCCGACATGATGGACCGGACCGATCATACGTCCTGCCTAGGCCGGTATGTGCCGAAGACAGATCGAAGCACGTCGCTGATCTCTCCGAGCGTCGACTTCGCGCGCACGGCTTCGAGAACGGCGGGCATCGTGTTTTCGTTGCCGCGAGCGATGTCCTCGAGACGACGCAAGCTGCGAGTCGCGGCCTTCGCGTTTCGACCCCGTCGGAATGTCTTGAGTGCACGGGCCCGATCGGCCGCCAATTTCGGATTTGTCTTGGCCACGGGGATCTTTTCGCTCTCCTCCGTGTACGCGTTCACCCCGACCACGGTGCGCTCGCCTCGTTCGAGCTCCATCTGATATCGGTACGCGGAGTCCGCAATTTGGCTCTGCACCCAGCCTGATTCGACCGCCTTCAGCATACCGCCGTGCCGATCCACCTCTCGGATCAGGGCCGCGGCCTCCAACTCGAGGCGGTCCGTGAGAGACTCGATTACGAAGGATCCGCCCGCGGGATCGACCGTATTCGCGACGCCGCTCTCATGGGCGAGGATCTGCTGCGTGCGAAGGGCGAGCCGCACTGCCCGTTCCGAGGGCAGCGAAAGGGCTTCGTCCATGCTGTTCGTGTGCAGGGATTGGGCGCCCCCGAGGACCGCCGCGAGCGCCTGCACCGCGACGCGAACCGCATTGCTCTCCGGCTGCTGGGCGGTTAGGGTGACGCCCGCGGTCTGCGCGTGGAACCGGAGGGCCAGGGACTCCGGATGCCTCGCGTGAAATCGGTCCCGCATCAGCACGGCCCAGAGACGCCGGGCAGCGCGGAACTTCGCGACCTCTTCCAACAGGTCCATGTGGGCGTTGAAGAAGAAGGAGATCTGCGGGGCGATCGCGTCGACGTCCAGTCCCCGGGCAACCGCGGCATGCACGTAGGCGAGTCCGTTCGCGAGCGTGAAGGCGATCTCCTGGACCGCGGTCGCGCCAGCCTCTCGGATGTGGTACCCGCTCACGCTGATCGCATTCCACCGAGGGACCTCCCGCGAGCAGAACTCGATCAGGTCGAGGGCGAGACGCATCGACGGGGCGGGCGGATAGATGTACGTCGAACGCGCGATGTATTCCTTCAGGATGTCGTTCTGGACCGTCCCCCGCAAAGCCCCGCGACGGATTCCGCGAGCCTCCGCCACTGCAACATACAGAGCGAGGAGGACCGGAGCCGTTGCGTTAATTGTCATACTCGTACTCACTCGGTCGAGCGGGAGTCCGTCGAACAGGAGGCTCATGTCCTCGAGGGTGGAGATCGCGACTCCGACCCGACCGACCTCACCTCGGGCCGCGGGCGCGTCGCTGTCGTAGCCCATCTGGGTCGGCAGGTCGAAGGCGACGCTGAGTCCCTCATTACCGTGTGCGAGCAGGTACTTGAATCGCCGGTTCGTCTCCTTCGCGGTGCCGAAGCCCGCGTACTGTCGCATGGTCCACAGGCGGCCCCGGTACATCGTGGCACGGATACCCCGCGTGTACGGCGGCTCACCCGGATAGCCGATCACGGAGGAGAAGTCATCGGCTTCCTCTCGCACCCCCGGCACGACGATGTCCAGAGCGAGACCGCTGCCCGTTTTCTCCGACGCCTTGGTGGGAGGCGATGCTTCCTTCCTCAGCTTCGACTGGGACTTCGGGGTCTTCCGTCGAGTCGCCATGGGAGTCGAACGGCGCACCAACGGGCGGACGCGAGATAAGGATTTCTTCAGTACGAGGCCCAGGAGAGTCCGAGCGGCGGGATCGAGACGCCCCGACCGCGGACGACGCTTCCGACGATCCGAGCCTTGGCGTCGGGACGCAGGGAACGGATCACGTCCTTCGCATCGTCCTCCGGCGCCACGATCGCAAAGCCCATTCCCATGTTGAAGGTCTGGTACATCTCGCCGCTCTCGATTCCGCCGAGCTGCGCGAGCGCGCGAAAGACAGGGGGCGGCTCGAGCGGCTCGGACATTCGGAACTCCACGGTGGACTTGAGACGGACCAGATTCCGCACGCCCCCTCCCGTGATGTGCGCCATCCCATGCACGGTCGCGCGGCGCAGGACGCGCAGGACCGGCCGCACGTAAATCGCGGTGGGCTCCAACAGCTCTTCGCCCCATGGCCGCCCCGTCTCGCCGACCGCATCGAAGACGGTCAAAGCGGACTCCGATAGGACGCGTCGCGCCAACGTCAGTCCGTTCGAATGAATCCCCGTGCTCGGCACACCGATGATCACGTCGCCCGGCCGGATCGCACGACCGTCGATGATCTTCGTCTTTCGGACCGCCCCGAAGCAAGTCCCCGCCAGGTCGAGGTCGCGGACGAGTTCCGGCACGACCGCGACTTCCCCGCCGATGATGGAGACGTCCGCGAGCTCCGCGCCGCGGTTCAGTCCGACGCCGATCTGCCGTGCGACCTCGCGGTCGTAGTCCGAGATCGCCACGTAGTCCACGAAGGCGAGAGGCTCCGCGCCGATGCAGATCATGTCGTTCACGTTCATCGCGACGCAGTCGATCCCGATCGTGTCCCAACGCCGCATCTCCTTCGCGATCAGGACTTTCGTGCCGACGCTGTCCGTGCAGAGCGAGAGGGCGTACGAACCGAAGTCGACGAGCCCGGTGAAGTGGCCAATCTTCGTGAGCGGCTTGCCGAGGCCCTTCCGACGGTACCGCAGGGCCGCAACGAGGGCGGCGATATGGGCCGCCTTTTCCTCTTGGCTCACGCCGGCATCGGCATAGGTGCGGACCACGTGGAACGGAAGCGGCCGCGGCTATTTCAAGGGTGCGCGGAATCTGATCAACCTGCCGTGCCAGCGGCCCGGGGAAAGATTCTTGCAGGCCGCCGCCATCGTTCTGGTCGAATGGGCAAGGCATGGGTCAAGACCCGCCACCACGACCGCTTCTATCGCGCCGCGAAGAAGCAGGCGTACCGCAGCCGGTCAGCGATCAAGCTCTCTCAAATCGACAACCGGATCGGGCTCTTCCACGAAGGAAACGTCGTCGTGGACTTGGGTGCCGCGCCAGGCGGATGGTCGCAGATCGCGCGAGAACGGATCGGGCCGAAGGGCCGCGTGATTGCGGTCGACCTCGGATCCTTCGCCCCCTTAGACGGCGTGGAGTTCCTACGCGGGGACTTCCAAAACCCGAAAGTCCAAGCGACCTTGTTCGAACGGCTCGGACGGCCCGCGGACATCGTGATGAGTGACATGGCCCCGAGACTCAGCGGGCACCGGGCCGTGGACGTAGCCCGTTCCCTCGACCTCGGGGAAGCCGCACTTTCCTTCGGAATTCGTGCGCTCCGTCCGGGCGGCGCGTTCCTCGTGAAGATTTTCCAGGGAGACGGATATCCGGCGTTCTTGCGCCGGGTCGCAGAGGGTTTCGAGGCGGCAAAGGGCATCAAGCCGAGCGCGTCGTCCCCGCAGAGCGCAGAACTCTATGTCGTCGCAGTGGGACGCCTCTAGGCGGACGTGCCACGGGAGATCGAACGGGCCTGTTCCACGCACCGTTGGGCTTCGTCGTGCGCCCCCAACCGAGCGAGGACCTCGCCGCGGTTCAACCACGCTGCCACATAGGTCGGGCGGAGACTCGTCGCTTTGCCGTGGCACCGATTCGCTTCCTCGAACTGGTTCATCCGCGCCAGTACGACGCCTTTGTTGTTCCAGGCGATTGCGTATTTCGGCCTCAGGTGGATCGCCTTGTCGTAGCACTCGAGAGCCTTGCCCAACTGGCCTTTCTTGAAGTACACCGTCCCGAGATTGCACCAGGCGACCTCGTTCTCCGAATCCAGGCGGATCGCGTTCTCGTGGCAACGGAGCGCATCGTCGACTCGTCCCAGGTACTTCATCGCGACACCGCGGGACGTCCACGCATACGACGGACGGCGAACCATGCGGATCGCCCGATCGTAATGCAGGAGTGCCTCCTGATGACGCCCCTGCTTCACGAGGCGGTCCCCTTGTGCGACCTCGCTGTTCGACAGCTGGAACAGGAGTAAGGCCGCGATCATTCCGGCGGAGGCGATCCCCGCGAACACGATCGTGGGCAGGGGATTCGCGGGATCGAACAAACTCTGGTACATCCGGAATCCGACGAAGGTCCCAGCGAGAGCCGCGACGGACCCGAACGTCACGAGGTCGAACATCCGGCCCGAAATCCGGAGGAGCTTGCCGGTCTCGGTCTCGGCCGGGGTGGCCGAGACGGGAACCCGGGACACATCCCCAAACACGTCTGGCGCCGGCGGGGGGATGTCTGCGACAGTCGATCTTGCCCGCACTTCGGGAACCTCGTCCTCGCCCGCGGGCTGAATCTCGACGAGGAGCGAGTCGAAGAGCCTCTCGGCCACCGCCTCGTCGACATCCGGCGACTCGTCCGAGGTTGGTTCCGCCACGATCGCGGCCGGAGGAGCCTTCGAGAGGTCCATCAGGTCGTCCAACAGAGCATCCACTTTGTCGGTGCGAGATGCGTCGGTAAGAGCATAGCCGCAGGCATTACAGGACGTCGCATCACGGGGATTCGCGGCCCCGCAGACCGGACAGGGAACGTCGGCGTCTTCGCTCACGGATCGATCGGAGTGAACGACCGACGGGAAGTCGATAAACGTATCGCCTTGGGTTTCCCGCCTGAGAGGATTCCGAACCGCGGCTAATCCCAAAACCGCTTCGTCCTCGCGTACGTGACTTCGGCCGCGAGGAGGTCCCTCAGGAAATCCTCTTCCGTCTCGTGATAGCCGCGGAGGATGCGCGCCGCGGTGTCCTCACCGACCCCGCGGGCCATCAACGCCACGACCGCCTTCTTTCCATGCGCCATGACGAGGCTCGCGTTCGTGAAGAGGCGTTTCGCCTTCGACCGACTCTCCTTGTCCGTCCCGCCGAAATCGAGCTTCGCCACCTTGTCCTTCTCGTACGGCGCGACGACGGCGACCATGAGCGCTTCGCACCGGGGACAACGGATCTTCATTGGCAAGTCGCGGACCGTGTCGCGCCACGACATCTTGCAGTTCAGGCACAGGAACGTCGCCGACTCCTTCTCGAGGCGAGCTTTCACGGCCATCAAGGTCGCGTGGTCCGCCTTCGATGGCGTCACCAGGAGGCGCCCGCCTTCGAGCCCAGCCCTTCCGACCGGGGTCATCCGCGTGACGACGACCTCGATCTCTCCCGAGCGGATCTTCCGGAGGACCTCAACGGTGCGCGGGATGTCCATGCGCTCCCAGAACACCTTGTCCAACACCTCCTCGAAGAGCGGCGTGTTCTCGAACGTCTTCAGGAGACGCGGGATCGAGACGCTTTCCCAGTCCACGTCCCGGCGAAGCGCGCCGAATTTCTTGGCCACATACACGAACGCCCACCGAAGGAACGCGGAGTTCTTCAGGATCACACGGAGAAGCGGTTCGAGGGCATCGGGGTCCTCGGGCCGCAAGATCTCCACGATCTGCTGCGGGTTCAGGGATCGCGGGACCTCGAGGACGATCCGGTACGGATCCGTCTGCAAGCCGACGCTCTGTCCGAACCGCGCGCTGACGAGGGAGGAGATCAGCTGCGCCAAGGTCTCGTTCACCTTCGAACCGAGGCACGCATTCACGATGATCACATCCCGCGCGGTCTCGATTGTGATTCGGGTGTCCGTCCCGAGGGGTGCGTCGCCGACGGAACCGAGGTACTCGAGGAACTTCGCGGCACCCCGATCGTTCACCGGGTACGCGGCCAGGTCCCGTTCGCGCCGCAAGCGCCCCACCTCCTGGGCGACCGCGAAGGGGACGGGGATGTCCTCGCCGACCCAGGAGGGCACGTCCCCGATCTCCCGGACCGGTTCGACGAGGATGTGGTCCTCCTTGAAGTCGACGAACCGCCACGCCGTCCCGCGCATGATGAAGCTCTCCCCGAGCTTCGCGTTCTCCGCGACGAACCATTCGTCCAAGGTGCCGATCGCCCGGCGGGAGGAGATGTCGACGACCCGGTACGTCTTCACATCCGGAATCATCGAGATGTTCTCGAAGAAATAGGGCAGCGAGTTCGAGCTCCGGCCCAGACGGCCGTCGCGGGACCAGAGAACCCGAAGGTCCGAGAGCTGTTTCACGACCTCGTCAAAGTCGGCCCGTTTCAGCGATCGGAAGGGCCAGCTCCGGCGGACGGTCTCGTACGCCTCGTCGAGGGAGGCGAACCGTTCCGACACGGCAATCGCGATGAGCTGGTTCGCGAGGACGGACCGGTTGTCCTGCCGCACGACGAGGTCCTCGATTTCCTCCCCAAGGGCGCGTCGCGCGATCGCACAGGCCTCTGCGACGTCGTCTTCGTGCGTCGCGAGGATCACGCCATCGGAGACCTCGCCAACGCCATGACCCGATCGCCCGATCCGTTGGACGAGTCGAGACACTTCTCGTGGCGAGTTGTACTGGAGCACGAAGTCGGCACCGCCGACGTCGATCCCGAGCTCGAGGGACGACGTGCACACGAGGGCCCGCAAACGGCCCGCCTTGAAGTCGTCCTCCATCTGCACGCGGACGTCCTTCGAGAGGCTCCCGTGGTGCACGCCGATCCCGGCGTCCTGATACCACGCCGCGAGGCGCGAGGACAGGAACTCCGCGGTGTCTCGCGTGTTCACGAAGAAGAGCGTCGACTGATGCTCCTTGATCTGCTCGTAGCAGCGGCGCAACGCGGTCGCCTGACCCGGCTGGACCCGCAAGCGGTCGGCGATCTCGGCATCCTCCTTGGCGGGATCCGGCATTTCGACGCGGATCCGCATCCCCTTCGGCATCCGGACCCGGATCACCTCGACGGGCCGTCCCACGCCCGCGAGGAAGGCCCCGACCTCGTCCGGTGTGCCGACCGTGGCCGAGAGCCCGATCCGCTGGAACTCACGGCCGGTGAGGTCGCGGAGCCGTTCCAGGCCGACCGCCAGTTGGGCCCCCCGTTCGTCGGAGGCAAGTTCATGGATCTCGTCGATCACGACCCATTGGACCGATTTGAGGTGCTCCCGGAGGAGACGTCCGGTGAACAGGATCTGAAACGTCTCCGGCGTCGTGATGAGCACGTCCGGCGGATGCCGCGTCATCGCCGCCCGTTCCTGCGGGGTCGTATCGCCATGACGGACGGCGACGCGCACACCCAGCCGCTCCGCGAAGAACGTCATCCGACGCAACATGTCCCGGTTCAGCGCACGGAGGGGCGTGATGTAGAGGGCACTCGTGGGCTTCGGTTTCTCGCGGAGCAGGTGCTGAAGGATCGGCAGGAAGGCCGCCTCGGTCTTTCCGATCCCGGTCGGAGCGACGAGGAGCACGTTCGCTCCCGCCAAGATCCGCGGGATCGCGCGGACCTGAGGCTCCGTGAACGCGTCGATGCCGAGGGCCCGGACCGCATCGAGGATGGGGGGATCGAGGCCCAGAGACTCCATGGGGGTCGCTTGAAGGGCTCCTCGGACTAAAAGTTGCTCCCCGGAGAGCCAACTCTGGCCACGTCCCGCGAACCCCAACCATGAAAAAAATTATCAAGGTGGATAACGGGGACGATGAGGCCTTACCAGGGACGGGGCACGATACGCCGCTGAGGTTCTAGAGTGAGTCGTCGCCTGCCCACCTCACCCCTAGCGGTGACGTTCTTCGTCCTCCTTCTAGCCGCCGCGCTCTTCCCTTTCCTGTCGCCGCCCGCCGCGGCCTTCGGCGAGCGTGTCTACGAATCGAACACGGTGATCTCGGGGACGAACCATCTCTCGGTCGACTCGAGCGATAGCGCCGCCCAATCGTTCCTCACGTCCGCGTCCTATCGGCTCCTGAACCTGACGCTGCGCCTCCGGAACTCGGGCGGCAGCTCGAATACCATAAAGATCGCGATTCAGAGCGACGCCTCGGGCCAGCCCTCCGGCACGATCTTGGCCCAAGTCACGTTCGCCATCCCCAACACGGCCCTCGCGAACGTCGTGGTCACCTTCCCGTCCCCACCCAGCCTCGGAGCCGGCGTGCAGTACTGGATCGTGGCGACCTCTTCGACTTCCATCGTGAATCCGTACGAGTGGCATCACAGCAACGCCAACACGTACCCGAACGGACAGGCCATGACGAACTTCGGGGGCGGAGGCTGGACCCCGGCTTCGCCGGCCACAGACCTGTACTTCGTCGCGTATGGACGCCAGACCGCGTCGAATCTGACCGCGACCCTCCGCGCCCTCGACGACGAACCGAATCCCGGAGACACCGTCACGTTCCGTCTCTATCTGAACAACACCGGAAACAATGCCGCCCGCGGGGCCTGGCTCAACGACACGCTGCTGCCAGGCATGACGTACGTCTCCGACACCGCAGCCGCCGCCGGTTCGTCGACCCCCTGGCCGTCGTTCACCTTTGCCGACCTGACGAACGGAGCGCGCTCGTTCGACCTGACGTGCCGCGTGAACCTTGGGACGGAGCCCGGGACGATCCTGACGAAAGCCCTTGCATTCGTCTACGTCGACGACGCCGGGACGCTGAGGACGCCTCCCCCGGCGCAAGCGTCGGTCCTCGTCGGCACACAGAGCAAGCAGCTCTACCTGGATCCGAAAACGATCGGATCGGCGCAGCGGCTCGACCCCGCGAGACCCATGGGCGGGGGCGGGAGCCAATTCAACGAGACTCTGCGCCAGGATGGGAGCGCGCATGACTTCGACCTGGACCCCGTCCTGGCACGTCCGTTTCGGGCGCTCGCCTCCAACGCGACATTGTTCCTCGACTCCGCCAGCCATGACGTGAAAATGCTCCAACTGAACCTCACCCTCACGGATTGGAACGGGGTCACGTTTACCCCCGTCGCCTATACGGAACGGGCCCTCACCACGAACCAGTTCCCGGACTATCAGCCGTTCACGTTCCAGTTCCCGGCGTTTGATCACACCTTCCCCTCCGGAGGCCGGATTCGCCTGACGGTTCGGAACTTGGGCGCGAGCCAAGCGGACGCGGTCCTCGCCATGAACTCCAGCTTCGCGGCTTCCGTGGTAAACCTCCGAACGACGACCTATGTGCGGATTGACCAAATCGACACGAGGGATGCGGTCGGCCCTGCGACCGCATGGTCCCCGAAGGATGCGCTCGTGGTGCAGGCGAACGTCTCGGACCCATTCGGGAGTTCCGAGATCGCGAGCGCGAGGATCAACCTCACGGCGCCATCCGGAGCCGTCATTGCGAATTACACGGCGATGGCCCTTTTCGCGACCGACCCGGCGAACCCGTCCGCCTGGAAGGTCTTCCGATTCACCCTCTTCCCGCCACTCGCTCAAGGCACGTACCACGCGACCGTGACGGCGATGGAGTCGAACGGGGTCCTCGACATCGCCGAGTCGTCCGCGCTCGTCCGTGCACCGTCCTTCACGCTCTCGAAGACGACCACGAGCTCGAACGTCCGGAGCGGGGACCGGTACACCTACGACCTGTGGTTCAACAACACCGGATCCGGACCCGCGGGGCAGGTCTGGCTCAACGACAGCTTGCCCAGCGAACTGACCTTCCTGACTTCCTCGGACCCCGGGGCGATGACGGGCAACTACAACTGGACGTGGACGGCCCAGGGTTCCGGGAACTACCGGCTCAGCATCGACGTCCAGGTGAAGGCCTCGATCCCGCCCGTCCCGTACTTCCGGAACACCGCGTTCCTCAACTACACCGACGAGAAGGGCTTCTCCTGGCCGACGAGGATCGCCTCCGCGGACGTCGCGTTCAGCGGTCCCGTGATCAGCCTCGTGAAGTCCTCGGCCAAGACCCTCGTCCATTCGAAGGAGACGATCGTCTATCAAATCACGATGCAGAACACGGGGGATCCCTCCAAGACCCTCTGGGTGAATGATACCCTCCCGACCGGCATGACGTACGTCTCCGATTCGGCCATGGACCTTGGGAGTGCGTTCCGGGGCCGTGTGGTGTCCGGGAATTCCCTGTACATCCGGCTGGGGGATATGCCGAGCCTTCAGACGTGGTCCTTCACCGTCACAACGAAGGCCGCGACGAACCTGGCGCCCGGAGCGATCCTCGTCAACGTGGTCTCGCTCAACTACACGAATTCGAATGGGTTCCTGCTCCCCCCGAGGGTCACCACCTGGGCGGTCCAGGTGAGCGCCCCCGAGATCCTGTCCGCGGCCGTCAGCCTCGGCCGGACTCAGGTGACGCCCGCCGACATCATCCGAGCCGCCATCAGCTTCACGAATACGGGAAGCGAGGCCGCCCGCGATGCGTGGGTCAACCTGACCCTGGGCCCGGGGCTCATCTACCTGAACGCGACGCTCGTCCCCCTCCTGAACGGAGGCGAGGTCCATTTCACTCTCTCCAACGTGCCTCTCGGGCCGACCACGATCTTTCTGAATGCGTCCGTCGACTTCAGCATCGCCGACCATTGGACCATGATGATGAACGGGACGCTGACGTACACGGACGGGTACCGGAACGTCCTCCCGTCGGTCCCGATCGTGTCCGACTTGATCGAAGCCTCCGTCCCGATCGTGATCCTCCGAGTGTCACCGGCGACCACCTCGATCGAGGCGGACTCCCTTGTCTTTTACAGCATCTATCTGGTCAACGCAGGGAGCGGAATGGCAGGCGATGTCCAACTTTCTTTGCCGCTCCCTGCCAGCTTTTTGTACGTGAGCAACACGTCCGACGGTGCTCTGAGCATCGTCGGCTCGACGTACACGTGGAGATGGACGAACGTCACACCCGGTTCGAAGTCGTTCTCGCTGGAGCTGCGGGCGAAATCCACCGTGCGAAACGGGACCCGAGCCAACCTCATGTTCCACGCGGACTACACCGACGTGAACGGGAACTTCCGGCCCGGCGTAGACGCCTCCGCGATTGCGAATTTCGTGGCGTCCCAGATCGACATGCAGCTCGGGGCGCCCTCGTCGGACTCCCGCGTCGGGGAAACATTGCAGTATACCCTGAGAATCCGGAACCTCGGAGGATCGGTCGCGCACGACCTTTGGCTCGTTTACACGAACAATTCGCACTTCGAGATCGTCACTTACACATCGACCGTGGAGGCGGTGAAGCAGGACCTCCAACTGAACTGGTCCTTCACGGACGTTCAGCCAAGCCAGGTGCTCGTCGTCACCCTCGACCTCCGAATCCGAGACGGAACGCCCACGGGCCTTTCGCTCCCCGTCGTCTTCGAGGTGCTGTACACGAACAGCGCCGACACGGTGATTGGATATTCGCGGGTCGACGTGACGATGAAGGTCCTTGCCGATCCCTTCACCTACGTGTGGATCGGACTCGCAGGATCCGGCCTCGCGGCGCTCTTGGTCCTCGCGGTGATCCGCCGATTCGGCACCCAGATCGAGGAGGTCTTCCTGGTCTACCGCGATGGTGTCCTCCTGTACCACCTGTCCCGCAGCCTGTCGCAGGACAAGGACGAGGATGTCCTCAGCGGCATGTTGACCGCGGTCACCGAGTTCGTACGCGACGCGTTCGTGTACGGCGAGCACTTCCGGGGACTCCCGGGCCTCCCGTGAACCGCGGTCGTCGATGGGCCCGGCCGGAATTTCCGGCCCCGCGGCCGCCGCGGGACCTTTTGAACCGACGACCATCTGGTTATGAGCCAGACGCTCCACCGGACTAAGCTACGGGCCCGGGCCCGCGAAACCGCGGCGCGTTACTTAAGGAGTGTGCCCGTCACGGACATCGAGAGTTCGCAAGGTGTTGCCGTTGGTCCGGACGGCTGTCGGTGATCTCCGCATCGTCGACACCTCGCGTTTATGAGGATGCCGCACCGTTCCCTCGGCATGGTTGATGAACCACCGGAGACGCAGCTCCTTCTCGAACTCGCCAAAGAGGCGTTTCGTCAGCAAGTCGCGAAGCGCGTCCGGCCCCTGGCACGGTCATACGTCGAGCGGTGGATGGGGTGCGAGCTTTGGCTCTATCCTTCCGTCATCCAACGGCACGGAAATGAACTCCACTCGTACAAGGCCGTGGTAATCGAGACCCTGCGAAGGACGAGTCTCGACGAAATCCTCTCCATCTGCCGGACGACCCGGCCCGACCTCGACGATCTTTGGAAGCGGCCCGCGGCGCGGGACAAACTGAAGAAAGAAGTCGAGAGGGCCATCGACGCAGTCGAGGCGAGCTGAGCCCGAGCAATGCGGGCATGGGACGGGTCTCCATCATCCGGGAAAAGGACGTCGTCACCTTGGTCCCACACCTGCAAGGAGTCGTCCCACCTCGACGGGAGGGTAATGTGAAAGCCACCAAGGCCTGGTTTCGAGACCGCTCGAGAATCCCGTCGGGCCCGCTAGCAAATGAGCGGTTTCTGAGGCTATTTCTCAAATGAGGCTGAATTGTGGCCTTCCCCGCTGTGTCTTCATTTTCTCGATTTTTCGTTCTTTGCATCTTCCCGGATCTTTCTCTTGGCGAGTTCAGGGTTCTGGATGTACAGGATCATTGCGTTGGCGTGACCGTGCCCTAGGCCGCAGTCCGACTTTAACCACGCAAGTAGCTCGGCGTGCTTGACTATGCCCTTCTCTTTTGCCATTGCCTGGTAATATTCCGGATCCTTGCCAGTTTTGGCCTTGATGTTGTCTATGTATGCTTTGTACGTCACTTGTTCCGGTCCCTGCCCGCCTACCAGACGCATTGTTCACTCCGATATCTTCTTTGGCCTGCTAAGTCTACATTTTTTCATGGTCGACCGAGAGCGCGGCCCCATTGTCGTGCGCAGCGGCATGATTCTCGCGGTGTCGGGCGCTATCGGGACCGCACTCGACACGATTTTCGCAGGTTGCATTGCGACCGGGCCTTGCCTGCCGATGCCCCCTCTTCCCATCGCGATCTTCGTTTTCACTCTCGGCGTCGGCGTTGGGCTCCTGATAGGTGGACTTGCTCTTCGCACAAGCGAGCGGAATCACGGTGGAATTGCCCTCTAGTTTAGTTCACCGAATGCGACTCTCGAGGGGAATCGCCGGGAAATCCCTCGAACAGCGACGAGTCATGCAAGACGACAGATTCGACGCCTCACCGCCTAGCCTCGGAACTTGTCCCAAGCTTGCCGAATCGAGTCACGTTACTCGATTTCTCATCCGCGCCGGCTCCGCGTGTTCGAAGCTGAGCTCCCCAGCATTTGGAATCGGGGAAGCACTTTCCAAGGCCTACATCGTGGTAAGAATGTTGCGATCATGGCGACAGCCGCCAAGTCTAACGGATGCGGCCTAAATTCCGGTTCGATTGAAAATCAGGCCATATGGAGCAAATCGGTGAAGGAGCGCCGTCGTGAGGAGTTGGTCTATACCTGTGAAATCCGCGTCAATGGACGGGTAGTTTGCCAGAACTCAAGGCTCGCGCCTACCGGTGTCCTGTCCCAGCACGAGGGCCGCAAAACCGGCTCTCACCTTCCCTTTTCAGTTTCGGTTCAAACCCAAGGGGGAGGGGATGAGTTCCCATTCAGCTGTGGAACTTTAGATGGCCAACATGTCGAATAGCTAAAGGAACCTGTAAAACTGAGTGCTGCGCATCTAGCGGCTCCGCGGGAGCCGGACTTCTTGCCATGCCGGGCGTCCTACGCCGTCCAAGGATGTTGGCTCCCCCGGAGGTGCCACGTCTTGACTCTGCTTTGTGCGAAGAGGTCACCCGTCGTTTGTGCTTCGACCTCAGATCCCGTTAGGAGGCCTTGGGGGAATCCGTCCTTTTCGTCTAGCCTGACGAAAGCGAAACACGACACCGACGGCGACCACCGCAATCACAATCACGAAGGCTGTCGCGCCGAGGAAGAGTACGTACGTCGGAGGCCGTGGGGCTTGGCCTCCGGTAGATATAATCGATATCGTCCCTTGTAAGTAATTTGCCACGTAGATGTAGGCATTGCGGGGGTCGTACGTGACTCCAATCGGATAGGAACCCACCGGGATGTTCGCGATGACGGCATTCGTGGC
>VBMN01000096.1 GCA_005878385.1 Methanobacteriota archaeon
CCAACGAATGAAAATTGGTTTCAGTTGAGTATCTAGCCGGTTTTGCTGACGGCGAAGGCTCCCTGTCCCTCGCGCGAAGACGTCATCCTGGTGAATCGGTCGAATATTCGCTCAGGGTGTGCGTTTACAACTCGCACTACGAGCTGCTGAAACGGATTCAGGATCGGTGGGGCGGAGTTATGTCTGCCGTCGGCCAGAGGCATGCGCGATGGAAACCTGCTTACGCTCTCATTTGGACAAACGCAAAAGCCGCGAACCTACTCGAAGCGATTGGACCCTACCTCAGAATCAAGTCGAACCATGCCGCCGCATTGCTTGAGTTCCAGGAACACGTCCGGAGGTGTAGAAGGACGCGGGATTCCGGAGGTCGCCTCCAACGGCTAACCAAAGGAGAACTGATCTTTCGGGAGAACTTCCATGATCGTCTGAAACGCTTGAATGAGAGAGGAGTGACCCGCGGCTCGGAGGGACGCAGGCGAGAACGACGGCTTAGACCGAAAACGCCCCTCTCCCCGAGGTACCTCGCTGGTTTCATCGATGGGGAAGGATCCTTGATGATTGCGAGGTGGACAAGCCCGAGGTACACAAGGGTGTACTACAAGCCGAGGATTTCCATCGCAAACACGCATAAGGAGGTGCTTCAGCAAATACAACAGGTGTACGGCGGAATTCTAGCAAACCAGCCGCCGAGGAAAGCGGCCTGGCGTTTCGCTTACCAACTCATTTGGACCGACGGGATGGTTGGACCGCTTCTTTCGGTCGTCAAGCCCTATTTGATTATCAAGAGGGATCAGGCAAGTGTCTTGGAGCAGCTGATCCGGAGTCGGCAGAGGATGCTCCAGGATCGGAAGCCGAGTGCCAAACGTAGCTTGGGCATCCCCGCGTCGGTCTTGGCCGAACAAGCGGAGTTGTATCGGAAAGTCAAGCATCTGAACCGCAGGGGTCCCCCTATCGGGGGACTATCAAACCGCCAGAAAAGCTCCTCCCGGCCGCAACTCTATATCGCGCGCTGACCTTCGTCCTTCAAATGCCCACCCATGTGGAGACGCTCGAGAACGGCCTGAAGGTCGTCCTCCGGCCAATCCCGGACACGAAGGCGCTGTCCACCTGGGTCGTGTACCGCATCGGCTCCCGCAACGAGGTCCCCGGCATGACCGGCTCCACCCATTGGGTCGAGCACATGCTGTTCAAGGGGGGCGGCAAGCTCGGCAAGGGGGACATCGACAAGTTCATCTCGCGCCTCGGCGGCAAGATGAACGCCTTCACCGACACAGACTACACGATGTACTTCGAGACGATCCCCGCGTCCGCGATGGACACGGCCCTCATGATTGAGTCCGAGCGGATGCGTAATGCCGCCTTTGATCCGAAGGAGGTCGAAGCGGAGCGCACGGTCGTGATCAGCGAGCGGGAGGGCGCGGAGAACCAGCCGGAATTCCTCGTCGACGAGGAACTGTGGGGGCTCGCGTTCCACGTGCATCCCTATCACTGGACCCCGATCGGGTACAAGCAGGACCTCGCCTCCCTCGACCGGGAGCCGCTCTACCACCACTACCTGCGATACTACGCTCCGAACAACGCGTCCCTGATCCTCGTCGGCGGCTTCGATCCCGCGGTCGCGATGCAACATGTCCGCGAGGCCTTCTCCCCTTTGAAGCCGGAGCCGGCGCCGGAGCCCTTGCGCCTCTCGGAGCCGGAGCAGCGCGGAGAGCGGCGGAGCGATCTCGTCCGCCCGGGCCCTGCGGACCTGCTATCCATCGGATGGCACATTCCGTCCGCGGCCCATGACGACACGCCCGCCTTGATCCTGCTCTCCACGGTCCTCGGCGGTTGGAGAGGCCTCATCTCCTTCGCGTCCGGCGACTGGCGCCCGCGATCGAACCGGCTGTATCACGCCCTCGTCGAGTCCAAGCTCGCGACGGACGTCGGCGTGCGGCAGGAGATGAAGCTCGATCCGTCCCTGCTGATCGCGTCCGCAACGTGTGCGAAGGGCGTGCCCCTCGACCGCGTCGAGCACGTGATCGATCGCGAGGTCGACAAGTTGCGTCGCACCCTGCCGAATCGGACGGAAGTCGAGCGGGCGAAGCAACAGGTCCGCTCCTGGGCCCGGTACGAACAGGATGGCGTCACGTTCCAAGGGATGCTGCTCAGCGCCGGCGAAGGACTCTCGTCCTGGGACTTCGGAGATCGCCTGCTCGCAAAGGTCGAGAAGGTCCGCGCGCCGCGCATCCGAGAGGTCGCTCGGACGTATCTCGTGGACGAGCATCGGTCCGTCGTCCGATTCCATGCCCAGGAGGGAACCGGCTGAACCTCCCCGACCGCACCGCCCTGGGGAATGGCGCCGTCCTGATCTCTCACGCCCTCCCGTCGAATCCCTTCGTCGCGTTCCGCGGGAGCATCCCGGCGGGCGTGGCTTCGGAGGGCGATGCGCACGGGGTCGCCGAGTTCGCGTCGCGACTCCTGCTCAGCGGCACCCGCCATCGCGGAGCCGCGAAGCTCGCCGACCGACTCGAAGGCATCGGGGCGACCCTCGAGTTCCACAACGGCGAGGAGCTCCTGGGCTTCAACGGCCGGTGCACGCGCGACTCCCTGCGCGAGACGATCCGGATCCTGGTCGAATGTCTCTCCGAGCCGACGTTTCCGCAGCGCGAGATCGATCGCGTGCGGGGCGAACTCCTGAACGACCTGCGCATCGAGGCGGACGACACCCACTCGAGGGCCGCGCGCGAGCTCGCGCGGTTCGTGTTCCCGAACGACCATCCCTACGGCCGCGACCCGAAGGGCGGGACCGAGCGCGTGCGCCGGATCCGTCGGCGCGACCTCGTCGAGTTCCACGAATCCCACGTCGGCTCGGATGGCCTCATCCTGGCCGTCACGGGGGAGATCGATCGGGAGCTCGTCGAAGAGGCGATCGCCGCACCGCTCTCCCGCCTCGATGCGGACCAGGAAGGGATCCCGGCGATCCCCCCGCCGCCTCCGCACAAGCCGCGCCGCGCGACGATCCCGATGCCACACAAGACGCAGGCCGACATCGCGATCGGCGGTCCCGCAGTCCCTCGTCGTCATGCGGACTATTACGCCCTGAATTTGGCGAATCTCCTGTTCGGCCGGATCGGATTGTACGGCCGTCTCGGGCGGAACTTGCGGGACGAGCAAGGTCTCGCCTATTACGCGTTCACGGGCCTCGATGCGCGCACCGCCGGAGGGATGTGGTCTCTCTCCGCGGGCGTGAATCCCGCGAACCTCGAGAAGGCGGTGCAGTCGATCCGCGCCGAACTCGACCGGTTGCAGACAGACCCGTTCCACGCGGACGAGATCCAGGACGGCAGAGACAACCAGATCGGATCGCTCATCGTGTCGCTCGAACGGAACGCGGAGGTCGCGTCCGAGCTCCATCGGATGGAGTACTACGGCCTCGGGATGAACTTCCTCGAGCGCTTCCCCGAGATCGTGCGCGACCTGGAGGAGGATCGCATCCGCGCGGTCGCGGTGAAGTACTTCACGGCCAACGGGTCTTCGATGGTCGTCGCTGGTCCGGTTGGACGGGCGCGGCTCTCCCTGTAGTGCGCAGGTCCTCGTCCGAACGTTTATAACGCGTCGCCCCGATTCGCGACGAAGTTGGGCGAGCGATTTGGAGGAGAGACCCTAGGCGGGTTCTGCTCGACGATCGCCTGACGGGAGGGATCCTGATGGGTTTGTTCGTTCGACGTGCGTGGGCCATTTCGTTGACCGTCCTCATGGTCGCGGGGATCGTGTTGGTCGCCGTCGCCGGCGCGACGAGGGCCGCCGCAGCGAATTCGATTCTGCCCGATCCGATGACGCGCGACGTTCGAGGCAATCCGGCACCGACGCAGTCTTCCATGGAGCCGGCGATGCAACAGCTCCTCGACCACGCACGACAGCCGAACGCGGATTGGAACAAGATGACCTCTTCCGTCCAGGAGGCCGCGCAGTTCGGCACGGGCAAACGCGATCGGAGGCGGCGCCCCCGCTCCCGACCTGATCGCGGCCGGAAAGGGACACCATGTCCCGGAGGCGTGGGCCCTCGGATACACCGGCTATGGCGTCCAAGTTTCAACGATGGACAGCGGCACGGACTTCGGCCATCCCGACCTTCAGGGGACGTTCGCGCGGAACACGAACGCGTCCTCGCCCTACTTCGACTGGCCCATGGCCTTCGATCCGAATTCGATGGCCTCCTACTTGCTCGGCGGACTCACGTTCCCGACCGCACCGAGCTCCTGGTACGTGGACACGAGCTTCACGGCGACGGCGAATCCGGTCACCGGGAATCTGTCCCTTCCATTCAACGGTCACGTGTACAACGTCGCGGGGATCCCGAGCGCGAGCGGCAACTACCATCTCGGGCTCCACCCGGACAACACCCTGCGCGCTTTCTACTATGGCGAGTTCGTCGCGATGCTCGTGACGGATTCGACGATCCCCGGCGTGTACGACACGGTGTACGTCGATCTCGACGACAACTATCAGTTCGGAAACGACAAGGCCGCGGACGTAGCCTCGCCGGAAATCTGGATGGACACGAACGGGGATGGCATGGCGGACCTGTCCGGAGGACTTGTCTATTTCATCGGGGATGGGGCGAACCCGATTCCCTACAGCGACGTGATGGGGGCGCGCTATGGCCTCCCAGTTCCGACTCCAGGTGCCGGCGATCTCGTTACCCTTCAGATCGGCGATACACTCGCCCCGGGAGGCGGGGACCACGGCACACTTTGCGCCTCCGCGATCGTCGCGCAGAACAAGACGGGCACCGTCCTCGGCTTCGCGCCGCAGGCGAAGCTCCTCTCCGTCGGGAACATCTACGCCGGCGGTTTCTTCTACGACATGTTCACGTTCGTCGGGGAGGGCTATGATGGCACGCCCGGCACGGGCGACGAAGCGCAGGTCGCCTCCGCCTCGTTCGGCTTCTCCGGGACCTTCAACGATGGCTGGGACTTCACGGCCCGCTGGGTCGAACTGAACTCCCTCCTCCACTCGGACACCGTGTTCGCCGTCTCCAGCGGGAACGGAGGGCATGGCTTCGGGACGGTCACATCCCCGTCCTCGAGCAGCGGGGTCATTTCGGTCGGCGCATCGACGAGCTACTCAGGCACCGAGCCGTACCCGGTCGGCGCGGCGGATGCCGCGGCGCACTCCACAGTCGGCGATGTGCAACCCTGGTCGAACCGTGGCCCGAGCACCCTCGGGACTTCGAAGCCCGACGTCGTGACAGTCGGCGCGTGGGCGTCTGGCGATCAACCCGTTAACTGTGCCGGAATCGTGGCGCCTCCCTACTGCTTCGGGCCTCCCGCATGGGTTGTTTGGGGCGGCACGTCTCTCTCGGCGCCGGCCACGGCGGCGATCCTCGCGCTCGTCGAGAACGCCTGGTACAACACCACGGGAACCGCGTTGTTCAACCAGTACGCAAAGGTCCTGCTCACGGGATCCGCGGACAACACGCACTACGATCCCGAGGTCATGGGCCACGGCCTGACGAATGCCTTGCGCGCCGTCGAATCGGCGTCGTTCCGGGACGGCCTCGCGGCGTACCACTTCACGGCCGCCGGGCTCGCACCGGAATGGATGGCCGGAAATTACCGCGGGACCTCCTATCCGAGCTTCACGAATCTGTTGTCGCCGGGCGGCACGTCCACCGACACGTTCTCCGTCGAGAATCACAATATCGCGAACCCGAAGTCCGTCCTCGTGTCGGACTGGGAGCTGCAAAAGATCGGCAGCAATTCGTGGACGATCACGACGACGAACGCAAACGAGAGCGCGCCAAACTTCCTCCGGCCGGATTATCTGATCAACCTGACGGGTCTCGTCCCCGCCGGGACGAACCTCCTCAAGGCCACCGTGAACTTCCCGTTCGCGCAGTTGGACCCGGACGTGAACTATGTCGCGAACAGCCGATGGCGTGTCCTCGTGTACGATTGGCTGGACTACAACGGGGACGGGACGTACTGGACGGACACGAATGGGAACGGCGTCGTCAACGCGGGCGAGATGAGTGATTCGGCGGGCACGGAGATTCAACGGTTCACGTACGGCTATCCGACCGGGACGAACATCGAGGCCTTCGTTCATGATCCGCTCGCTCGGATCCACAATGGCCTGCTGCTCGGGATCCAGCATCGGACCGTCTCGGCCCTCGTCCCGTCCACGACCCTGACCGTCACGGTCGACTACTACCAGGCGGTCGATGCTCCTTGGCTCACCGAGAGCGCGGCCAGCCTTTCCCTCGTCCCCGGCGGAACCGGCTCTCTGGATGTGACGGTCTCCGTTCCCGCGAGCCAACCCTACGGAATCCTGTCGGGCGCCGTGATGCTCACGGACGCCGGGTCGGGCGCCGAGACACTCATCCCCGTCGTCGTCCAGGTCGCCGCGACCGGGACGTCCTTCTCGTTCGGCGGGAACCCGTCGAGCACCGCCTTCCTCGACAACAACCGCATGTTCGGCGGTGGCGACTGGACCTGGCGACCCGAGGCGGGCGACTGGCGGTTCTTCTACACGGACGTCCCCGACTCCACGCCCGTCTACCCGGGCGAGAACCTCCTCGTGCACACGTGGTGGTCGACCGCGCCGACCGACCTGGACACGTTGATCTTCGGTCCCACGCCGGACCCGTTCTCCCTGGTCGGTCCGAGCATTTGGGGCCCATATTCCCTGTCCACGATCGGCCAAAGCTCGAACCAGCTCATCGACGCGGGACGATGGCGGTTCAACACCGTGACGGGCGGTCCCGAAGAGTGGGTCACCGCGCCGCTGAGTACGGGCCTCCATGCGATCGGCCTCCACAACGTCCTGAACGCGGGGACCGGTCCGTCGGACTTGTTCAACGGGCAGGTCGGCACCTTCGCGGTCGCCCCGACTCCCTGGATCGTCACGACCTCGAACGCGACCGGGAAAGGCATGTTCAACGCGAATTCGTCCCTCGCTCTGCCGGGACTCAGCGTCCGCTCCTTCGGCGTCTCAGCGCCGATCGTTGAAACGAATCTCACGATCGTGAACGGCGACGTGTACACGGAGACGTTCTCCGCCTCGAACGTCGGACTGATCGACGTCGCGATCGGCGAATCGTATCCGCAAGGGATGGACATCGACCTGTACCTGTACCGTCAGGTCGGCGCCACGTACAGCCTCGTCGCTTCCTCGGCCGGCTCGACCTCGTTCGAAGAGGTTCGGCTCACGATGCCGCAATCCGGGAACTACCTGATCCTCGTGGACGGCTACTCCGTCCCGGCGGGAATTGGCTCGTTCGACATGGGCAAGCTGATCATCCAGGGGACGCAGTTGACTCCGACGAACGTCCCGGGATCCAGCATCCCGAGCGGCGCGAACGCGAACTTCAACGTGACGTGGAACTTTGCCGGAACAATGCCTGGATTCTACATCGGGATCTTGTTCGTCGGGCCTCTGGGCGCGCCGGCCGTCGAAGTGGATGCGTTGTTCGCCCTGTCCGATGTGAACGCGCCGGTCATCTTATCGAAGACCCCGGCGGACGGTTCGTACACAAACGATGCAACGGCCAGCATCACCGTGTCGTATGTGGACCCGCAGGTTTCGGCGGGCATAGCGGACGTGACCATCGCGATCGACGGAACGGACTTCTCGTTCTTTGGGAGCTTCAACGACACGACGCTCCTCTGGTCCCTGCCCTTTTCCTTCTCCGACGGGACGCATACGGTGGACGTGACGGTCTTCGACGGCGCGGGATTCTCGACGAGTGCCACATGGCAGTTCACGGTGGACACCATGGCCCCGTCGCTTTCCGTGACGAGTCCGGACTACGCGCTCACGGGGACCGCGGCGACCATCGTTTCCGGGATCACCGAAGTGGGGGCCACGGTGACGGTGAACGGCCTTCCCGCCACTGTGAACGGGACGACCGGCGTGTTCACTCGGACGATCACCCTTGCGGAAGGCGCGAACACAATCACGGTCGTCGCGCGGGACGCGTCGGGGAATTCGGCTCAGGTCCTGCGTTCCGTGCGGCTGGACTCGACGCCGCCGGCCCTCTCCCTGACCGCTCCGGCGGCCGGATCGAGGGTGACGACCAACCCCGTGCATGTGACCGGCACGACGGAAGTGGGTGCGACCGTCTCCGTGAACGGCTTCTCTGCGCCGGTCACGCCGAGTGGGGACTTCGCCGTCGACATCATCCTCTCCGACGGGAGCCAAACGATCACGGCCATCGCGACGGACGCCGCCGGTAATCATGCTCAGGCCACGCGCTCCATCGACGTGGGTCCTGCCCCGGACACCACCGCGCCCGTGGTGACGGTGACGAGTCCTTCGGACGGGGCGACGGTCGACCAGGCGTCGGTCGTCGTGTCGGGAACCGTGGACGATGTGAGCTCGACGGTTCGCGTGAACGGAGTGGACGTCCATCCCGCCGCGGACGGCACGTGGAGCGTGACCATTTCCCTGGTCGCCGGATCGAATACGATCACGGTATCGGCGATCGACGCCGCCGGGAACCGGGCTAGCGCCGCGACCCGGTCCGTGACGTATCAATCTCCGGTTCCTGGGATCAATCAGGCCGTCACGTCCTTGAGCGGCAACTTGGTCCTTGGCCTTGCGATCGTGATCGTCGCCCTCGTCGCCGTCGTGTTCGCCCTCTACTGGAACCTGAACCGGAAGATCGGCGACCTGAAGCCGAAGCCGCCGGAGCCGCCGGAAGGCGGGATGCTGTAGGGAGAGGTCTGCTCTCCCTTCTCCTCTTTATCGTGCCGTTCGAGAGGTTCGGTGGGTCGCACGGTTCAGAAGAGAGGCTCGTCGACTAGCCGGGTCGGTCCTCCGACGGTGCACGACATCGTTTCGATCCCCAGCTCGTCGATGGTCTTCCGGACGCGGTCCGCGTGATCCGGAACCGTGTTCACGTAGACCGTCGCCCCGGTGTCGATCGAGAAGAAGGCGGGGACGCCCTGCTCCCGGAGTCGACGGACGGCGAGAATCACCCGGAGGGTGTCGGGTTGCCAGAGGACCATCTCCCCGGTCCCGGTCATCGTGATTCCGTGGAGCATGAGCGTGTCGCGTTCCGCGAGGGCGCAGATCGCACCGACATCCCGATTGCGGATCGCCAGTTCCATCTCCGCGATGAGCCGGGGCATCTCCGCGAGGCGCGCGTGGAAGAACGGGGAGGTGAGGGCCTCGCGGTGGGCGTCCTCCGTCTGCTTGAACGCGGGGACGACGGCCGCGACCATCCCGATTTGCAGATCCTCTCCGGCGAGCTGCGTGGCATACGAGTCCTCGTCGGTCAGGCCCATCTTCCACTTGCTGAATCCTCCGGTCACCGACCGGGCGGCGGACCCTGCCCCTCGTCGTGCGAACCTCGAGATCTCCTCCAGGTTCAGGCGGAGTCCGGCCGCATTCGCGGTGGCCATCGCGAGGGCCGCGAACCCGGAGGCGCTCGCCCCCAGGCCGATGTTGGACGGGAAGTCGTTTACGGAGGCCATTCGGAACGGCGTGCGGACGGACGCGCGCGCTCGAACCGCATCGACGACGGAACGGATTCGCTCCATGTCTCTCGCCGTCACATCCCGCCCGTCGATGGTCGCCTGGTCGCGAGGGAAATCACCGAACTCGATCGTCGTCCGGGTCGTCAGGGGGGCGGTGCAGACACTGATCGAATCGTGGAACGGGAGGCGGAGGATCGGGTCCGCGAGACCGTGGTACTTGATCAGCCCCTGAATCGGGTGGGCCACGGCCGTCGCCTTCATCGCCACTTCTCCAGGAGTCGCGGCAGTTCGGCGTGGCCGCGGATTTCCGCATCGGCTCGGTCCGTCTTCGCCCCAGGCCAAAATCCGACGTTGAACCAGACGGCCCGCATGCCGACCGCCTTCGCTCCGGCGACGTCCGCGACGACGTCGTCCCCGATGTGGACCACTTCGTCCGCGGCCAGGTGAAGGCCGTCGAGAGCCGCTTCGAAGATCCGTGGGTCGGGTTTTCGGATATGGAGTTCGTCCGAGTAGATGCGCGTCTGGAAGTATCGGCCAATTCCCTTCGCGTCCTGCACGTCCGTCAGATAGCGACCCCAGCTCCGGCCCGTGTTCGAGATCAGACCGATCTCGAGCCCGTGCTCGGAGAGCGAGTGCAAGGTCTCCTCGATGTCCGGGAAGGTCGCGGGCGGCCGCGAGACGATGGCGGCATGGATCGCTTCGCCGATCACCGGAACCACTTCGGCATCGGCCGCGTCCAGCCCCGCGAATTGCATGAACGACCGAACCTGTTCGTCCGGCGAAAGTTCGCGGTGCTCCGCCCACAAGCCTTCGAGCAGGTCAGTCTGGCGGTCGTACGCCTCGAGCAGCGCGGAACGGGCCGGTCGAAGCCCGCGGTCCCGCAGCTTGGCCTCGAGCCGCGCGATCCGGAACGCTCGCATCGCACCGGCGTCCGATTGGGCGGGAATGACCGCGATCGTCCCCCACCAATCAAATGTCACGCCCTGGATCGTCATGGATGGCCTAGATGTCGAAGATGACCTCGGCGATCCCTCTCTCCGGATCCACGGTGAGCCCGTGGCGCGTCACGGCCTTGATCACGAGCTTCAACTCGTGCCGCCCCTTGTCGATCGCTTCCCCGCGCGCGCGGCCTTCGAGCGATGTCTCGACGATCCGCGCGTCGAACGACGAGAAGAGAAGTCGCTGCGTCTCGTGGATGTACAAGAGTTCCGACAGCCATCGAAGGAAGAGGGTCGGACGGTCCTCCGCCTGAAGGCGGATCTCGATCTCGCCGACGGGCTTCACGGACCTGAGGTCCGCGATAAGGCTGAACATCCCCTCGGCGGCATTCGCGAACAGTTCGTCCGAGGACTGCCCGTACGCGCGGATGCCGACATCGGCCGTGTGCTCGATTTCCTCGTAGCGCACGCGGAGGAGAGAGGCGGGTCGTGGATGAAGCTTCGCCGGGGCCCAGCTAAATTCCACGATCGCGTCCAGGCCAAATCAGTTTGTGCAGCTGGACCTGGAGGCGGACCGGCAGGCGGTCCTCCAGAATCCACTCGGCCAAACGAGAGGACTCCAAGCCGTTCGACACCTTGTGCGCCGCGACGACGGGCGAGAACAACACGGTCTGCGCCTTCGTGCCGTACGAGGCGAGCACCCGCTTCGCGAATTCGTAATCGTCCCGGTTCTGCAGGACGAACTTGACCTCGTCCTGTTCTCGGAGGAGTCCGAGGTTCGCGTACGCCCTCTCGGCCTTCATCCCCGAACCCGGGCATTTCACGTCCATCACGTAGCGCAGACGACCGCTGTCCCGCTCGTCGGACACGAGGGCATCGAAGGCACGCAGGTCGACCTCGCCATCCGTCTCGAACGAGTGGACGAGGGTCTCCGGGAGGCGGCGGATCGCGGCCGCGATGGACTCCCCCTGAAGGAGGGGCTCGCCGCCGGTCCAGCAGACATTCCGGATCCCTTCGGGTCCACCCGCGAGCTCGCGGATCCGGCGCACGACGTCGTCCACGTGGACCTTCGTGAATTCGCCTCCCTCCACGGCGTACATCGAGTCGCACCAGTGGCAGCGGAGATTGCAGGCGTACAGGCGGACGAACACGGTCGGCAGTCCGACCAGGGAACTCTCTCCTTGGACGGACACGTACATCTCGTTGAGGAGGAACTCCTCTCCTTTCCGGAGGGCGACGGCCCCCTGGGCCTGCATGTGACGAATACGATGGACATGTCGGCACTTAAGTTTTCGTCGGCGGAGTCCTCGCGTACGGGAGCGGGTCCTCGATCCCGGCCTCGCGGAATCCTTTCCGTCGGAGTTGGCAGGAATCGCAGACGCCGCAGGCCTTGGCCCGACCGTGGTAGCAGGACCAGGTCAGGGCCCATGGCACGCCGAGGGCCTCTCCCTTGCGGACGATGTCGGCCTTCGACATGCGGATGAGCGGGGTGCGGACCTCGATCACGTCCCCCTCGACGCCGCGCTTCGTGCCGAGACGGGCGACCTCCTGGAACGCGGCGTAGAACTCGGGTCGGCAGTCGACGTAGCCGGAGTAGTCGATCGAATTCGCCGCGATCACGATCGCCGTCGCGCCGCTCGCTTCGGCGAGGCCGAGGGCGTAGCTCAGCAGGATCGTGTTGCGCGCGGGCACATACGTGATCGGGATGCCTTTTCCGATTTCGTCGAGATTCCGTTGACTCGGCACCGCGATCTGCCGGTCCGTGAGGGCGGAGCCGCCGATCGCGGTGAGGTCGATCGCGGCGATCCGATGGTCCGTCACCCGGAAGTGGTTCGCGATCCGCTTCGCGGCCTCGATCTCCTTGCGGTGCCGCTGGCCGTAGTCGAAGGTGAGCGCAATCACGTTCGACCGATTCGACGTCGTCATCGCGAGGGCGGTGGCGGAGTCCATGCCTCCGGACAGGAGGACCACCGCATTCTCAACCATGATGCGGGGGATGGAGAGAGACGCTAAAGGCCTTGCGAGCGAAGCCTCAGAGGGCGAGCCTTCCGACCACGCGCTCGTATCGATTGACGAGTGATGCCACGCGTCGGTGACCGTCCGTCCCTTTGCGGGGTTCTTCCAGGAGGCCAATCTCGTGGCCCTCGGGGTCGTGCAGGTACGCCACGCGACCGTACGGCCGATCGGCGGGCGGCCCCAGGAACTCGGCTCCCCGTCGGGTCAGTTCGGTGTGGACCTCGGAGAGGTTGTCCACGCCGAACACGAGGAAACCTTCGGGGGCCTCCCGGCGGTCCCCCGGTGGACACCGATGGATGGCAAGCCGGATCGTCCCCGCATCGAAGTGGATCACATGGCCCTCGTCGAGGAGGAGTGGCAGTCCGAGGACGTCCCGATAGAAGGTCCTCGCCCGATCCAAGTCTTCCGAATACAGCACGATGCCCTCCATGGCGAACGGCATGAGATCAGCCCCTGGACATGGACCGATTCGGGCAAAGCCCTTTCGCGCGTCCATTCGCCCATCCGGTCGTTATAGTTAAATAACTATAACACTTTGGGTGGACCCATGCAAGTCGGATGTGGTGTGTACCTTCATCCCGTCCGCGGGCGACCGTATCTTTACTTCTGGCATTACGAGACGAAGGGCGCGTCGCGGGTACAGATCAAAGAGTACGTCGGACCCGCGAGGTCTGGGCGATCGATCGCGGAAGCGGCCCGGCGTTGCGAATCGTATTACCAGCGGGCCGTGGGCGAGCTTCAGCGTCTGCGCGTCCAAACCTTGGCGACGATTCGCGGGTCATCATAGACGTCCCTCTCTCCCCGCGAGAAAGTCCGGTTCTTGGTCAAGATTCTCTTGCATCGTGTTGCTCAGGCTCTACGCCCGGATCTCGTCGAACACATAGTCGTTCCACGAACGCTCGCCCAGCACGATCTCGAATTCCTGCGGGGTGAGCATAGGCTGCTTGTACTGTAGGATGTCCTCGATCGCGATCCGCGGGCACGCGGTATTGACCCACGCGTCCACCCGATATCCCTGGAGCAGTTCGGGAGCGACAAGGTCCATGAGGAACAGGTTCGCCTGCTTCCCATGCTTCTCGGCGAGGGCCTTCAGCTCGGTGGCCATCTCCATCCGCGCCTGGCCGATCTTTTTCGAGACGAGGATCCCGAAGACGGTCGCATCGTGGGCGCGGGCGATCGCCGCATGCCGCTGTCGGAGCACGTGGTCCCGCACCTCCTTCAGGTCCCGCGCGGTCCCGCGCTCGGGGTCCGCGATGATCACCGGCTTGTCGACGAGGATCGCGACGCCGAGCGGGTGGAAGTCTCCCGTCCCGATGTAGAGGTAGCCGTCGACGTCCTTCTCGACCACCGTGGCCGTGTGGTAGTCGCACCCGAGCAGTTGCCCCGCGTAGGCGACCCGCCGGTCCGGTTCCCCGATTCGGATCACATGTCCCTTCTGTTCCAGGTGCTCCTTGATTTCAGGAAGCCAGTGGCGGAACTGGGTCGTCGTCAGGAGGCCGACGCGTTTCGGTAGGAGCGGCTCCGCGGCGTCGACGAAGGCCATTGACGTGAGTGGCGGTCCGGGGAGATCGTAGAAGAAGACGCGATGGTATCGGAGATGGGGCATCGGGGCGTGGCCCAGGTGGACGATGAGGTCCACCGGCATCTCGGCCACATCACACGCGCCAAACGAGGGGTCCGCAGAGACGAGGCACACGACCCCTGCCTTTGTCTCGATTTCCTGAGCGAGCTCCACGGCCTTCGTCCGCAGGCCGACGGGAAATTGCAGGCCAATGGTCTTCGAGTTCCGGCCGCGGATTACTTCCAACAATCGGTCCGTTTCGCCCATGGATCGGGAATGCAGACGCGCGCGTCGAGAAAAAGGTGTTCCCTACGGGGGGCGCTTCTTCTTCTCCCGCTCGATCTCGATGCGCCACGGCGTCGGCAGCTTCACGCCGCCCTTGCGAAGCGCTTCCTTCGCGTCGTCGACATGGTCCTCCGTCGTCGAGATCGTGAAGATCTTCACACCCGGGTGCACGCGGGCGGCGGTTCCGACCGCGGCGCCGAAGGCGGCGCGCATCCCTTCGGAAATGCGGTCGGCGCCCGCCCCGGTCGCGATCTTATTCTCTCGGAGCACGTTGTGCGGGTAGAGCCGGAGCTTGAGGTGATACGCGTTCCCCGCCTTCTTCACGATATATCGGTTGGCGGAGATGCGGGCAGCCTCGAGGGCGATGTGGCGGATCTGACACTGCTCCTCGGCGATCAGGTGGATGTGGACCGGAAATTTCGTCCGGAGATCCCCGATGTCGAACTGGCTGATCCGGATCCCGGGGACTCCGCCCATGTACCGCTTCTGGGCGTACGCCTGGCCGCGAATCTCTCGATACATGCTGCCGGGTTTACGCGTCATCGTCGGAGGGCGCTCGAAAGGGCGGGCGCTATTTAATCCTTCTCGGATGGGTGGGCGCACCGGGAAAGCATTAAGTGCGACTCGATGTGTCGCCCGAATCTCCATGCTCCTTGTGAAGCTCGGCGGCAGCGTCCTCACGGAGAAGGCGCGTCTGCGGACGCCCCGACGCGCCGCGATCCGACGTCTCGCGGCAGAGCTTGCCTCCGTACGCAAACCTTTACTGATCGTCCACGGCGCGGGTTCCTACGGACACATCCTCGCCAGTCGACACCATCTGAAGGACGGTGGCTCCACCTCTGCGAAGCGAGCCGCCGCGGCCCGCGTGCAGGCCGACGTGCGAGAGCTCGACCGTCTTGTCGTGGACGCTCTGAATCGCGCGGGGTTCGCCGCGGTCCCCATCGCCCCCTCCGTCGTATTGACCTTGGACGACGGCAGTGTCTCGACGATGGACCTCACGCCATTCCTGGAGTTCTCTTCGCTCGGCTTCACGCCGGTGACTTTTGGCGACATCGTGCGGGACGTGCGGCGCGGATTCTCCGTCTGTTCCGGCGACCTGCTCATGCTCGAACTCGCCCGGGCGTTCCGGCCGGACCGAGCTGTCTTCGCGGCGGACGTCGACGGCCTCTTCACCGCGGACCCGAAGCACCGACCGAAGGCGGATCTCCTGGAGACCGTGTCACCTGCCGATTTGGCGAAGATCGAATTCTCGTCCGCCCAA
>VBMN01000073.1 GCA_005878385.1 Methanobacteriota archaeon
AGTATTCCCCACCTGAGGGCAGATTATCCGCGTGTTACTGAGCCGTCCGCCGAGGTCTTGCACCTCTCGACTCGCATGTCTTAAGCGAACTCCCATAGCGGTGCCCGCCGGCAGGATCAACCGGAGTTGATCCGTGCACGACGCGCTTGTGCCATCTTAAGGAATCTTGGCGAGGTAGCTCAAACATACCTCTGCCTTGATCGCGAACGTCGGGTTCGAGAGGGCACGCGCCCGGCAAAGAGCGCGGGGTTCTCAAACCTCCACAGTGTCGGCCGCATCAGAATGAGGCCCGTCACAAATCGGGGCCTTCGCCGGAGGCGGCCACCACGGACTCGGGCGACGGTGACTCGAAGAGTTTCGTCGCCTTTTCCGAGTCTTTCGACAGATACCGGAGGGAGATATATGAGTCTTTCGACCCGGCCGTTCCCGTACGTCCGGACTAGAAGGGACGAATCAACAATACGTGTACCACCGCGGATCCGGCATGCCACCGTACAGTACGTTGTTGATCGGTCGAACGGGCACGACAGGCAAGCTGAACTTCCCCGGCCCGTGAACGATGCGCGCTCCCACGAAGGGGACCCCGTTGATCGGATTCACGTCCGCGGTAAGAAGGAGGGGGTCGTACTGTGCATCGTGACAAAGGCACCACACCGGATCCTGGCCGTAGACCGTCCACGTGGGCGGTGCCGCGCCGTACGTCCCGTAGTCCCTCGGAGGGACGATCGAACCGTCCGCGATGTGCCAGCCCGGATAGCAACACAAGTGGGTGCAACGGTCGAAGAGCACCACGATCCGGAGATCCCGGGACGGGTCGTCGTAATAGAGGTTGTAACCTGACGGTATGGGATACGGCGCCGGATCGGGCGGACGGAAATAGGTGTTCTCCCGGATGATCCGGATGAGGAGGACGGGGAAGCCCGTGTGTTCGACGTACGTTCCGTCTCGGAACAATCCCCGCCAGACCGCCGTGGCCCCTTGCCACACTTGGAAGTCCCCGGGTTGGACCGGCTGTCCCGCGCGATCGTCCCACCATTGCGGCGTCGGGAATTTGGTGTACACGAAATCTTCGCGGATCGTCCCGTTCGTCGGTGCGGGCGGGGCGAGGAGCGGAGCAATGACTTCCGTGCCCACGACGACACCAGCGCCGGCAGCCGTGCCCGCAATCACGCCAGCCTTAATCCAATCGCGTCGGGTCCACGTTCGGGGGGGTGCAGACATCTTCTCGACTCCTCAGCAGTACTCGTACCATCGAGGATCGGACATGCCTCCGACCAGGACGGTGCCGTCGACACGAAGCGGCACGACGGGAAGGGCGCGCTGCGTCGGCCCGTGCACGTGCGTGGCCCCGACGTACCTCACGCCGCTCCTCGGATGGACGTTGGTCGTGAGGAGAAGCGGATCATACTGGGACCCGTGGCAGATGCAGAAGATCGGATCTTGCCCGTACACGGAATAGGTAGGCGAGGGGACACGGTAGTCTCGGTACGGCTTCGTGTCCGTGATCACGTGCCAACCCGGATTGCAGCAAAGATGGGTGCAACGGTCGACCACGGTGACCATCCGAATCTGACGCACTGGATCGTCAAAGTAGAAGGAGAACCCTTTGGGGGGAGCGAGGTCCGTCAACACTTGGAACTCGGGAGCGTCGTAGGGGACTCGAATCACCAAGACCGGAAAGCCGGTCCCTGGGACCCATTGTCCGTGGAGGAACAGCCCGCGCCACACCCCGGTGGCGCCCTGCCACTCCTGGAAATCGCTCACTTCGACCGCATGCCCCTGTCGCCCGTTCCACCAGGCCTCGGTGGGCCATTTCGTATAGTAGATCTCCTCTCGGAGATCGCCATCGAATCTCGCGGGTGGAGGCAGGAGCTGGCCCGAAACGGTTCCGCCGAGCGCAATGACCGAGCCGACCGCTCCGGTCGCGATGGCGAGCTTCGCCCACTCTCGCCGAGTCCAACCACGACCGTTGGGCTCTTCGCCTTCCCATGGCATGAGCATCCCTCCGCGTCCGAGCCTGACGCGCCGCGAGGCCACTCTCCGGTGTGACTCCTTCAATGTGTCGTACGTATCGTCCTTGTCGCGTCGTGGTCTCGAGGGTCCGTTTGACCGATCCTACGCGATTCTATGGAGCCCAACCCCGCTGCCCGACGAACCGCCAGAGCATGAGGATGACCCCGAGCCCTTGGAGAATCGAGAGGAACAGGAGCAAGGCCCAGATGCGGCCCACCGTCGGGCGGCGCAGGAACGCCGCGTAGAAGATCACCTGTAAGCCGAGGAACGGCCAGAGTTCCGCCATGCCGTCGTATCCGGGCCCGTCGAAGGGGAACCACCGTTGGCTCCATCCGATCGCGAGGGCCGCGACGGACAGGACCTGCAGGAAGAAACCGAACAGGAGCGTGCGCGTCACACCGAAGCGGACGGCGAACGTCCGAATGCGGAAGGCCCGGTCGGCCGCATAGTCGGAGGCCGTCGTCGGTGCGTAGAGAGCTCCCAGGAAGAGCGCGATCGTCCCGATGAACCACCAAGCGAACGAGGCTAGCAAGAGCGTCTCTCGCTCGATGAGCCCCTGACCAATCAGCTCCTCCACGACCTGGACGTACTTCTTCCGGGGATTGACCCGGTCCGTCGTCTCCATGTCGCTGTAGACGTTCAGCAGGAGGGTGAAGGTCCCGAGCAGCGGGCCGATTACGATGATGCCGAGGACCACCCGCAGGTCGTCGATGAACAGATGCCGCCCGCCGGGAGGCTGGGCCAGGACCCACCCGATGTACAGAGGTGCAATGGCCACGATCCAGAACTTCACGCCTCCGAGGCTCACGATGAGCTCGGTGAGGTCGCTCGGTGATACGCGGAGCTCCTTGGTGATCCGGATTCCGCTCTCCGCGGCCACGGACTGATATCTGCTGCCCAAGATAATAATGACGCCTCCGAGGATCACTTCGCGAGGGCCTCGAGCAGGATGACTCCTCCGACGAGGAGGAACAACGCGTACACGTCCCCGCCCAGGGACAGGATGGCCAGACCCGCGACGATCGCGACGGCGCGACCGAGGTTGATCGAGAATTCCCGCGACGCGGTCGCCCTCGGGATCGAATCCTCCATCCGATCAATCAAGATCGTATAGATGAACGAAGGAGCGATCGCGGCCGTCAGGGAGAGCCAACCGATCGCGAAGGCGAAGGTTCCCAGATCGCGGACGGCGAACGCCAGAAGGCATGCCGGCACCGAGAGGATCGGCCCCAGGAACAAGAAAGGGCCGCGGGTTTTCGTCCGATCCGAAATGCGACCCAAGAGCACGGCGGTCACCCCGGCCGCCAAGGAGAACAGGGAGAAGAGAAGGCCCAACTCGAAGGAGTCCGTCGTGAACCGGAACGAGCCCAGGGGCGTCGCGATCGTCAGGAGCCCATCCACGCCTCCCTGTCCCGCCAACGCCAAGACGGTCCGTGAATTCGCCGCTGGGAGGTCGATCGAGAATGCGAACGAAATCGCCGGATCGACGAGAAGACGGACAAGGACCAGATTTCCGAGCACGATGGCTCCGCCCAGGGAAAAGAGGGTCCAGTACCCCGCGAGGTCCGCGATGTAGCCCCCGACCACCGGTGCGACGACGCCGGTCGTGGTGAAGGCCGCCGTCAGGCCCGCGAGGCGGCCCGCCCGATTCGTCCGGTGCGTCTCCCGGACCAAGAGGCAATTCATCGGCAGCCAGAACGCCGGGACGTACGTGCCGAAGCAGACGCCCGCGACGAAGACGGCCGCGAGCGGGGGAAGGACGACGAACGAAAAATGGCCGACCGCCACGGAAAGAATTCCGAGCGTCATGCTCCTCGCAGCCCGTATCGGTCGACCGCTCGAGAGAACGAGGACGACGAGAGCCGCGACGCCGAACGCGACCAGCCACACGAGGACACCGACGTTGAAGGCAAGCGCCTGTGGCGCGCTCACCAAGTAGACGAGCCAGAAGCTGCCCGCCATTTGATTCCCGAAGAATTGGACCGAGATGACGATGAGCAACGATCGATAGACCAAGCCGGAGGTCGGCGGAACGGCGGGCTGGACCACGGCCATTCGATTCGCGCGACACAACAGCGCATACATAGACGCTTTGACCCGTGCACCGGAGAAAGCGTTAATAGACGGACCCCAATGGACGCGGGATTGCGGGGATCGCCTAGCCTGGTAGGGCGCTGGATTGCTAATCCAGTGCGCTCTGCGCCCGGGGGTTCAAATCCCCCTCCCCGCGCGGGTGTCCCCGATGCGAGTGCGAACCTACGACGAGATCCATCCGGACGATAGTTTCCGGCTCAGCTTCCTGGCCTTCGGCGAAGCATGGGACGAAGCCAAGGTCCGCCGGGTCCGATCGAGCGACAGGAGGTATCTCGAGGAGTTCGCCCTCTATGCGGAGGAAAGAGGTCGCGTTCTCGCGCAGGTCGTGCCGTTGCGCTTCCGGGTGCGGTTGCGAAGCGGTGTCGAGGAGGTGGGCGGTCTTGCGGGGGTCTGCTCGCATCCGGCCGTTTGGGGACGGGGGTACGCACGCCGACTCATGGACGCCGCGCATGATCGCTTCCGCGCGCTGGACCTCCGAATCTCGACCTTAACCACGAGTCGCAACATCCGAGGCTATGGCGTTTATGCGAAAATGGGTTACGTGGACCTCGCGCCGTTTCGCGCGGCGGTGCGACGCTCGTCTCGGAGGAGAGCGCCCTACGGATATCGTCTCCGTACCGCGACAAAGACGGATGTGCCAAGAATGCACGACCTCTACCGAAAGCACACCCGAAACATGTTAGGATGGACGGAGCGACCCGCGGAACTCCTCCAGTGGGTCCTGCGGGAGAACCGAGACTATCTTTCGAAATACCGAGTCCTACTCCGTCAGGGCAAGGTGGTTGGATATCTGCGTACTCGCCCGGACGAGGGCATGACCATGGAAGAGGTCGTCGTACCGGGGCCGCGCGACTTCCGGGCTGCGGTGGCGCTCATGGAATCACGGCATCGGCGCGGAATGGTCACAGTAAACTGGATTACGGCGGCGGACGACGTCACCCGATTCCGGAGCCTCGGATACTCGGTGGACGGTCCAATCCCTGATGCGACCATGGCGTTGTCTCTGACAAAGGAGGTTCGGGCGACCGACCTTCGCAGGCTCTTCGGCGGAACGTCTGGGCGCTTTGTCCAGTATCCAACGGACGATTTCTGAATTCCCATCGTCTTCGGCGAACCGCGAGAACTGTCGAATAATCCGACGGGTCAATTGCCCCCACACTCCGCGACATGAGAACCAAACGGAACGATTAAAGAAGGGGAATCGGACATGGAGTCGATCGTCGATGGGCGCGGATTCGATGAAGTCGAAGATGGTCCTGCTCGGGGACGGCGGCGTCGGCAAGACCTCCCTGATTCGAAGATTCGTGGTCGATCAGTACTCGGACGATTACATCACGACGATCGGCACAAAGGTGTCGAAGCGGAGCCTCAACGTGGGACATCCTGCAGCGGAAGTCGAGATGTCGATGCAGATCTGGGACGTCCTGGGTCAGAAGGGCTACAGCGGCGTCCAAGAGACGGCCATGAAGGGCGCGCAAGGCGTCCTGATGGTCTACGACGCCACGAGCGACGAGAGCCGGCGCAGCCTCGAAGACTACTGGATGCCCGCGGTGTGGCGGCTCGCGGGCCGAGTCCCGATGGTGATCGCCGGGAACAAATCCGACCTCGTCGCGGACCGCGTCTGGGCGGAAGACTACCTCTATTTCCTGGCCCAGAAGTACAACTGCCCCGGAATCCTCACAAGCGCCCGGACCGGGGACCGCGTTGAGCACTCATTCAAAGCTCTCGGCGAGCAGATCCTCGCCGCTGCCGGACATCCAATCCGACGAATCGCCCTCGTCACGCCGCCGCAAGAGCCGATTGACCGATTCATCCGCGTCACGGACAAGATCATGACCGACTTCTGCTACCAAATGGGCGGAGTGGAAACCGGCATGCCAATCGTAAAGCGACAGCTGGGCCTCGCGGGCCTCGACGTGCGGGCCCCGAGCGACCAAACGATTCGAGACCTCATCGAGCGACTTGCGGTGGTCGAACGGGATTTCAAGGGTCCCGATGAGATCCGAGAAAATCGCGAGCGTCGGTTGGCGTGGCTGGGCGGGAGTGACTAATCCCAATCTGTTGCGTATCAAACCTTCAAGGGGAAGTTCTTCTCTCCCGCGCGGATCGGTACGGTCAGCCAATTCTCCCGCGGCGGGAACGGGCACACGTAATCGTCGCTGTACGCGCAGTACGGATTGTATGCGAGGTTGAAGTCGAGCTCGTACTCGTCCGCCGGCTGTTCCTCGATGTCGAGGTAGCGGGCAGCTCCGTATGTGTCCTTGCCCGAGGTCGCATCTCGGAAGGGTATGAATAGACTGCGGTCTTCGTGGTGATGACCGGGTGGCGGAACAGCTTTGAACACAGCGAGGCGTTGCTTCGTCCCCCCAATCTCGAATTCGAAGACACCGACACGGAGCATGTCCCGAGGGATCCCTTTGGAGGTCGCGAGCACGACGCGCTCCGGGTTCGGATCTCGAACGAGGCGGGCGCGGATCCGATAATTCGGATCGACGGGGAAATAGGACAGACCGGAGAACTCGGGTCGCAACCGATGCGGAATCGGGGACTCATGGTCTTCTTTGAAAAAATGGTCCTTCTCTCGACGCATCGCCTCGAGGTCCTTGACGTAGGTCTCGTCCGATTGTCGAGCCATTCGAAACTCGACCACGCCGGCGACGGATAAAGTGTGCGCCTACATCGAGTACAGACTCTGCTTCGCCTTCGAGAGCAGGGCTTTCTCGTCATCGCCTAGGTGCGCAGGTGGAAGCTTGGCTTCCACGAGTCCGAGGATCTCAGTGGCGGCAGAAATCTTCTGCGCCTGGGTCGCTTGTTTGACGAGATCCGCTGCGAGACGGGCCTTGAGCTTCGACAGCCCGGCATCCTCTGGCGCAATCGCGAGCAATTCCTCGATCAGTCTCAGCGACTCGTCGAAACGGCCGGTTTTCGCAAACGATTTGACCGCCCGTTCGAGCATCGCGAAGCGATGGACGGTCCCCGGGTCGAGGGGCATCAGCGCGGCATGGCGGGAGAGGACGATATGCCTTTGCCGTCCGGTTCCGTTCAGTATCGAGGCATTTCGGGTTCGACTTTCTCCGCCCACTCGTCGATTCCGCCGACGAGGTTCCTCACCTTACGGAAGCCCAGCTCCCGGAGGAAGTTCGTGATGCGGGCGGAGCGGACCCCGGTCTTGCAGTACACGACAATGTCGTCCGCCGTGTTGAGTTCGTTCACGCGACCCGGGACCTGTGCCACAGGCATCAGCACGGCCCGATCCAAATGGGCGATCTCCCACTCCATCGGCTCGCGGACGTCCAGGAGGACGATCTCCTGGCGTTGGTCGAGTCGATCTTTCAGCGCGTCGACCGTGATCTGAAGTTCTTCACCGACTTGCTCGGAAGGCCCGCGAAGGCCGCAAAACTCTTCGTAGTCGATCAATTCTTTGATGGTCGGATTCGAGCCGCAGATGGGACATTCCACGTTCTTGCGGAGTTTCAACTCGCGGAACTTCATCTTCAAGGCGTCGAAGACGAGCAACCGGCCAATCAGCGTGTCCTCTTTCCCGAGAAGGAGTTTGAGCGTCTCGATCGCTTGGATCGAACCGATAATTCCCGGGAGGACGCCCAGCACGCCGCCCTCGGCACAGGACGGTACGAGTCCGGGCGGTGGCGGCTCGGAATACAGGCAGCGGTAACAAGGTCCTTTCCGCGCGTCGAAGACGCTCGCCTGTCCCTCGAAACGGAAGATCGAGCCATACACGTTCGGCTTATGGAGCAACACGGAGGCGTCGTTGACGAGATACCGCGTCGGGAAATTGTCCGTCCCATCGATGACGACGTCATAGTCCTTCAGGATGTCCAGAGCGTTCTCCGAGGTGAGCCGCGTCTCGTATGTCTGCACGTCGACGTTCGGATTGATCTGGGCGACCCGTTCTTTCGCCACCTCGAGTTTCTTCCGCCCCACGTCCTTCGTGCTGTACAGCACCTGCCGCTGCAGGTTCGATTCATCAATCACATCGAAGTCGACGATGCCGAGGCGGCCGACACCCGCCGCACTCAGATATTGGGTCAACGGAACGCCGAGACCGCCGGCGCCGATGATTAGGGCGGACGACTGCTTCAGTTTTAGCTGGCCCGCCATCCCGACTTCGGGCAAAATGAGGTGACGGGAGTACCGCTTGATTTCGCCCGGTGACAAGACGTCCTTCCGTTTCGCCGCGAGACGATCCATCAGGGAGAAGGAACCTCCCGCGATGCTGGGGACGATCGAGATCGTATCGCCCCCTTTCAGAGCCGTTCCGTCCCGTTCCAAATAGCGGATGTCCTCCTCGTTCACGTAGACGTTCACAAAGTTTCGGAGGCGTCCATCCTCAGCGAAAAGATGGCGACGGAGCTGATCGTGACGTTCGACGAGATCCGAGAGTGCTTCGCGGACGCTCTCCGCTTCGACCTCCACCGCATCTCGATTCCCGGCATATTGTCGAAGGGGAGTCGGGATGATGATCCGGACGCTCGCCATGTTCCTTTTGCCAATACGGTGTTATACTTAAGGTTCGTCCCGCCGAAATCCCTCGATTAATCACTGCAATCTCAAAGGTAGCGTTCGGGGGGACGGGGCGCTTGAAAACTCAGCGTTGAACGAGCTCAACGCTTCGTTGCCTTGCGAGGCTTCCTGGAATCCACCTTCGCCGAGATTCGACGGACTTCTTCCTTCTCGAACCTTTTCGTCGGCTCATCGAACCGCCACGCTGCAATCTCTCGCGGATCGCGATCCACGATGCTCAGGATGAGGTACAGATACCACGGGGTGGCGCGGGATCGGTCGAATTCCGATGGCACCGCGGGATGATTGGGATGGCTGTGATAGATGCCGACCAAGTCCAGGCCTCTCTTCCGCGCCTCGTCGTCCGCGCGAAGTAGCTCCAGTGGATCGACCATGTACCGGCGGGCTCGGTCTTCCACGGCGACGTTCTTCGCTCGATGGGCCTCGATCACGCCCGTCCGTTCCCCAATGTGGCCAAGCAGGAACCCGCAACACTCCTCCGGGAATGCGCCGCGTGCATGGTCTTCGATGACCTTGGTTGCGGCCTCCCGAAGCTCGATCACGATTCGCCCTCCCAGTAGCGCTCCCCCAGGTAGCGCTCGCCTCTGTCCGGGAAGATCATGACGACGTGTCCCTCCCCAATCCGCTCGGACAACCGAAGTGCGGCATCGAACGCCGCGCCGCTCGAGGTGCCGACCAAGAGCCCCTCCTCCCGGGCGAGGCGACGCACGGCGACCTGCGCGTCCTCAGTCGCCACGGAGAGGATTTCGTCCGGAAGCTTCGAATCCCAGATGCCCGGGACGTGGGAGCTTCCGAGGTGCTTCACCCCCTCGATGCCATGGAACGGGCCGTCTGGTTGGACCGCGACGAGACGGATCCTGGGATTCTTCGTCTTGAGATATCGGCCGGCACCGACGAAGGTGCCCGTGGTCCCTAAACAGGCGACTAGGTGTGTGATCTCTTGGCGAGTCTGCTGCCAGATCTCTGGACCGGTCGACTCGTAGTGCGCACGCCAATTTGCCTCGTTGTTGTATTGATCCAGATACCAGTACTTCTGCGGGTCGGAGAGGGCGAGGTCCTTCGCTACCTTCTGGGCTCCGTCGGTCCCGTCTTCCGCCGGCGTGAAGACCAGCTCGGCCCCGTAGGCCTTCAACATCCTCCGCCGATCCAAGGAGATGTTGGCGGGAACACAAAGTGTCACCGGGTACCCTTCCGCCGCGGCAAGCATCGCGATCGCGATTCCGGTATTGCCGGAGGTCGCGTCGAGGAGGGTACGCTCTTTCGTCAGGCCGGACTTCTGCGCTGCGCGAATCATCCCGAGGGCGGCACGGTCCTTCACGCTGCCGCCCGGGTTGTGCCACTCCGCCTTCGCAAATAACCGTACACCGGGCGCGACGTGAGCGGCCATCCGGTCCAGCCGCAACAAGGGCGTGCGTCCAATCAGGTCGGCGACGCGGGCGGCCTCGGGCGCCTTTTCGTCGGCGGGCATGGGTCCGCGGGCCTCAGGTCCGAACGGCCTTCGAGTCTCCAAGGGCGAGTCTTAGCACGTGGAGGGGCAAGAGAGCACACTTCAGGCGGACGACGCTCAAGGGAATCCCGAGTTTCTTCAGGAGCGCGTCCCGATCCAACGCCTCGATATCCGCCATGGATGACCCCTTCAACATCGTCGTGAGGATCGAGGCACTCGCCTGGCTGATCGCGCAACCCTGACCTTCGAACCGGACCTCCGAGGCGTGTCGGGAACCGTCGATGTTCAGATGAAGGATGACTTCGTCCCCACAAAGCGGGTTCGAGTCCCGGGCGTTCAAGGTCGCGTCCGGAAGCGGTCCCTTGTTCCTCGGATGTCTGTAGTGGTCCAGGATCTGCTCCTGATACAGGTCGTACGAAGCAGACATCAGGCGAAGACCTCTTGGACCCGCTTGATTCCGGCGACGAGCGCGTCGACGTCCTCAAGGTCGTTGTAGACATAGAAGGAAGCCCGCGCGGTTGCGGGCAAGTCGAACCGTTCCATCAGCGGCTGCGCACAGTGGTGCCCGGAACGGACGCAGATGCCTTCCACGTCCAGGATCGATGCCACGTCGTGCGGATGGGCGTTGTCGATCGTGAATGCCAGGACCCCGGCTTTCTTCTTCACATCCTTCGGACCATACGTGTGGACGCCGTCGAGCCGCGCGAACTTCTCGAGCGCGTATTGGGTGACCTCCATCTCGTGGGCGCGGACCGCGTCCATGCCCAGCTTGGTGAGATAGTCGACCGCGACTCCGAGGCCGATCGCGCCCGCGATGTTCGGGGTACCGCCTTCGAAGCGGTAGGGCACGTCGTTCCACGAGGCCCGGCCGAGATGGACCTCCCGGATCATCTCGCCTCCTCCGAGGAGGGGCTCCGTCGCGTCGAGGGCCTCCGGCTTCCCGTACAACACACCGATGCCCGTGGGACCGAGCATCTTGTGTCCGCTGAACGCGAGGAAGTCCGCATCGAGGTCTTGCACGTCAATCGACATGTGCGGTGCAGCTTGGGCGGCGTCGACGACGCAGACGGCTCCGACCTCGTGGGCCCGCTTTACAATATCCTTCACCGGGTTGATCGTGCCAAGGACGTTCGAACACAGCGTCACCGTGACAATCTTCGTCCGCTTCGTGAGGAGCTCGTCGTACTGTTCCATCCGCAGCGTCCCGTCGTCGTTCACATCCACGTACTTCAGGACCGCGCCTTTGTGATCTTTCACAAAGTGCCAGGGAACGTGGTTCGAATGATGCTCCATCACCGTGCCGACGATCTCGTCTCCACTCTGAAGTTTCCCCTTCAGGCCGTACCCGTAGGCGACGACATTGAGGGATTCTGTCGTGGACTTCGTGAACACGATCTGGTTCGGAGACTTGGCACGGATGAACCCGGCGATCTTTTCGCGCGCTCCCTCGTACTCGCGGGTGGCCTCCTCTCCGAGTTCGTAGATGGCCCGATGGACGTTCGCGTTGTAGCGGGAATAGTAATCCGACGTCGCGTCAATGACCTGTTTTGGCTTCTGCGAAGTCGCGGCGCTGTCGAGGTAGATGAGGCGGCGGTCCCGGACTTTCCGCTGCAAGATGGGGAAATCGGCCTTGATGGCCGGGACGTTCAACAGCACCTTGGCAGGCTTTGCCATCCGGTTCCCTCGTACCATGACGAGCTGGCTACTTGAGTCTTCTCGTACGGCTCGTTTGAGGCCCGCGGAGGCCGCTCATCCGATGCCGCCACTGAGCTCCAATTCGAGCAGTCGATCCACTTCCACCGCATATTCGACCGGGATGCGACGCGTCGCTTCCGAGGCGATTCCCAGGACCACCATGCGGATCGCTTCGTCCGCTGGGACGCCCCGCGACGACATGTAGAAAAGCATCTCTTCGCCGACCTTGCGGACCTTGCCCTCTTGCCCAATCTCCGCGTCCGCCTCGTCCACTTCGATCGACGGATTCGTTTCCGCGCGGGATTCCGCGTCGAGCATGAGCGACGACCAGGTGACCGACGACACCGCCTCCGTCGCGCCGGTGGCCACCCGGACGCCCGATCGGAGGGTGGCCCGGCCCCCTTTCTTAACAATCCCGTGGTTCACGATGCGTGACCGCGTGCGAGGCGCCAGGTGGACCATCTCGGCCCCGACGTCCTCGTGTTGGCCTCGGCCCGCGAAGGCGACGCCGATGAAATCCGCGTTGGCTCCGGGACCGACGAGGTTCGCCCGTGGAACTTTCCATGTGCGCCTCGAACCCAAGTTCACGTCGACCCATTCGAGGGACGCACCGTCGTGGACCTGCGCACGCTTCGTCACGAGGTTGTCCACTTTCTTGGAGAAGTTCTGGAGGGCGATGTAACGGACGCGGGAGCCTGGCATCGCGACGACCTCAATCGCCGAAAGGTGCAGTTCGTCCGCCGTATAGACCGGCGCGGTGCAACCCTCGATGTAGGTCACCTCCGCCCCGCGATCGGCGACGATCACATTGCGTTCGAACGGTTCGACTTTCGTATAGTCTGCACGAATCTCCGCCTGGAGCGGGATCCCGACCGAGACGCCGGGCGGCACGTAGAGGAACGAACCTTCGGTCCAGAGGGCGGCGTTCAGGGCCGCGATTGGGTCGTCGTCCGGCGGGATGACCGAGGCCAGATACGTTCGCAGGGAATCCGGAATCCGCGCGAGGGCGGTTGGCAACCCGTAGAATCGGATGCCGCGGGACTCGAGATCGGTGCGGACCGCGCGATAGGCCTCCTCGGACTCTTCGAGGGCCCCGAGGCCGGGCTGAACCGTGGAATCCCGAGGTGCGTTTGCTTCTGCGGGGGGTCCATCGGACGAAACGATCGCCCCGAAATCGATCTCTCGCAGGAAGGCGGCCCACGCGGGAACACCGTCGGACCGAACGAGGTCGAGTCCTCGCAGGCGCTGACGCAACATCCAGTTTGGCTCGCCGCGTCCCGCCGAGAGCTGGCGAACCAGGTCCTCGGTCGGACCGAGGTTCATGGTGACCGGGGTCCCCTCTTCACCCGTCCGTCGGTCCGGGCGACGTCCGGGGTCGTCATCCTCACTCCAGCGACACGATCTCCTTCTTCGCTTGGATCGCGGCCTCGAGCGTGTGCCATGCCAAGCTCGCGCACTTCACTCGAACCGGGAATTCACACACACCCGACAGGACCGCGAGCTTGCCCAACGACTGCGTGTCGACGGGATCGCCGGGCCGGCCGGTCACCATCCGGTGGAACTTCTCGAACAATTCATGCGCCTGCGTCTTCGACTTCCCCTTGACGGCATCGGTCATGAGCGACGCCGAAGCCTTCGAAATCGCGCAGCCCTGCCCGACGAAAGCGACGTCCGCGATCGTGCCGTCCGTCAATCGCACGTAGACGGTCACCCGATCTCCGCACAATGGATTGTGCCCCACGGCAGTGGCATTCGCGTCCGCGATCTCGTGGAAGTTCCTCGGCCTCTTGCTGTGGTCGAGGATCGTCTCCTGATAGAGCTCGCGGAGATCCGGCGTCATGGAATCACTGTTCGGCAGCAGCTCCGTCCCAACCTATCCGGGTCGTGCTTCATAAGGTCTCTCCGACCTCGGCCCCTTTCGGCAACCGCGAGAGGATCAGTTGGTCGAGCTTGATTCGAATCGGGGCCACCTTCACCTGATTCACGACGTCCGAGGCGAACGCGTAGGTGAGGATGTGACGAGCGTTTTCCTCGTCGATCCCGCGGGAGCGAAGGTAGAACACCGCGTTCTCGTCCAGTTGACCGATCGTCGAGGCGTGACTGCACTTGACGTCGTCCGCCAGGATCTCGAGACCCGGAGTGCTGTCGACGAAGGCCTCCTTCGATAGGAGGAGGTTCTTGTTCACCTGCCGCGCGACGGTCTTCTGGGCGTCCTTTCGGACGTAGATGTTCCCGTTGAACACCCCTCGGGACTTTCCGCCGAGGATGCCGCGGTACAGCTCGAGGCTCGTGCACGCAGGGGCTGCGTGGTCGATTCGCGTATAGTGATCCGATTGCTGTGCCCCGGAAGGCATGAACAGCCCGTTGAGGGCCACACTTCCTCCCTCGGCCCGGAAAATGGTGTGGACATAGTTCCGGACGAGTGCTCCGCCGAAGGACATCGAGTGGCAGGTGACGGAGGAATTGCGGTCTTGGTCGACCGCCATCGTCGCGACGTGGAAGGCCGCCTCGGACTCGCGCTGGATCTTGTAATGCTCCAGGACGCAAGCCGGTCCGGCGACGATCTCCGTGACGGCGTTCGTGAAGGTTACCTCTGGGGCCCACCCCGCATACGTCTCAATCACGGTGGCCTGGCTCCCCGCTCCGAGGCGAATCAGGTTGCGTGGATAGGCGACCGTGGGCCGGTCCCGGGACGTCGAGACGAAGACCAAATGGATCGGCTCGTCCACGACCGCATTCTTCGGGACGTCCACATAGGCACCGTCGATGAAGAAGGCCGTGTTCAACGCGACGAACGAATCCTCTTGGAAACGGGCGAACCGGGTGAGATCCTTTTCGAGGCTCCCGGGGTCCTGACGGAGGACCTCGGCGAGGGATGCGATCCGGACACCTTCCGGAAGCGGCCGGAGGTACGAAAGACGCGGTGCATACCGGCCGTTCACGAACACGAGTCGAGTCGTCTTCAAGATGCCGAATGCGAACGGTTCGAGCTTCTCTGCCACGACTCCGTCGGGCCCCCCGAGGATGGGGGGTTTGAACGGGACCCGAAGGAGCGGCGCGAGGTTCGTGAACTTCCATTCTTCGTGTCGTTGCGTGGGAAAGCCGAGGGCGTCGAACCGCTCGATCGCGGACCGGCGGATCCCGCGAAGCCACGACGGACCGGAGCGATCCGTCTCGGCGGACGCAAATTCCGCGACATACGTCTGCTTGGCGTCGAGGGCCACCGCCACGATCTCACCGGGCCTCAGGCGCGAGCCGGCTGCGGCCTCGGCGCCTCCTCGACGATCCAGCCGTAGCCGTGCTTCTCCAGGTTCCGAGCCAAGTCCGCGTCGCCGCTCTTCACGATCCGGCCGTCCACGAGGACGTGGACGAACTCAGGGATCACATAGTCCAGGAGGCGTTGGTAGTGGGTCACGACGAGCATCGAGCGCTTCGGGCTTCGCATCGTGTTGACTCCGTTGGCGACGAGGCGCAAGGCATCGATGTCAAGGCCGGAGTCCGTCTCGTCGAGGATGCAGAACTTCGGCTCTAGGACCGCCATCTGGAACACTTCGTTCTTTTTCTTCTCGCCTCCGGAGAAACCTTCGTTCAAACCGCGCTTCATGAAGGTCTCGTCAAGGCCGAGCAGCTTCGCCTTGTCTTGGACAAGGCTCATGAAGTCCATCGCATCGATCTCCTCGAGCCCGCGGTATTTTCGAATCGCGTTCAGGGCCGCCTTCAGGAAATAGGCGTTGCTGACGCCCGGGATCTCGACCGGATATTGGAACGCCATGAAGACGCCTTCGCGGGCGCGGTCCTCCGGCTTCATCGCGAGAAGATCCTTGCCTTCGAACCGGGCCGTCCCTCCCGTGACCTCGTACGTCAGGCGGCCGGCGAGGACCTGAGCGAGCGTGGTCTTGCCGCTCCCGTTCGGGCCCATGACCGCGTGGACCTCCCCGGGTCCGATCGAGAGATCGATTCCTTTCAGGATCTCCTTTCCCGCCACCTTCACGTGCAGATTCTTGATCTCGAGCATCGTCGTGTCCTCCCACTGCGGGGGCGTGTTCAGCCGACCGTTCCCTCGAGGTTCAGGCTCACACTGATCAGCTTCTGGGCTTCCACCGCGAACTCCATCGGGAGCTTCAGGAAGACCTGCTTGCAGAAGCCGTTCACAATCATGTTCGTGGCATCCTCCGGCGTGATGCCACGCGTCTGGCAATAGAAGAGTTGGTCCTCGCCGATCTTCGATGTCGACGCCTCGTGCTCCATCTGGGCCGTCGGCTCCTGGACCTGGATATCTGGGAACGTGAAGGCCGCGCACGTGGAGCCGATCAGGAGCGAGTCGCACTGGGAGTAGTTCCGGGCGTTCGTGGCGCCTTTGTGGATTTGCACGCGGCCTCGATAGGTGTTCCGCCCGTAGCCCGCGGAGATTCCCTTCGAGATGATCGTGCTCCGGGTGTTCTTCCCGATGTGCAGCATCTTCGTGCCCGTGTCGGCCTGCTGGTAGTTGTTCGCCAACGCGACGGAATAGAATTCGCCCACGGAGTTGTCCCCCTGCAGGATGCAACTCGGGTACTTCCAGGTGATCGAGGAACCCGTCTCGACCTGGGTCCAAGAGATCTTCGAGTTCACGCCGAGGCACTTCCCCCGCTTCGTGACGAAGTTGTAGATCCCGCCCTTCCCCTGCTTGTCGCCAGGGTACCAGTTCTGAATCGTGGAATACTTGATCTCCGCATCGTCGAGGGCGATCAGTTCGACGACCGCGGCATGCAGCTGATTCGTGTCGCGGATCGGCGCCGTGCATCCCTCGAGATAGCTCACGTACGCGCCCGGGTCTGCAATGATCAGCGTTCGCTCGAACTGCCCGGTGTCCTGCGCGTTGATCCGGAAATACGTGGACAACTCCATCGGGCACCGCACCCCCGGCGGGACGTAGGCGAACGAGCCATCACTGAAGACCGCGCTGTTCAGCGCGGCGAAGAAATTGTCGTTGAATGGCACGACGGAGCCGAGGTACTTTCGGACGAGGTCGGGGTGTTCGAGGACCGCCTCGGAGAAGGAACAGAAGATGATGCCCAGTTCCGCGAGCTTGTCCTTGAACGTCGTCGCGACCGAGACGCTGTCCAGCACCGCATCCACCGCGACACCGGAGAGGCGTTCCTGTTCCTGTAGCGGGATGCCAAGCTTCGCGTAGAGAGACCGGATCTCGGGATCGACGTCCTCGAGGCTCTTCACTTCCTTCTTCGGCCTCGGAGCGGCGTAGTAGATGATGTCCTGGTAGTTGATCGGGGGATAGCGGACGTTGGACCACGTGGGCTCCTTCATCGTGAGCCAGTGGCGATAGGCCCGGAGCCTCCACTCGGTCATCCATTCCGGCTCCTTCTTTTTGTGAGAGATGAGCCGGACGACGTCCTCGCTGAGCCCCTTCGGAATCGTGTCCTCATCGAAGTCGGCGACGAAACCGTATTTGTACTCCTGCTTCGCCATCTGCTCTTGGAGTACGCTCTTCGAGACCATGCCACACACCTCCTTTTATGGGGAGGGAATGAGACACTATAACGTCGTTATATATATCTTTGGTCGTGAGTGAGTCGAACAACTCGGTGGATGATTCGCGGACGACACTCGCGGCGGAAGACTTAAGTCGCGGGCCCGCTTTCAAACGACTTGGAGACGCGATCGCAATGATGGCTTCGGAGGAATTGCCGCTTGTCGTCACTGACAGCGCGGTCCACCGGATTCGCGTCTTGCAGCAGAAGGAGAGCCGGCCGGACGCGTCCCTGCGGCTTCGGATCATCGCGGGCGGATGTAGCGGCATGCAGTATCGGATGGACCTCGCCGACGCACCGCGTACGAACGATCTGGTCGTGGCAGCCCAAAACGTCCGCGTGTTCGTCGATCCGAAGAGCATGACCTATCTGAAGGGCTCCAAGCTGGAATGGGAGGAGGACCTGTTCGGCGGTCAGTTCAAGATCACGAACCCGAACGCGAAACACTCCTGTTCGTGCGGTCTGAGTTTTACGATTTGAATCCAACCCGTCACAACGCGTTCGCGAGCATCTCCGCGAGATCGACGATGCTCAGCGACATGTTCCTCTTCGACGCCACGTCTTCGAAGTGCAGTTCCGCGTGGGGGCACGTCGTCACGAGGCTCGGGGCGCCGGTGTCTTCCGCGGCGTCGAGACGTCTCTGGGCCACTCCGGCGGCCTGCTCCGGAAACACCGCGGGGAAGCCTCCGCCGGCACCCGAACACAGGGCATCTTCGTGGTGCGGGAGGATCTCAAGGACCTTGAGGTCCCGAATGAACTTCAACGCCTGCCGGGGCGGTTCGAAGACCTTTGAAACCCGGGACATGTGGCACGCGTCGTGGAACGCGACCTTCTGCGGGAGCGGTTTCGTGAACGCGATCCGCTTTTCACGAATCAGCTTCTCCACGTAGTGGGATATGTGGAACACGCTGAACGGCGGGTTCCCTCCCCACCGTTTGTAGTCGAGCGCAAAGGCCCGATAGCACTCCGCGCAGGCCGTCACGAGGACCTTCGCCCCGGTCTCCTCGACCGCCTGAATGTTGTGGGGCATCAGCTCTTTCTTCGTGACTTCCTGGTATCCCATCCGAGCGAGGGGCGCACCCGTGCACCATTCCTCGGCCCCGAGGATCCGGTAGGGGACCTTCGCGGCGTTCAGGATCTTCACCATGGCGCGCGCGATCTGCTGCTTCTTATAACTCGCGGCGCACCCGACCCAGTACAGGACCTCCGGATTCGGCGACTGCACCGTCTCCGGGGGTAGCCATGAAGTCCGTTGGTCCGAAGGCTCCCCGTACAGGTTGTGGGTCTCTCGCACGTTCTCGAGATAGGGTTGGAGCTCCGGCCTCTCGTAGCCGGAGGAGACCATCCACGCCTTCACGTCATCCCAGAGGCGGTCGAACGGGATGTCGACGGGACAGATCTCCTCGCAGGCCCCGCAGCCTGTGCACTCCCACGAGTTCCGCGCGAACTCTTCGCCGGGTTTCACATGGCGGCGGAGCAGCAGGTCTAGGGGCCCGCGCATCTCGTACTGTCGAAGTGCGAACACCCGACCGCGGGGCGACGCGCCTTCCCAGCCTGCCTCCTGGTACGCGGGGCACACGGGCACGCAGTAGCCGCACATCGTACAGGCGTGGATATCTTCCTGAATGGAGGGCATCTTTGTGAGGCGAGGCACTCAATCCCACCTTCCCGATCAGGTGCGGAGCTCCGCGAGCTGGCGGTCGGCCTGGAGGGCTTGGCCCTCGTCCTCGCTCGCGAGCTCCTCGAGGAGGGTGCGGGCGGGTCCCGCGACGTTGCCGGCCGACGCGCGGAACAGGACGGCGGATTGGCGGCCGGTTTCCGAGGCGATCTCCCAGGCCTTCGTCAGGGCGATCTCCTTCTCGAAGGCATAACGCGCGGCGCCGCAACTGGGACACGCGCTCGGCATCGCTTTCGTCTCGGCGACAAATCCGCACACGTAGCACTCGACCTTGGCGACGGCATCAAGCGGATAAATACCGGGCATCACGGCAGCGTGCGTCGCGTTCGATCCCGCAATCGCCTCGAGCTTCGCGAGCTGGGCCTTCTTCCGACGGCCCATGTCCTCGAAGGCCACCTTCACGCGCATTTCCGCCACGGCGGCGTTCGCAAGATCGTAGAAGGTGAGGCCCTCCACGACGGCTCCGATCGCTCGCGCGAGGGCGTCCGACTCCCTTCCAACCTTCGAGGTCAAGGCACCCGGCCACCCAGAATCCAATCGATTTCTGGATGCGGCCGAGAGGATATCAAGATTTGCCACTTGTGCCGCTGCGGTCGGCGCCGGACAGATCAGATGCCCCAGCCGAACTGCTTCTTCGCGGTTTCGGACATCATCTCGGGCGTCCACGGCGGGTCCCAGACGATGTTCACGACCGCTTCCTTGACGCCCTGGAGTTGCTCGAGCTTTCGCTTCACGTCTTGGTGGATATATGCCGAGGCGGGGCATCCGGGGGCCGTCAGCGTCATGCGGACGTCGACCTTGCCCTCGTCCGGCTTGAGGTCGATGTTGTAGACCAGGCCGAGATCGTAGATGTTGATCGGAATCTCGGGGTCGTAGCATTTCCTCAGGATGCCGATCACTTCTTCCTTCGTGGCCATGGGCGGTACCTCAATTAATCCCACGTGGCCCGCGGGATATTAACGTTCCGATTGGGTGGGGAGGGCCTTTCGGCCCGCGAACCCGCTCCCGAGGGTGTGCCACCATGCAATCCGGTCCTCGCCCCGCTGCCAACACAGGTAGACGACCTCGTTGCCGATCCGCGCGGGGAAGTCGACGAGTCCGCGATGGAGGTCCTTCACCTCGCAGCCGAGGGCGAGCACCGCGTCGATGTCAGCTTGGACCGAACGATCGAGGTCTGCCTGGGCCTGCAGCAGGTCCGCGTACGACTCGCGGTCCGTCGCAGGCGCACCGGTCAGACCCTCGCCGTAGTACGCCTCGGAATCCTCGACGAGATCCTTGAGTTCCCGCAACCGGGCGAGCTTTGGATCGAGGAGGAGGAAGATCTCTTCCAACTGGGGGATGAGCGCGTTCGCCTCCTCTTCCGTGAAGAGACGCAAGTTCGCGTCCGAGTGCAGTCGAACGTCCGCCGGGCCGCCCATATTTCTGACCTCCAGACATCCATTGCCGCCGAGGGACTTTACCTTTGTCCTAGGTGAGTCCTCGAGCCTTACGGACGGCACGTGCCGCCGCGACCATGTTCCGCAACTTGCCCTGCGCCTCCTCGACGCTACGCGTCTTGAGGCCGCAGTCCGGGTCGATGTAGAGCTTCGCGGGCGAGAAGATCGTGAGGGCTTTCTCGATCCGCTCTCGGATCAAGGATTCCGGTTCGATCACATGGCTGTGGACGTCCACGACGCCGAAGGCAATCTCCTTTTTGAGCGGCTCCCGCTTGAAACGTTCCAGCAGGTCGAGCCCGGAATTCGACATCTCGAGATCGAGCTGGTCCACGGGAAGCTGGTTGAAGTAGTCGAAAATCTCGTTGTAGTTACCGTAGCAGGTGTGCAAGACCGTCTTCGCCGTGAGCCCCTTCGTCACGATGCCCACGGCCTTCACGAGGAGCGGCAACTCATCGAAACGGGTGGAGAGGGCGGGCTCGTCGACTTGGACGACCTTGGCCCCCGCGGCCTCGAGGGCGACCGCCTCCTCGTGGAGCAGTTTTGCGAAGGCGAGACAGGCATCCGCCCGCGAACCGTAGTATTCGTCGAACGACCAGTCCATCATCGTGTACGGCCCGGTGATCATCCCCTTCACCGGTCGTTCCGTCTGGGCCTGGGCGAAGGTAAACCAATCCACGCTGATGGGGCCACGTCGCTTCAGCTCGTCGACGATGATCGGCTTCTTGTAGTATCGGTTCCCATAAGACCGTACGAGCCCGGAGATTTCGGTTCCCTCGAGGTTTTCCGCGAAGTACGTCGCCATGTCACCACGGTATTGCTCGCCGTCGACGAGGATGTCGATCCCGATTTCTTCTTGGAACCGGATCCACTCGGAGGTCGCCTTTTCCTCGAGGGTCCGCAAACCATCCGAGGAAAGCCCTCCCTTCGAAGCCTTCGTCCGCGCGCGCGTCAGGTATTCCGGTTTTGGAAAGGACCCGACGCTGGTCGTTAGGAGGGCGCTCAGGCACCCACCCCCACTTTCTTCGCGGCGGCGCGGAGGATCCGAAGTTTCTTTCGGGCCCGGTCCCGGGGAAGGAATTCGAGGCCGTTCGAAGGGGACAAGTAGGAGGACTTCAGGTCGATTGCTGACTTCAGATCCAAAGCCTTCTTCGCAATCGCGGCAGGATCCTCCTCTTTCGTATTCCGCGCGTCAACCAAGCCGAGGACTAGGGGCTTCGTCGAGCCGTGCTTCGCGAGGGGAGTCCACGTGGCCGATCCTTGCACCAGATCAAGGCCAAGGATGTCCGCGGGCACTTCGGCGAGATCTTTGTAGATCGTGGCGACATCGCCGAAGAATGTGAACAGGGTCAGGGTCGCGCTGGACTTGTGAGATCGGATCCGTTCGAGGCTTTCCGAGACGAGAGATAGGTCGTTCGGATGGCGGGTGAGGATCGGCTCATCGATCTGGACGTGAGACGCACCTGCCTGGACGAGCGTTCCCACTTCTTCCCCGATTGCCGTTGCGAGATCGAGAGCGAGCGTCTTCTTGGACCGATAGTGTTTGTCCAGCGCCAGAGAGGCGAGAGTCACGGGCCCAGTCAGGACCGCCTTCACGGGAGCCTTGGAGTTCGATTGAGCGAACTTCCATTCGTCCACGAATACGGGCTCCTTCCACCCAACCGCTCCGCTGACGACCGGTTGTCGATAGTACGTGTTCGTGTCGAAGTACCGCACAAGCCCGTTGATCTCGATGGACGTGAGTTTCCCCGCGAAGTGGCTCTGGCTGTCGTACCAGGAGATCTGCCCATCCGTGACGAGGTCGATGCCGATCTCATTCTGCTCACGAAGGACGTCCCGAACCGTATCTCGCTCGACGACCTGGAGGTCGGCCTCACCGATTTCGCCTCGGTCTAGGCGCGCGATTCCCCGTCGGAGGGCCTGCTCTTCGAAGGTCTCTCCGATCCGAGGATACGTTCCGACGACGGTCGTTTGCACCATGCAAGCTTCCTCGAGTGACTCGGACAGTCACGCATGTTCGGGTGGGATAAAAGCCTTGCAATTCCAATCGGAATACTGAGATGAATCGCCCGCGGCCTCACTTCTCGACCTGCTCTTCGAGGAGCTTGACTTCGCCTTGAAGGTTAATGTGGTAAAAGCCATCGAGGTCCTTGTAGCCAATCTCCTCCATGTGGAGACAGTCGACGGGACAGACGTCGACGCATTGTTGGCAGCCGATGCACTTCGTGTAGTCGAACTCCGGGATCACGATCGGCTTTCCCTTTCGGTCGTTCGGACCGTCGAGCATGTCGATGCAACGAGTCGGACATTCCCGCTCGCATTTCTTGCATCCGATGCACACGTCCGCTTCCAGAATCGGATGTTCCCCGATACGGTTGATCAGGACGATCTCCTTGTCCGAGTTCTCCTTTGGCATGCGCAGCTCGTCCGCGCGGTAGTATAGGTCTTCCCGTGCGTAGTCCGCGAGCTCGAACTCCTGCGTGAAGTTCCACGCGTCCGTGGGACAGTACTCCATGCAGTTCCCGCAGAACAGACAGTGTCCGATGTCCACCGCCGGCCGCCGGATCACTTTCTTCATCTCGTCCAGCTGCGCGCGGCTCGGATGAAGGAACTCCGACGTGGGTTCGACCTCGTAGAACTCGAAGTAGATGCATTCGTTCGGGCAGACCTTCGCGCACAACTCGCACCCAATGCACTTGAACCAGTCGATGCTGTGCTGACCACGGTATGCAAGAGGGAGCTCGACCTTCTGGTACGGATAGAGATGGGTAACCGGCTTCCGGCCGCCGGGGACAAGGCGGTTGATGCCGGGCATCGTGACGAGGGCTTGTTTGATCGTCGCGATGAGGGGACGGACGGTCCCGCCGATCGTGCCGACTTTGCGGCGGCGGGGCTCATCCTCGGACTTGGGGGACTTCATACGTGTACTCGCCCTTCTGCATGTCCATCAGCTGGCCCTCGCGCGCGCTCACGAGGCGGCCCTTTTTCGTTCGGACCCATCCGCCCCGCTCCGCCTTGATCTTCGCGCTCAGCTTCAGAAACCCGTCGATCAGCGCCTCCGGCCGGACCGGGCATCCAGGGATGAAGATGTCCGTCGGAACGAACGTGTATGAGCCCTTCACGATGCTGTAGGAGTCGTAGTACGGGCCGCCGCAAATCGTACACTCGCCCATCGCGATCACCCACTTCGGCTCGGCCATCTGTTCGTACAGCCGACGGACGGCCGGTCGCAGCTTCAACGAAATCGGGCCGTTCAGCAAGAGCACATCGCATTGCCTCGGGGACGAGCGATAGATCACGCCGAAGCGTTCCACGTCGTACCGCGGATCCGAGGTCGCGGCCATCTCGATCGCGCAACACATGATGCCAAAGTGCAAGGGCCACGTGGAGTTTCGCTTCGCCCAGTTGAAGAACTCGCCGACGAGGCCGCCCTTGAGCGTGTCGAGCAGGGCACCACCGGGGCCGCGCTTCATCGGCGCGTCGATGTTCTCTTCGACCCACTTCACGAAATCCTTCGAACGGAGGCCGACGATGTTCGACTGTTCTGCCCGCTGAATCATTAGCTCCGGACCTCCGTCCCGTACGCGGCGGGTCGCTCCCGGTCGACTCGAATATCGGGGTCGCTCTTAACCCTTCGTCCGCAAATGTTCACGACCGTTTCGCCTCCGGGTTTCCGACCGATTCCGCGTGATGAAATGTACCCCCCGGCGGACTTAAAGGTTGGGCCCCTACGACTCACATCGGCGTTCGGGACTCGAGCCCGCCCCAGGAGGCCCACCACGGCGCATCGGAAAACAGGACGCCGGGATTCAGGAGGCCCTGCGGGTCGAAGGCCTTCTTGGTCGCGCGCATCACCTCGTACACCTCTCGTCCCCATACTCGCGGTAGGGTCTCGGCTCGTAGGCGACCGATCCCATGTTCGCCGGACGGCGCGCCATGGAAGCGGTCGAGGACCGCATCGTCGAATTCCTCCCGCAATGCGCGCATCCGTTCAAAATCCGCCGGGTCCGTGGGATCGAACAAGGGTCGGTAATGCGTGTTCCCATCGCCAATGTGGCCGTAGATCCCCGCGACGGTCGCATGCCTCTGTGTGAGTCCCACGAGGAACTCGATGAATTCCGGAACCCGGTCGCGCGGCACGATGGGATCCTCCACGAAGCCCCAGGCCTTGCGGGCTCCGGGGCGCTGAATGATTGTCGGGAACACAGACCGGCGGAGCTTCCAAAGGCTCGCTTGAGTCTGTGCATCTTCGGCGACGTCGGCGGTGCGACTCAATCGGTATCGAGAGGCGATCGTCCCGACCACGGTGGCGACGACGGCATCGAGATCGCCCTCGTCGAATTCGACGAGGAGCATGACCTCCGCGCCCGCAGGCACGCCGTGAACCTCGCGGCCAATCAGATCCAAGGAGGCGCCATCGATGGCCTCCATCGCGCTCGGGCTCAGGGCGAGGAGATCCGCGACGAGCGAGCCGAGTTCCCCGAAGCGATCGAGATACAGGAGCACGGTGACGCGCCGGGGAGGGATTGGGAGGACGCGGAGGGTGACCTCCGTCACGATTCCAAGTGTCCCTTCGCTGCCGACGAAGAGCCCCGCGAGCGGGAAGATCCCGCGGGAGAGCGAGTCCGCGATCGTCGCCAGGTCGTAGCCGCAGGAATGCTTCCGGATGGGACGGCGGCTCGAGAGGATGGCCTCCCGATGCCCTTCAATCTCTGCGCGAACGCGCTCCAGACACGGAGACTGCTTCGTGGCCTGCTTCCATTCCCGACCGTCGATCATCAGGTCGCGAGCGGTCAGCACGGTCCCATCGAGGAGGGCGACTCGGAGGGAAAGGACATGATCTCTCGTTTGACCGTATTTCACGCTCCGATATCCGGAGGCGTTGTGTCCGACCATCCCGCCGATTCGACACAGGTCTTGACTCCCGGGATCGGGAGCGATTCGAACGCCTCGTTCGGCTAGGTACGCATTCAATTCGGCAAGAAGGATCCCCGGTTGGACCGTGACGCACTGCCTAGTCGCGTCGAATCCGATGATCCGGTTGAAGCGCGTCGTGTCCAGGACGACCCCAGGGCCGATGGCCGCGCCAGATAGGGAGGTCCCTGAGGCACGTGGCGTCAGAGGGATCCGGAGGTCACGACATACCCGCAGGACGGCGAGGACGTCCGCCTCGCTCGCGGCGAATACGACCGCGCGCGGTTCCACGGCACACGGACTCGCGTCCGTCGAATAGGCGTGCCGACTCCCCTCGTCCGTTCGGACCTTTTCGGCTCCAAGCGCGAGGGTGAGCGAACGACCGAGTGTCGCCTCATCCGTGGATGCCATTCTGTCGGCCAGCGAATCCATGGGAGGCGTTTCTCATTTTCGGGAGCGGCGGTCGGTCGCACGGGGAACAACGTTTATCTCGGCCGTCGTCTTCGAAGGATTCCGTGCCGATCAACCAGGAGCGCGTCCGAAAGTTGATGGACCACGGGTTGACGGAGTACCAAGCCCGCGTGTATCTCACGCTCCTCGACCTCGGCGCGGCGACCGCGAGCCAGATTTCGCCCCTGTCGAAAGTCCCTCGAACCCGGATCTATGGAACGATGCAACAGCTCCACCAGAAAGGGCTCGTGCAGATCCTACCGGAGACCCCGCTGCGGTACGAACCGGTCGCGTTTGACGCCTACCTGCGGGCCCTCGGCGAGGACCTCCGATCGCGAGCGAAGCAGATCGACGCAGGCCTCGACTCCTTCGCGCGGGAGTTCGCCATCAACGCCCAACGGGAGCCGGAGTCCGTCGGTCGGTTCGAGGCCATCTACGGGCGGAAGAATGTCCGGGAGCGCTTGCTCCGGATGTACGCGATCGCCTCGCGGGAGGTGATCGGGATCGGGACGACGAGGAGTCCGGGTCGGATTCTCGGGGCGTTTCGGCCCAGCATCGTCGAGAAGGCGACGCAGGGAGTGCGATTGAAATACGCCTTTTGCTTCACGCCCGAGAACCGCGACGACGTCCGAATGCTCCTGAAGCACGCCGAGGTCCGTCACATCGACTTCCTCATGCCCGTCTACATGCACAACGTGGATGGGAAGGAGTTCCTCATGAGCCATCCCATCCCGGACGACGATTCTTCTTACCGAGGCGATGACATCGCGATCTGGACAAACGATCCCGCGATCGCGGACGCAATGTCGGAGATGTCCGAGCGGATCTGGGAGATGGGGAAGCCGGCGGCCGACGTGCTCGAGGAGCCGCGACCGACAAAACGAGTGGCCCTCACGCGCCCTTGAACGTCATCCGCTCGATGAGTCGGGTAAGATCCGTCCGCGGCTCGCCGTTCGGCCCCGCGATCGACTGCAATGCCGGCGGGCTGTCCATGTAGGTCGGGACGCGTTGCATGATCCGTTCCTCGAAGGTGGGGACGTGTTCGCTCTTGAAGAACACGCCGATCGGGATGCGATCCCCCCACTCGAGCGCCTTCTCCAGCGCCTGCGTGGCCTTCTTCTCGAGCTGGGACGGTTCGTGGACGACCGGATCGTAGCCTTCGTCCTCGAGCTTGTAGACCCGCGGAAGCGATCGGCCGTTGTTCGTCTCCTTCCGATCTTCGCCGCCGTACCATTCCTTGGTGTTGATGTCGTTGTACGTGGGGCAAGGTTGCAGGACATCGAGGAAGGCGTACCCCTTGTGCTCGATTCCCTGCTTCAGGAGCGAGACCAGGTGCTTGATATCGTAGGAATATCCACGGCCGACCCAGGTCGCGCCCGCGGCTAGGGCGAGCCAAATCGGATTCACCGCGTCGTTGATGTTCGGGTGCGCCAGGGACTTCGTCTGGACGCCGAGCTTGAGGGTCGGCGCCGCCTGTCCCTTCGTGAGGCCGTACACGCCGTTGTCATGGATCACGTACAACATGTCCAGGTTCCGTCGGCCCGCATTTACGAAGTGACCGCCGCCGATTCCGAGACCGTCTCCGTCCCCGCTGAGACACAGGACCTTCAGTTGCGGGTTCGCGAGCTTCACCCCGGTCGCGTACGGAAGCGCCCGCCCGTGCAAGGTGTGCACCCCATATGTCTTCACGTAGTGGATCGTCTTCGCGGAGCAGCCGATCCCCGAGACGATCGTCACCCGGTGCGGCTCCATCCGAAGTTCGGCGAGGGCCATCTGGATCGTCCGAAGGATGCCGAAGTCCCCGCATCCCGGACACCAGTCGTTGTGGACTTCCGTTGCAAAGTCCGACGGCTTCATCACCTGTTCAAGCGCCACGGGTCAGCACCGTCCTCTTCTCGGCCTTGCCAGCGAGCACGGAACGAAGGGCGTCGTACAACTCCGTGTTCGACATCGGCCGACCGTTGTATTTCAGGATGAAATGGGTCATCTCGATCCCCGTGTGTTCGCGAACGACGCCGGCCAACTGGGCGCCGAAGTTCATCTCGAGGCCGATGCGCCGCTTCGCCTTCGCCAAGAACTTCCGAACTCCGTCGACGGGGAACGGGTTGATCAGCCGCATGTGGAGATAGCCAATCTTTGCACCTTCCGCCCACAGGCGGTCCAGCGCGTCGAGGACGGCCCCCTTCGTCGAACCCCATGAGACAATCACGGTGCCGGCGTCCTTCGGGCCGAAGTAGTTCATCTTCACATCGGCAGGGATCTCGCGAGCCGCCAGGTCCAACTTCGCGAACCGCTTCTCCATCATGGCGTTCCGCAGGCCGGGATCCTCCGTGATGTGCCCCATCTCATCGTGCTCGTCCCCGGTGTTCCAGAAAATCGTTCCTTCCTGTCCGAGCAACGCACGAGGGGACACAGGTCCGTTCCCGAGGTCGAACCGCTTGTACGGGTCCTCCTTCGAGTAGCCGTTGTTCGCGAGGGCGAGGGCACCGCGTTCGATCCGAAGATCGGAGAGGTCCGGCGGCGCGATCGTCGCATAGCTGTTCGCGAGGGCCTTGTCGACCAAGTGGATGACGGGCATCTGGTATCGCTCCGCATAATTGAACGCGAGAAACCCGTCTCGGATGCACTCCTCGAAGTCGCCGGACGCGAGGACGATCCGCGGGCTTTCGCCGTGCCCCGCGTGCAATGCGAACCGGAGGTCGCCCTGTTCGTGCCGCGTCGGCATGCCCGTGCTAGGACCGGCCCGCTGGTAGAGCGTGATCACAAGGGGGACCTCATTGATCGAGGCCCATCCGATCCCCTCCATCATCAGAGAGAAGCCGGGCCCCGACGTCGCGGTGGCAGACCGGGCTCCCGTCAAGGCGGCCCCGGTGGCCATCGTGACCGCGGCGATCTCGTCCTCGGTCTGCACGACCAACATGGAAGCGCCCTTCTCCTTGCCACCGGTCTCCGGGACCAGGCCATGGCCGTTCAGGTCGAGGATTTCGTTCTCCTCGAGGAACTCGCTCTCGTCGGAGGCGGGGGTAATCGGGTAGTATGTCTGGAACCGCATGCCTCCATAGAGCTTGCCCAAGGCGGTCGCCTGGCTGCCCGTGAGGAACAACCGAGGCTCCTTCTGAGCCACCTTCTCAAGGCGATACCGGAAGTCCGGGACGAGCGATCGCGCGAGCGCGTACGCTTTCTGTGCACCCGCGGCGTTCATGTTCACGATCTTGGCCTTCGCCCGGAAGACCTCCTCGAGGGAACCCCGCATCATCGCGAAGTCGAACCCGAGCAAGCCGAAGGACGCGCCGACCGCGAGCATGTTCACGACCCGCGAGATCTTGCTCAGCTGGTCGACCTGAAACTCGTCGGCGATTTGCTCCAGGAGCTCCTTGAACGGAATGGGCACGAGGGCGACGCCCCGTTGCTTGGAGGCGGCCAGCATGTCGTCCAGCGTCTCGCCGACGCCATGCGAAATGAGATAGGTCTTGAGGTCGGCGGCTAGCCGCTTCTCGATCGTCGGGATATCCGAGAGTCGAGTCTTGGCCAACGACGGATCGTAGACGATGGCCCCGTCATCCGTGACCGCCCGGGCATGGCGGAACAACGTCTCCGCCTCGAATGTCGCGAGGACATTCACCGCATCGATGTGGGACCGTACCAGATTCGTGTGGGCACGGAGGGCAAAGTAGGAATGCTCTCCCATGATGTTTGAATAGAACTCGCGCTTGCCGAAGACGTTCAGGCCGCCGGCGGCACACGCCCGCGCGAAGACGTTCGCGGACGAATCCACGCCGCTCCCTTGCGGACCTCCAATGAGCCACGAAAGATCGTTGACTAGAATCGGGGGAGACATGAGTCCCTCACGCGGACGCCGAAAGGCGGGAGCCTTCTTGGGGATTTAGCAATTCCCAACGGATTCCGCCCCTGGATTCGACCACACAAATGGGACGCAAGCGCACCTTATCAAACCTTTCCTCCCGGTTCTGTCGAACGCGAATCGGACGTCGACGAACTAGGGAGAGAGTTGGTTCCCCGTGCCAACCTTCGGCGCGCGACCGCGTGGCAGAGTGAGCTGTTGCATGAACCCTTCCATGAACTGGAAGCGGTTGCGCAACGTCACCTCGCTCACGCCCGCAATTTTCGCGATCGCCTTTTGCGGACGGCGTTCCCCGGACGCCAAGGAGGCCAAATAGATGGCGGCCGCGGCGGTGCCCGACGGCGAGAGCGACATCGAGTTGTCGATCTTCTCCAGCTCCTTCAGAATCTTCTGTGATTCCGCCTCCACCGCGATGCTCAAACCGAGTCGAGAACAGAAGCGGCTCACGTAATCAGACGGCCGGGATGGGGGGACGCGCAGCGTGAGGGTGCGGAGCAGCGCACCATACGCCTTTCCGATTGTCTTCTTCCGGACGCCGGTCACCTGCTGCAGCTCATCGAGAGTCCGAGGCACCCCATCGATCCGGCATGCGGCATACACCGCGGCAGCCACGATCGCCTCGATGGAGCGCCCCCGCACGAGGCCTTTTTCGAGCGCCTTCTTGCAGATGAAACCGGCTTCGTCCTTGACGGGCCGCGGCAGGCCCATCAGGGAGGCCACGCGATCCAAGGATCGGATCGTCTCGGGAAGGCTCCGCTCGCCGGGACGAGAATGGCCCGAATGCCGCTGGAGCTTCCGCATGCGGTAGAATTTCTCCCGTTCCCGGAGAGGAATTGTGTTCCCGCGGGCGTCTCGGTTCGCAAGGGGGATGACCGTAGTAAGGCCGGACGCGCCCGCGACGGAGCTTCGAGGGGCGCCGGTCCGGGCGAGCCGGTCGTTCTCTTCGACCGAATAGGCAGCCCATTCGGGCCCTTCGTCGATCGCACTCTCGCTGATCACAAGGCCACAGGAATCGCAGACTAGCTCTCCGCGCGCATAGTCGCGCACGAGGTGCTCGCTGCTGCACTCGGGACAGACCCGGTCTTCTTCGACCACCGGATCCGCCGGCGTCGTGGTTGGCATGGGCTACTTCCCTTGCCCGCGGTGGGTCTTCAGGTCGCCTAAATATAACGCGTTTATATTATACCTTGTCACCGTGCTCAGTGACAACTTACGGGTAACCGTTTGGATAGGGAGAGGAGGGAGACCGTCGGGACGAGACACGTCCTAATGCCCGGTGACGACCTCGTGGGGCCGTCGAAGGGCTTTGGGCGTGTCGAAGCCACGACCCTGGCCCGGCTTTGGACCGTACCGCTCCAAGCCTCCATCGAGGTACGTACGCATCATTGACAAGCTTAATGTTCCTCTTGTTCTGTCGTCCGAACGCACATCCTATGACCGACTACCGCATCGAAAAGGACTTCCTGGGAGAACTGAAGGTTCCGAAGGAGGCCTACTGGGGCGCCCAGACGCAACGAGCCATCGAAAACTTCCCGATCAGTGGGATCCGCTTCGGGCGGCGCTTCATCTACGCGCTCGGCCTGATCAAGATGGCCGCGGCCCAGACGAACATGGAGCTCGGTCTGCTCGACTCGAAAATCGGGAAGGCGATCGTCCAGGCGTGCCAGGAGGTCATGGACGGCAAGCTGGATGCCCAGTTCCCGCTCGACGTCTTCCAGACCGGGAGCGGCACGTCGACGAACATGAACGCGAACGAGGTGATCGCGAACCGCGCGAATGAGATCCTCGGTCACCCGCTCGGTGAAAAAGGGCCCGTCCATCCGAACGACCACGTGAACATGGGCCAGTCCTCGAACGATGTGATTCCGACCGCGATTCACGTCGCGGCGCTGATGGAGATCGACCACAACCTCCTCCCCGCTCTCCGCGAACTCGAGGATAGTTTGGCGAAGAAGGCGAAGGAGTTCGATCCGATCGTGAAGTCGGGACGCACCCACTTGATGGACGCGACCCCGATTCGACTCGGTCAGGAGTTCTCCGGGTACCAGTCCCAGATTGACCACGGGATCCGGCGTGTCTCCTCCTGCCGGGCGGCACTTGCGGAGCTGGCGATCGGAGGGACCGCCGTTGGAACCGGGATCAACGCGCACCCGGAGTTCCCTGGGCGCGTCGTCGAAAAGATCAGCGCGGCCACGAACACGAAGTTCCGTGTCGCGGAGAACCACTTCGAGGCGCAGGCGTCCCAGGACGCCCTCGTCGAAGCGAGCGGGGCGATTCGGACCGTCGCCGTGTCAATGATCAAGATCGCGAACGACCTCCGGTGGCTGGGCTCGGGGCCTCACACGGGCCTGAGGGAGCTCAATCTTCCTCCGGTCCAGCCCGGTTCGTCGATCATGCCGGGGAAGGTGAATCCGGTCATCCCCGAGGCGGTCATGCAGGTGGGCGTCACGGTGATCGGCAACGATGTCGCGATCGCGGTGGCAAACTCCCATTCCAACCTCGACCTGTGCACGATGATGACGGTGATGTCGCAGCGCCTCTCGCAGAACATCGAGCTGCTCGCGAACGTGTCTCGGGTATTCGCGCATCGATGCATCGAAGGGATCAGCGCGAACATCGACGTCCTGCAGCGGTACGCGGAATCGAGCCCCGCCATTGCCACGACCCTGAATCTCCTGATCGGGTACGAGAAGGCCGCGGAAATCGCGAAGGAGTCGGGCCGGACCGGGAAGACGGTGAAACAACTCGTGATCGAGAAGGGCATTCTGTCGGCGGAGGAAGCGGAAAAGGTATTGGACCCCAGGCACCTCACGACCCCGAGCAAGGATCTGCTCGGGGGCGGTGGCGGCTGACCGATCGACGAGTGAAGAATCCCTCGGAAATCGTGGTGTTGTTCAAGACTCACCTGCGCGCGGGCGCTGACAAGGAAGAGTACGCAAAGACGTCACGCCGGATGCACGAGCTCGTCGAAACCATCCCCGGTTTCATCTCGATCAAAGGGTACATGGGGGAGGACGGCGACGAGATTGATATCGTCCGGTTCAAGACGGAGAAGGCGCTTGAGGCATGGCGGACGCAAGCGGAGCATCGAACGACGCAGGAACGTGGGCGTGAGGAGTTCTACGACCATTATTGGGTCCAGGCTTGCCGGGTGTTCCGCGAATACGAGTTCTGGTTGGGGCCTCACCCGGATTCAGGGGGAGCCTGACGGTCATCCGCCGGTGAGCTTCGCGGTATCAATCTGGGCTCGTTGGAGCCGCCCGGAATAGTCCACGTAGATCGTCTTCCAATAGGTGAACTCGTCGAGAGCCGTCGTCCCTGCCTCCCGGGTATCGGTGGGTCCGGTCTCCTTCACACCGCCGAACGGCAATTGCACCTCCGCCCCGATGGTCGGGGCATTGACGTAGGTGATGCCCGCCTCAAGCTCCTGCATTGCGCGGAACGCCCACCGCAGGTCATTCGTGTAAATCGATGAGCTGAGGCCGTACTTGACCGAATTTGCAATCGCGACGGCGTCGTCGAAATCCTTCGCTTTCAGGACGCTGAGGACGGGCCCGAAGATCTCCTCCAGCGCGAGGCGCTTCCGGCGGTCGACGGCAAAGACGGTCGGGGCGATGAAGAACCCTTTGTCGTATACGCCTCCGGCGAGCTTTTTCCCGCCCGTGATCAGCGTGTCGCCCTCCTTCCGGCCAATCTCGATGTATTCGAGGACCTTCTTCTCCTGGTCCGCGGAGGCCACGGGACCCATGTCCGTCTTTTCATCGATCGGATTCCCGACCCGTAGTTTCTCAGCCCGTTTCGCGAGATCGTCCACTACCTGATCGTAGATTTTCTGATGGACGATGAGACGCGAGGACGCGGTGCACCGTTGTCCCGCCGTTCCAAAGGCGCCGAACATCACACCGTCCATAAGGAGCTCGAGGTTCGCGTCGTCCATCGCGATGATCGGATTCTTGCCTCCCAACTCCAGTCCGACTTTGATCATCTTCTTCGCCGCGGTCTCGTACACGTGCCGACCGGTGTCGACACCGCCCGTGAAGGAGATGACCCGAAGGTCGGGATGGGCCACGAGCCCGTCCCCAACGACGGAGCCGCTCCCAGTTAGCAGGTTCACCACACCTGGCGGAAATCCCGCTTCGTCGAGCACCTCGACGAGCTTCGCCGCACAGAGTGGGGTGAGGCTCGACGGCTTGAGGACGAAGGGACATCCCGCGATCAACGCGGCCCCGCTCTTCCACGCGGGAATCGCCATCGGGAAGTTCCATGGCGTGATCAGGCCGACCGGGCCGACCGGCATCCGGACGGTCAGGCACATCTTGTTCGGCAACTCGGACGGGACCGTCTCGCCGAACATCCGGCGGCCCTCGCCCGCGGCGTACTCATAGAAGTCGATCACTTCCTGGACGTCGCCACGGCCTTCGGCGATTACCTTTCCCATTTCCGTCGTGACGACTCGCCCCAGTTCCTCTTTCTTCCGTCGAAAGATCCGGGCCGCTTCGAGGAGAATCTCACCGCGCCGTGGGGCCGTGGTCTTCCGCCATTTTTCGAAGGCCCCCTTCGCGGCATGAGCCGCCCCACCCAATTCGTCCTTCGTCGCGAGCGGGAACGTGGCGAGGACTTCGCCGGTCGCTGGGTTCCGAGTCTCGAACCGCTTGCCCTCGGACTTCCTCCATTTCCCGTCGATGAACAGTCCGTACTCCTGGACCATGGGCCTCGCCCGTGTGCGTGTCAAGGTCCCACGAGGCTAATACCTTACTCCCTCTCTCGGGCGACGCGACCCGTTCGAACGAGCCCGAGGTTCTCTTAGCCCGTGCGTTTCAGAATGGCCACGGCAGCCTTTCGAAGATCGTCCGCGATGACGTCCGGCGACCAGGGATGCACGTCCGCCTCGAATCGCTTCCGCCAGGATGGGGGACCGACCCAGGCGGTGTGGCATCCGAAGGCGCGGCCGGTCTGCACATCGAGCGGCTTGTCGCCGACCATCCACGCGTTCCTCGGCCGCACGCCGAGATCGCGCGCGGCGGCGAGGAGCATTCCGGGACGCGGCTTACGGCACGCGCACTCCGAGAGCACGTGATGCGGACAATAGTAGATCTCGGAAATCCGGATGCCTTCCGTTCGAAGGGAAGCAAGCATGCGGTCGTGGATTCGCCTGAGTTGGCGTTCGGGCACCAACTTCCACCCGGACGCATCTTGATTCGTCACAATCACGAGGCGCCAACCATGCTCCTGGAACAATCGCATGCCCGCAATCGCACTGGGCAGAAACTCGAACTGCTCCGGGGTGCGGACGTATCCGGGGCGTCCGCGATTGATCACGCCGTCACGGTCCAGCAACACGGTCGGCACGTCGGCCGGTTTCGTCCTTTCCGACAACCCGTGGCGCTTCACGTGCAACGCTCGCCGGGCCACCGGAGATTGCAAGAAGAAATCCACGAGTCCCCACTTCGCGAATGGGTTGCGGGTCAGGGTCAGTCCCTTGTCCACTGTGAACCAAGCCGCCTCCTCGATCTCGTCCGCCTTGAGTCGAAAACGGTCCGACTTGAGATGACCTTTGTACACGAAGCCCAACGTGTACGCCGGCTTTCCCGGAAATCCGGACACGTAGACGTTCAGGAGACCGTCGAGCACGACTTGGGTCCCGATCTCCTCCTTCGCCTCCCGTTCGACCCCTGCCTCGGGCCCCTCTCCATAATCCATGAAACCACCGGGGATGTTCCAATGCCCTTTCGAATATCCGCGCACGGCCTTGACCATCAACACCCGCGGTCCTTTCGAGAGGATGACTTCGGAGACGCAACGGATCATCGTCGTGTAGATCGCGCGTTTCACGAGCGGGTCGACGTCGGTCCGTTCGAACACGGAATCCCGTCCCATCCACTCTTCGGGATGGTGGTCGAGCCGCGGCGTGCGCTTCACGACACGGTCCTCACCGAAGTCCATGACGCCGTTCGGATCCGTGCGGAATGGGAGGCTCTCTTCCCCTCGGGGAAAGCGATATTTACCGCGGTCCCGGACCAGGAAGACCTGCCCGTCCGTCTCGACGAACACGTGCTCGCGCCTCCGCCTCTTGGCCATTCCTCCCAACCATGCCTGTGGGCCATATTAAATGCTCACGGGAAGCCACTCGCGAACCCGTGTCTCAATCGGCCAGATCGATCCGAGATCTCAGTCTCGAACTTTTGCCGCGATCGACACACCATCGCGGAGCGGCACGATCGTCGCAATCATCCGCGGGTCCTTCGCCAAGCGCTCGTTGTAGGTTCGGATCGCCGTTGTCTCTGCGGACTGGACCTTCCGGGCCACGTCCCCATTCCACAAGACGTTGTCCGTGACCAAGAGCCCACCGATTCGGAGCCGCTCGATACACGGCTCGAGGACCGCGGGATAGCCGGCCTTGTCGATGTCGTTGAAGATGAAATCGAATGGGCCTTTGAGGTCGCGAAGGATTCGATCTGCGGACCCCACCAAGATTCGCACCTTCGGCGTAACGCCCGTCTTCTCGAAATTTTTCTGAGCGAGAGCCGCGGTCTCGGCATCGTGCTCAACCGTCACGAGTTCTCCCCCGTCGGCGAGGGCGCGGGCCAGCCAGGTCCCCGAGTATCCGATCGCGGTACCGAGTTCCAAGATTCGCTTGGCCCGAACCGACCGCGCAAGGATATGGAGGAAACTCCCCTCGGCCGCGCCGACGATCGGCCAGTCGTCCTTCATGCCCTGCTTCTCGACCGCCATCAGCGCGGCATCGCCGCGGTTCGCGAGGTCATCCATGTACCTGTCAATCTCGTCGTATACGATTCCCGGAGGCAATCGATCACCGTGCGACGGAGCGCGGTTCGCGGGCATGAACCTTCTCTGCGTCGTTGACAAACGCTTATCCCGGCGAAGGCCTCATCGCGCTGTGGGATGGGACCCATGTGCAAGCTTACGAAGACGGACAGCGCCGTCCTGTCGTGGTATCTCGAGACGCAATACGTGAATGAAATCGCGGAGCGCGGTTATGCGCTCGCCCCGAATCTGGACGTGCCGACGCCGTCGCGCACGAAGCTCACTCGTTGAGGGGTGCGCTGACCCCGGGCCGGCTCACCCCGTCCAGATCGTCCGCCCGGCGTTCCATCTGGTCTGCCTTCGACCGGAGGTGCCGACAGCGCTCCTCGAGGTGGTTTGCCTTCAACCGCGCCTTCGCGGCCCGGTGTCGGAGCTTGGCTGCTTTCGCGCGATCCTTCAGCTCGTGCTCGGGTCCCCGCCGGGCAGACCGCGGAAAGACCGGCCTCGTCTCCCGTGGCGGAGTCGCTGACGGCGGTACTGGGTGCTCGGGCCCGGGCTCCATGGTCGTCTCGAACGCAGATTCGGACATAAGAGTTGCGCCCAGGACCTCACAACCCGAAAATACCGGCACATCCATCGGCGGATCGTGAAGGTCTTCGTCGAGGCGCATGGTTGCACGCAAAATTACGGAGAGGCGCGCCTCATGCAGGAGGCGTTGGTCGGCCAAGGTCACGGCGTCGTCACCTCCGAACACGACGCCGACGCCCATGTCCTGGTCACGTGCACCGTCATCGAAACGACGGAGCGGAAGATGATCCGCCGCATGACCGAGTTGGCGGCGTACGGGAAACCCCTCATCGTCGCGGGCTGCATGGCGGCGGCCCAGCGGCAACGAGTCCTGGAAACAGTCCCGAGGGCCAAGCTCCTTCCCCCGCGGAAATGGCCACAAATCGTGGAGCTCCTCGACGCCGGGACGGTGTGCGGCGACCGGTCCGCGGACATCGAATCGCAATCGTTCGGGTGGCACGATGCGATCGTACCGATCGAACAGGGATGTGTCGGTCGATGCACGTACTGCATCACGCGGGTCGCCCGCGGGCGAGTTTCTTCGTATCCGATCGAGTTGGTTGTCGACCAAGTTCGTCGAAATGTGGGCCATGGAAGAAAGGAAATCAAACTCACCGGCCAGGACACGGCGGCGTACGGGCTCGACGCGGGGACGAACCTCGCGATTCTGCTACGGGCCGTCGACGCACTTTCCGGAGATTTTCGGGTCCGGGTGGGCATGGCGGACCCCTTGACCGTTTACCCGATCATGGACGAACTCGTGGAAGCCTACCACTCGGACAAGATCTTCAAATTTCTTCATCTGCCCGTCCAAAGTGGAGACGATGCCATCCTTGAGGCCATGCGGCGAGAATACAGCGTCGCGCAGTTCGAGGAAATCGTCCACATGTTTCGTCGGGCGTATCCTCGCATCACGCTTTCGACCGACGTGATCGTGGGTTTCCCCGGAGAGGATGAGGAGCAGTTTGGAAGAACGATGGATCTCATCGGACGGATTCGCCCCGACATCGTAAACGTCACCCGTTTCTCGCCGCGCACCGGCACGCCCGCGGCCCGAATGCCGGACCCGATCGTCGGATGGCGCGTGAAGGAACGGTCGCGCCGGCTCACACGAATGCGGTTCGAGATCGCGCAGAAGATTCACGAGGCCTTCGTCGGCGAGGAGGTCGAGGTCCTTCTCACGGAACTGGGCAAGGAGACGACGATCTTGGCCCGTACTCCCGAATACAGGCAGGTCGTCCTCCCGGGACCCCTGCCGCTCGGAGTCTTCGCCCACGTTCGGATCGAGGAGGGCCACGCGACCGACCTCCGTGGCACCCTCCTGAACATCCCGACCGAGTGTTCCCAGTTGTCGTCGCCTTCGTAAAAGCGGAGGCGGACGGCTTCCGCCAACTCGACCCCTTCACCGTTCGGCAGCACGGATCTCTCCGACACAATGGGCTTTATACATCAGGGGAAATCCGTGCGCCGCAGCCCCGTGGTGTAGTGGTCAAGCATTCGGGTCTTTGGAACCCGCGACGGCAGTTCGAATCTGCCCGGGGCTATCCTCATGAAGTCCGCGGTGCGCCTCACCCTGGGATTCGACGACATCGAATCAGCCCTCGCAGTCGCCGCCGCGGTCGCGATTGATGATGACCGGTACATCCGAACGACTCGCCGCGGAAGGAACCTCATCGCTGAGGCGACCGCGGACGGACCGATGAGCCTCCTCCATACGCTGGACGACTACCTGGCGTGCATCAGTGTGGCAGAGCGGACGGCAAAGGAGGCACGCCCTCGCGAACGTGCGCGGCGACGCCGCGCTTGAACGCGAGCATCTCCCGCCGATTCATCGACGATTGGGCGACCGCGCACAGTTCGTCGTCGGGCGAGACCACGAGTGACTCGTCCCCGGGTCGGAGTTCCGGATCCGCCTCCCGAACGAACTTCGCGAAGACGTTCTTTCCTTCCCGAACGAAGGGGACCGCGTCCGATTCGATGACGACGCGAAGACGGGGCGCTTGGAACGCTCCATGCAGGCGTTGAGCCCCCGCTGCTTTCAGGGTGAACAGCCCATCCTCGGCCCGCAGGGAGAGGACGTGGTCTCCATCCACCACGACGTTACGGACTTTTCCTGTGTTCTTCGATATTACATAGGAGATAGTTCCGCGAAGCAGCGCCTCGGCCGCGCCTCGACCGAACTGATAGTCCGCGGTCGCTCGGACCCGCGAAGCGTTCCAGTCGACCGTCCGGTTCCCGGGGGCCCGGGCGCGAAGTTCCTCGAGGCTGGAATCGCCCTCCCACAAGAGTCCGAACGGATAGCCGGCGCCCGCGGCCCATTCACGGAAGAAGACGTCGGCGGCCTCAAGAGACTCGAGTTCCAGCGAATCGGGCACCACCGATTGCGCCATGGGCCAAACTTGATCGAGCTCGACCGGAACGGGACCCCAGATGGACTTGACGACGGCGTGGACGTCCGCGCTTGCCATGACGCGGGCAAGCACTGGGGCATACCCCTCCATGAACGGTCGGCGATGCTCTGGGAGCACGAGCAGTCCCTTTGCTGGCGGCGACTGATATCGCTCCAAGAGCCTGTGCCGGAACCGGTGCAAGATCGGGCGATGTGCGGTCTCCGGGCCCACGTAGTACAGAGCACCACGCCGGTCGACCGGTTCGAACTCCTCGAGGAATTCGTTGTGAAGCCGAAGTTCTCGCAGAGAGACCAGAAGGGCCGGATGGGCCCGGGCGCGACGTTCGACCAGCTCCCACAAATCCCCGTGCGCGATCGCGCGACGCACCTCGCGGATTGCGGCGAAGCAGACGTGGAGGTTGTGCTCCGCGAGGAGGGTTTCGTTCTGGGAAATGTCTTTCATCGGATGGTCGCTGCATACCGGACACGGGCAACCGCTCTCCCGGAGCTCCGCCGCGTGTCGAGTGCCATCGGAGAACAGCATCCGGCCGTCCCGTGCGTACTTCGCATACGACGCGGAATCGAACAGATCGCATCCGAGGAGGGCGGCGAGTGGGAACACGAGCGGGTGGCCCGCCCCGAAGAGATGGACGGGCTTCGACGGATCCAAGCCTTTCTTCGACGCGATGATGACACGAACGAGGTCTTGGAAGCGATAGGACTCAAGCAAGGGAACGACGCCGCCGATGGCGCAGACGGAGACCCCGAGTGTGGAGACCTCCTGCGCGCATCGTTCGCGGAGGTCGGTGTGAAGTCCTCCCTGGACCGCTCCGACGAGCGCCATATCCTCGCGGAGGGAGTCCGCCTCTCGCGCGCGACGAATCGTTTCGTCGACGTCCTTTGTAGCTCGAGCGCGGTCGTGTGATGGCTCGGAAAACACATCGAGCATCGTGCCGAGGTCTGCGCCGATCCGCTTCTGGAAGTCGATCACCTCGGCGTTCGTCACATTCACGTCCCCGTACACATGGGATTGGAACGCGCCTGAATCCGTCATGACCGCACCCGAGAATCCAAGGAACTCGTGGACGCCCTGTCGAAGGACGGAGTCCCGGTGTGGCCCTCTCCCCAAGATGTACGCGTTCGTGATCAGGATCTCCGCATGGAATCGGTTCGCAAGGTCTGTCGGAGGGATGATGGGTCGGTTCGGGTTCACGACCGGCAGCAGGGCGGGCGTCGTAACTCTCCCGTGACGCGTCTCCATCGTACCGATGCGAGCAAGCCCGTCGCGCTCCCGGAACTCGAACACCCGCGGCCCATCGGACCATTCCGGTTAAGGTTTCCCGCGGCTTCGCCCACCTCTTCCTGGAACGGATATGCCCCAGAGACCGTGTCCGCAGCTCTCCCATGATCCGCGAGACGTTCGTCCATGTCGTGGGCGTCGGGTACCGGACCGAGGAACGGATGTGGCGTTCGGGCATCCGCACTTGGGACGATTTCTCCGTGGCACACCGACCGCCGCGAATCGGCCTGCTCCTGGCACAGCGAATCAAGGACGAGATCGAACGGTCCGCAGAGGCGCTGCGCACGGCCCGCCATCGATACTTCGCACGGAAGCTGCCCTCGCGGGACCAATGGCGCGCGTTCGAGGCGTTTCGTCGACAGGTCGTGTACCTCGACATCGAGACGACCGGGTTCTCGATCGGACGACACGCCGTCACCGTCGTCGGCACCTACGACGGGAGGAGGAAACGCTCGTTCGTCCAGGGCGACAACCTCGAGGACCTCCCCGCTGTCCTCCGCCACGCCAAGCTGCTCGTCACGTTCAACGGCTCGCGCTTCGATGTCCCTTTCCTTCGGAAGGCGTTCCCGCGGATGGCGCTGGACCAGATCCACATAGACGTGCTCCATCCTCTTCGCCGCCTCGGTTTCGTGGGAGGCCTGAAGGCCATCGAGGCGGAGATGGGCATCTCTCGCAGCGATGAGACGTCCGGCCTCCGGGGCTTCGATGCGATCCGGCTATGGCACGCCTATGAAGCGGGCAACGACGAAGCATTAGATCTCCTCCTCGCGTACAACATGGAGGACGCCGTGAACTTGGAGCCGCTGGCGGAGTTTGCCTACGAAACGCTCCGATCCCTGTGCCTGGAGCGCGGTTTCGTCACGGCGGACCGATACAGGCCGGATCGCCATTCATAGTCGGTTCGACATGTGTCGCTCGATCCTGCGCGAAACGAGTTCCGTCTCCTTTCTGTCACGGCCCAAGGAACGCGGCGGGTCTCCTTGACCGTCTTCCAGATGGCTCAACGCGCCCGGCCCCGATATCGGTCGGGCGGATACTTCGCCTCGTCCTTCTTCAGCTTCGCGAGCATCGCCTCGGAGAGATCCACCTTCAGCACGTTGGCCAGGCTGAATCCGTAAATAAGGACATCCGCCAGTTCCTCCTCGACGGCCAATCGATCCTCGGACGAAAGGTCTGCCAGCGTCGCGGATTCTCGCCATAGGAACACCTCCAACAGTTCGGATGCCTCGATTGAAATCGCCATAGCGAGGTCTTTCGGCGAATGAAACCGCTCCCAATCCCTCGCGTGAACGAACTGACGCACGTGCTCCCGGAGCTCACCGACGGACGTCGTCGCGTCAACCATGAACGCGGATAATCCCGAATCGGCGGCTCAGTTCCAGCGCGGACACGGACTGTTCGAAGGTCCCCATCAAGATCCGGGCGGAATACTCGTCCATCACGGTCTGGCTCAGTTGCAACGGCAACATGGTGTTCAGTCCCCCCGCAGTGCGAGGATGCGCGAAACGAGACTTGTGATCTCGTCCGCCTCGAATGGCTTGTTCACGTACCCGATCGCGCCGCGGCGTACGCTCTCGATCTCCGTGAAGCTGTCACCGAACGCGGTCATCAGGATCGCCCGCAGGTGGGGTTTCATGCGGCGAGCGGATTCGATCAACTCGACTCCGTTGGGTCCCGGCATGCGGTAGTCCGTGAGCAGCAGATCCACGTCGCCCTGGGCGAGTTTCTCGATGGCCTCCGGGGCACTCGCCGCCGTCACGACGGAGTAACCGACCACCTCGAACAGCTCAGCGAGGTTTTCGCGCACACCGTCGTCGTCATCGACGATCAGGATGCACCCGCCTTCGATTGTCGTCTTTTCCGGCGCCAGGATCATCATCGTCCTTCCTGAGACGACGGATGGAGGCGCGGCGATATATATCGCCCAGTTGAGCCCGGTTGACAAGCGCCGCGCGGGCGCGCGAAGCCTGTCAGTCCTTCATGATTTTGATATCAGCAATGAGGGAGACTTGTGCTCGGAGAGCACGCGTACGACGTGCCATGCTCGTTGCCCCGCGTCGGTAACGGAGTACCGTCCCGCGTCGACCTTGGTCAGCAGTCCGTCCGATTGGAGCTTCTGCAGATGGAACGAAAGCTTCGACGACGAGTCCACGAAGCTCTTCTTCAGGATCGCGGAATACGCGACGGGTCCGGAGGCGAAGACAAAGCCAACGACGGCTCGGCGTATCGGGTTCGCGAGCGATTCGAGCATCCCCTGACGGACGTCAGGAGAAGCGCCCGCACCCGAGTCACCACCGACCTCGGAGGCGACCTCGGCGTCCAGCGACCGAAGGACCAAGGTGCCCCCCTTCGCGGCGCACTTCCCGCTCATGTGGCGGATCCAGGCTCGGAGGTCTTCCCGACCGTGAACGGCCTCGATCATGGACAGATCGTCCGCATAGACGACGGGGCGCTCGTTCGCGCTCAAATGCGTTTCGATCGCGCTGTTCAACTGGTACAGTTGCGCCGGCGCGAACACGTTCGGCGACGCGCCTTTCGCCGCGATCCGAAGGACCCGCGAAGCGCCAGGCGGAGGTCTTGCACGAGGCCCGAGGATCGCCAGCAGCGCACCACGCTTCGCCGCCTCCGATACGATTCCGGAAATGTCCGATTCGGTTCGCGTCGCGCCGAGCAGTGCTCGGGCGGTCCGCTCCTCCTCGACCATCCGCAAAGTCCGCCGGAGGACCTCGAGGTCGTACGGCTTTTCGACGAAGTCGACCGCGCCGCCCTTCATCGCTTCGACCGCGGCGTCGATCGTGCCCTCGCCGGTGATCATCACCACGGCAGTCTCCGGCCTCACGACCCGGAGACGATGGAGGACATCGAGGCCGGTGGCTTTCGGCATCCGGAGGTCCAGGAGGGCCACATCGAACGACTCGCGCTCGACCGTGCGGAGCGCCTCGCCTCCGTCCGCGACGGTGACGATGGCGTGCCCGTCCTCCCGGAGCAGGCCGGCAAGCTCTTCCCGAAGGGTCGTGTCGTCATCCGCGACGAGGATCTTCATGCCGTCTCCGCGCGAGGAAGGAGGACCGTGACCGTAAACCCGCGCCCCGCCTCGGAGGTGACCTCGAGGGTGCCCCCATGCTCGGTCACGATATGCTTCGCGAGGAGAAGACCCAAACCGATTCGCTCCCCGTGCGCCTTCGTGGTCGAGAAAGGATCGAAGAGGTGAGCCAGGACCTCGGGGCTCACCCCGCTCCCCGTGTCCGAGACAACAATCGCGTACGCGCGGGGACGATCCTCGATGCGAACGCGGACGAATCCCTTCGTGGTCGAGTCAATCGCATTGTCAAGGAGGGTGACGATCACTTGCTGGATCTGGAGGGGGTCGACCTTCGTCAGCGCGGCGATTTCTCCCAGCTCGACCTCGAGGGTCACGCCTTTCTTCGGCTTCCTCCGAAGTTGTTCGACCGCGGATTCGGCGACGGATCGCAGGTCGGTCTCGATGGCATTGACCTGGCGACTCTTCGAAAGGCTCAGCAACTCGCGGATGATCTCTGCCGCGCGACGTCGCTCCGTGTCGATCTTGTTGAGCTTGTCGAGTACGACCGGATCTTTCGCTCGTTTGCTTGCGGCGGACGTCAAGAGGGAAATGCTCGTGAGGGGTGTATTCAACTCGTGGGCAATGAAACCCGCCAAGTGGCCCATCGTGGCGAGCCGCTCCGCGTCCAAGAGGCGTTCTTGGCCACGCTTCCGGTCCATCGCCATCGCGACCTGCTCCGCCACGAAGTTCAAAACGCCCTTGTCCTCCTCGCCGAAGCGCACCCCCTCCGCATAGCTCTGGACCACGATCACGCCAATCGTCTTCCCTTGGCTCACGAGCGGAGCGCCGACCCAGTCGACGGATGGGGGTCCGACGGAAACGACCTCTCCGTCCCGCACGAGGCCCTCGAAGACTTCCGGAGAGGCCAGGAGCGGGCGTCCCGTCCGAAGCACGTATTCGGTCAGGCCGCGCCCCAGCTCTTGCCGGGAAGGGGCGCTTTCCTCTTCGTCCACGAAGTACGGAAAATCCAACGCCTCTGCCGGTTCGTCGTACAAAGCGATGTAAAAGTTCGTGGCGGGCATGAGACCGCCGACGACTTGGTGAATCTGACTGTACAACTCGGGAAGGTCCTTCGCCGAATTCGCGGCTTCCGAGATCCGATAGACGGCGGACTGGATTGCCTCGGTCTTGCGTCGTTGGGAGACGTCCATCGCGGAACCGATCACCCTCACCGGGTGTCCGGTCGCATCGTGGAGGACGTAGCCTCGGTCCACGAGGGTCGCATACGTCCCGTCGCGCCGCCGAAACCGGTACTCCGCGTTCCACACGAAACCGCCGCTGCGGACCAGCTGGTCGATGCTCGTGACGACGCGCTCCTGGTCCTCCGGGTGCAGGTGTTCCGTCCACCAGGCTCCCGTCGGTTCAATTTCCTCCGGAGGATAGCCGAACACCTTCGAGACATTCTCGTTCACCCACAGGCCGTCCGTCTGGAGGTCCCAGTCCCATACCACGTCGTTCGTCGCACGGCCAAGGAGCCGGAACCGTTCCTCGCTCCGTCGGAGGGTCTCCTCGGTGCGCATCCGCTCGGACACGTCGAAGGCGACGCCGATCGTCCCGAGGATCGCGCCCTCCGAGGAACGGAGGGGTTCGAGGTGCACATCATACGTGCGGCCTTGCCAATCGATCTGCGTCGCGACGCCTTCGCCTGCCAAGGCCCGCCGGTGCGACGCGATCGGCTCCAGGTCGTCGTCGGGGATGTTGAAGTATTCGAAGAGGGTGAGGCCCCGCTCCCGGCTCCGAGACGTGTCCAGGGTCCGGAATCCGCCGCCCATCGCGGACGTGACTCGAAGGTCCCGATCCGTGCTCCACAGGAGGACCGGCGCCTGCTGAAGGATCATCCGGAGGCGCGTCTCGCTCTGAGAGAGGCGCTCCTCGGCCGTCTTCCGTTCCGTGAGGGCTTGCGCCTGGGTCTGTTCGGTCTCGGCGAGGCGACGTCGGTTCGCCGCCTCCACGATGTGTTCCTGGACGATCGCGGGCAGGAGCTCCGTGTACCGCGGCGTCTTCACGATGTACGAGGTCGCGCCGTACCGGATGGCCTGCAGGGCGGCTTCCTCCCCGTCCGGCGGAACGACGAAGATCTTCGGGATCTCGGGGAACCGCTCGGCGAGGAGGTGGAGGACCTCGATCCCCGTCGCGTCGCGGAGCTTGCTGCCAATCACGAGCGCGTCGAAGCGCTGCGTCATCGCCAGATGCAGCGCCTGTTTCCCCGACGCGGCGGTCCGGACCAAACAGCCCTGCCGGGTCAGGGCAGCCACGCTGAGAATCTGGTGCTCTTCGTTTCCGTCGGCCACGAGGACGGCGAACGGCGTTTCGCCTTTCGTCCCCGCGACCTCGGAGGGAGTGGTCTGGGCCATGGGTGATCGGTGGGCGGGTGAACCGTCGCGACGAGGGCGCCGCGCGGACCGGATGCCATCCCACCGGCCCGTATAAAGGCCTACCGGGGACATTCGCGGTTTCGACACTATAGGGCGGGAGGACGGGAGCCGCGATCGGATTCGAACCTCACTATGACGTCCCGGTGACGGCGCGGGTGACCTCGAAGCCGCCTTCCTCGAACGAGAGGGCGTAGTATCCGGTCTCGTGCTTCGTCGACCGCATCTTCACGACCCGGAGGCGTCGCTGGACGAAGAGGTCGGACGTGGGATGCATCTCAAGGGCGATGATGCCGTCCGCCAGGTAGGCCTCCTCCGGCGGGGCCGTCCCGCCCCCGAACGTGAGCGGTCGCTCCGAGATCAGGAACGTGAGCGGGCCGAGGTCCCGCAGCCACTCGAAGAGGAAGTACAACTCGGCCCGGCGGTCTTGCATCTTCGCCATCGTCTCGAGGACGTCGAGGGAATCGACGACGAGGACGGAGATCGAATCCGCCTTCATCACGTTGTTGCAGTACATCTTGAAAAGCTCGAGCCAGGTGCCCCGCCCCTGGAGGTAGTTCAAGTTCTTTCGGATGCTCCCCATGTCGAGGGTCGTGATGTGTCGGGACGCGCGCTCGTCGGCCATGCCCAGGGACGCCATGTGTTCCAGCGTCAGGTCCTTCCCCTGCTCCAGGGTGAAGTACGCGGACTTGCGGCCGTCGCGGAGAGCGTTCTGATAGAGGATCGAGTAGGCGAAGGACGACTTCATCGTCCCAGGAGCGCCGTTCAGGAGGACGACGAATCCATCCGGGATTCCGCCGCCAATCACATCGTCCAGGCTTCGCGCGTACGTCTTGATGCGATTCCGCTCCGTCGGTCGACCTCCGAAAGGCGGATGCAGGGGCCCGACACGTAAGCCTTTCCCTCCCGTTCGCGCGTTGCGCACAATCTTCAAATAGACTTGGACCGGTGGTGCCGCGCGTTGGCGGACGATGTCCTTGGCGCCATCGCCGCGACGGCGCGTGTGATCGGGGCCCTCGTGCTCCTGTTCTTCCTTCCTGGCTACCTGCTGATCAACGCCCTCTATCCGCGAAAAGGGGAACTGGACCGGGAGTACGATGGGCTGTACCGACTCACCCTCGGCATCGTCCTGTCGATCGCGGTGACGGTGTTCTGGTCGTTCTTGCTGAACTCGTTCGGCGTGAACGGGTCGACGGGACTCGGGTATGTCGTCGGGCCGAACATCGCGGGCGGGCTCATCGGACTCTCGGCGGCGTTCTTCGGCCTCGGGTGGTGGCGGGGAGCGTATCCCTGGATGGCTCGCCTCCACCCCGCCCTCGCGCGGGTGCCGAAGCCGGGGCCTGGTGAACTGCTCACGGAAGAGGAGAGGGACCATCGCGTCCGCTTGAAGCTGCAAGAGCTCGCGGAGAAACGAGAGAGTTTGCGGCGGGCAATCAAGGATGCAGAACGCCGGATGCGGATGCAGTCCTCGGACGCGCGGACCCATTACGAAGAGGTGCGCGACCGCTCCCGCGTGGAACTGAAAGCGGTCGAGGCGAAGCTGAAGGAGCTCGAAGAGGAACGGGCCGCGGAGCTCTATTGAGGGGCGGGCCCATGGAGTACAAGCTCGTAATCGCGGTGCGCTCCGACCTCGAGCTGTCGCGGGGCAAGCTGGCGGTCCAGGTCGCCCACGCCTCCGTGATGGCGGCCTTCGACGCGAAGGCCCGTCACCGGAAATGGTTCGCGGAATGGTGGGCGGAGGGCCAGAAGAAGGTCGTTGTGAAGGGCGGCACCCTCGCCGATCTCCACGCCCTCCGGACCAAAGCGCGGTCGATGGGACTCACGACCGCGCTCGTGGAGGACGCCGGCCTCACGGAGCTCCCTCCCGGGACGGTCACTTGCTTGGGGATCGGTCCCGGTCCGAACGCGATCGTGGACCAGGTCACGGGCGGCCTGAAGCTGATGTAATGAAGGCGAAATCCCGGTTCCTCGGGATCGACGACGGGCCGTTCCATTTCTCCGACGAATCCGTGCCGATCGTCGGTGTCGTCGTGCAGGCTCCGTCGTACATCGAAGGCGTCCTGACGACGGTCGCGGAGGTCGACGGCCACGACGGGACGGACCGGATTGCCGCGATGGTGGCCGGCTCACGCCATCGAGCGGGCCTCGCACTCATCATGCTCGACGGAACCGCAGTCGGCGGGTTCAACGTGATCGACATGGATGCCCTCCATGCGAAAGTCGGCCGCCCGGTCGCGACGATCACCCGACACAAGCCGGACCTGGCGGCGATCGAGAGAGCCCTCCGTCGTCGCTTCGACGACTGGGAGGACCGGTTTCGGATCATGCGCCGTCACCAGGTCGAAGGAGTCCGAGTACGCCAGGGAACGCTCTGGGTTTCGTACGTCGGGACGGACCGAGCTGCGGTGCAAGAGGCCCTCGCCTTGACCACGGTCCGCGGGGTCCTCCCGGAGCCGCTCCGCATCGCGCATCTCATCGCGGGAGGCATCACGCGAGGGGAATCGCGTGGCCGGGCCTGAGTCGACCCTGTCGTGACGAGGACCCGCATCATCGGTCAGCGATCGTCATGGAGGCGGAGGAAATTGCCGACCACCTGCATGTACCGATCCCGTTCCTCCCACATGGGAAGGTGCGAGCTCTTCGGGAAGATGACAAGTTTCGAGCCCCGGATCCCTCGATGCAAGGTGCGAGCAATTCGCGGCGTGATCTCGTCATAGCGACCGCCCGTGACCAGGGTGGGCGTGCGGATCCTGGGAAGTTGATCCGTGATGTCCCAGTATCGCAGCGAGCCATGGACCGCGAACTCGCTGGGCCCCCACATCGTCCGGTATACAGGGAGACTGAGTTCCGCCATCGATTTCGTCAGCTCGGGTGGCCAGGTCCGAAGGCGACAGATGTGGCGTCGGTAGAAGACCATCGCCGCCCGCTGATAGGCCGGATCGTCGAAGGCCTCTTGTCGTTCCAGCCGAGCGATCGTCCGCTGCACTCGGGTCGGCAACTGGGTCACCAGGCGGCGGAGTTCGGCGTTCGCCACCGGGACGCTCGGAAGTCCGCTCGCGATGACGAGGCTCCGCAGGTGCCGTTGGTACTTGAGGGCATAGGCGATCGCGAGCATGCCCCCGTAGCTGTTCCCCAGGAGATGGATCTTGCCAAGGCCCAAGGCTCGGCGGAATCCCTCCACCTCTTCGACGGCCCGTTCGATCGTGAAGAGGGACGTGCCTTTCGGTCGGTCGCTCGTCCCACATCCGAGCTGGTCATAGAACACGACCCGGTAGCCGAACCGCGCGAGGTCCGCGAGGCAGGTGAGGTATCCGTGCGGCACGCCCGGACCGCCATGGAGACAGAGCAGGGTGCCCCGATCCGCTGCGCCGAACGCCTCCCAGGCCAAGCGATATCCCAGGACCTCGGCGCGGCCTTTCGCGGATGGTCGAACCGTTCCCATGGGGATTCGGCCGCGGCCATCGCGGCCACCGGGCTATAGTTTTCGGGCCGACCGTCAGCGGATGGCGAACCGGAGCAAGGCGGCGATGCCGCCGAGCGCCTCGAGCTTCTGTCCGGCTTCGTGGTGTCGGCTCACGAGGACGACGGTGCCGCGAGCCGACTCGACGGTCCTCATCATCTCCTCGATCCCGGGATCCCGCACGACCGCGTCGCTCACGAGGAGGGTCTCAATGGCTCCCGAGTCCGCGGCTTCCTGCACCTCCGCCGGACCGTACGCAACGGGCCGGTCCGTCGCGATCGCCTCCAGGAGTTTCTCGACCAGACGCGTCTCGATGCCGACGCGGCTGTCCCCGAACACCTTCGCGCCGACGCCGGCCTTGAGGGCTTCCTGGATCCCTTGCATCCCCGGATGGGCGGTCCCGTGGACGTGCACCTTCGCCGCGAGACCGGGATCGCGGGCCTTGAGAAACTCGACGAACGCCTCGCGGGTGAAACCGGGTCCGACGACCACGAGAGCCTCGCCCAAATCGGTCGCCCGGAGCGAGGTCAGGATGTCCTCGAAGAAGGCTGTCCGCGCGTCCCCGGTGGGGAACATCTTCCCGTGGCTCGGAGCGCGGACGGTCGCGAGCTCCCGCACGCCATACTGGCGCAATTGGGCGGTGAGGGCTTCCTCGTCGTCGAGGGCCAGGAACGCGACGAGCGGCTTCTGTGCCGCCGCGACGGCCTCGTCGATCCGACGGAGTTCATGCGGCTTCCACGTCTTGAGGATCGAGAGCACGTCCTCCACGCCGATGTTCAGAGTGTGATGGCGACCCAGGTCTTGCGGCCCCTCGACGATCACGCCCGTGATCCGGATGCGGTCGGAGAACGCCTGGAACTCGACCCCCTCGACCCGGATCGTGAGCGTGACGCGGACCTTCTCCCCGCGTTCCGGCCGGACCTTGTCCGACTTCACTTCCTCCCGACGGGTCGTGGAGGCGCGCACCAGGTCCCCGGGGAGCAGGAGGTTGTGGAGATGCCACAGGTCATCCGGGTTCTCCACGCGGAGCTTGATCTCCCCCGTCTTCGGGTCGCGGTGGAGGACGCGCATCGACCTCGGGCCATGGAGGGAGACCGTATTTCTGGATATCGAAGGTGGACGGAGGCACGTCGTTAGCATGCTAACGGCGTCCGTACCAGGCGGATGCTCGCTCGGTCGGGAGGACCCGGGGTACTTTCACCGACCCCAAGTGAAAGGCTATAATATAGCTACACCTATAGAAATGCATGGCGGAAGCACACAGAAGCTCGGATTCCTCGACGGAGACGACCGTCCTGCTGTCGTATGACGTGGACGGGAGGGCGCGAGCGCTCTCGGTTCGTGTGGCGCAGTTGATCTTCGGTCGGTCGGATGCGGGTCCCGATGCACCTCCGCCGTTCATCGCACGGCCAGGGGTCTTGTGGATCGGCCAATCCGTCTTCTTGATGCCATCACCGGTGGCCATGGACCTTGCGGACAGACT
>VBMN01000097.1 GCA_005878385.1 Methanobacteriota archaeon
GACGATCGACGTCGCGCACAAGCGCTTTGACACGGACAAGTACTACTTCACGATCATCGACGCCCCGGGCCACCGGGACTTCGTCAAGAACATGATCACCGGCACGTCCCAGGCCGATGCCGCGGTCCTCGTGGTCGGCGCGGCGGAGGGCGTCCAGACGCAGACGAAGGAACATATCTTCCTGGCGCGGACGCTCGGCGTCGAGCAGCTGATCGTCGCGATCAACAAGATGGACGCGTCGAAGCCGCCCTTTGCCGAGGCGCGGTACAACGAGCTGAAGGCGGAGCTGTCCACCCTCCTGAAGGGGGTCGGCTACAAGGTCGACAAGATCCCGTTCATCCCGATCAGTTCGTACAAGGGCGAGAACATCGTGAAGGCGTCGACCAAGATGGCATGGTACAAAGGACCCGCCCTCGTCGAGGCACTGAACCAGCTCTCCGTGCCGCCGAAACCGACGAACCTCCCCCTGCGACTGCCGGTCCAGGACGTGTACTCGATCACGGGAGCCGGGACCGTGCCGGTCGGCCGCGTGGAGACAGGCCTCCTGAAGGTCGGGATGAAAGTCCACTTCATGCCCGCGGACAAGGTCGGCGAAGTCAAGTCGATCGAGATGCATCACGAGCAGATCCCGCAGGCGGAGCCCGGCGACAACGTCGGCTTCAACATCCGTGGCATCGACAAGAAGGACCTCCGCCGTGGGGACGTCGCGGGTCCCACAGACACCCCGCCCACCGTGGCGAAATCGTTCACGGCCCAGATCATCGTCCTGAATCATCCGAGCGTCATCACGGCCGGGTACACGCCGGTCTTCCACGCCCACACGGCCCAGGTCGCGTGCACCTTCGAGGAGATCATCGCGGCCCTCGATCCGAAGACGGGAGCACCGAAGCCCGAGAAGCCGGACTTCCTCAAGACCGGCGACGCGGCCCGCGTGAAGATCCGGCCCACGAAGCCCCTCGTGATCGAGGCCTTCAAGCAGTTCCCCCAGATGGGTCGCTTCGCGATCCGGGACATGGGTCAGACCGTCGCGGCGGGCCAAGTCATCGACGTCGAGAAGGCGAAGTGACCTCACGACCGCGAGATCTGTTTCCCCAGGTTGACCTATGGCCCAGAAGGCACGGATCTCGCTGAGTGGCACGGACCCGAAGAAGGTCGACAATGTGTGCCAGCAAATCAAACTGATCAGCGAGCGCACCGGGGTCGCGATGGCCGGACCGATTCCGCTCCCGACGAAGCGCCTCGTCGTGCCGGTGCGCAAGTCTCCCGACGGCGAAGGGAGCGAGACATGGGACCGCTGGGAGATGCGGATCCATAAGCGGCTCATCGACCTCGACGCGGACGAACGCGCCCTGCGGCAACTGATGCGCATCCAGGTGCCGGACGGCGTGAACATCGAGATCGTGTTGCGCTCGTAAGACCGAGAAACATAGGTTTCAAGAATCGGGGCCGCGTCACGGGCTCGTGGAGGAGCGGCTGCTGACCATCTCGATGGTCCTTTCGATTCTTGTAGCCACCGTGATCGTCGCGCTCGGCGTCGGTCTGTGGGCTCAGGGACAGGGGACGCCGGTCCGGCCCGCTGTCTTCTCGGCGAGCTCGGTCTTCCACGACACGAGCGCGCCCTTCTCCCCGCCGGATCCCGCGCGTTCGATCAACTTCCGAATTACGTTCATCACGGAGCAGCCGTGGATCGATGAAGGCTTCAAACCATTCAACGGGACGCTCGACGCCCTCCCCGGTTCCGCCGTCCGGAGTATTCTGATCGGAACTATCTCCTTCCTCCTCTGCAAGACGCCGTGCACGCACACGAATTTTCTCTATGTCGACATCGAAAATGTGCGCTTGGTTTCCACCAATCACTGGGCCCTCTACGAACCGTACTTCCTGTACTCGCTGGAGGACGGATCGCCCCTGTACGTCACGTATACGCTGGCATTCACCGTCTTCTACGTGGACGGCACCAACGCCGGCGGAGGATGGGATTCGGGCACGCACCTCTCTCCCATCGTGGCCGTGCCGGACTATGCCAAGATCGGTCAATTGGTGTTGGCGTACCCCGGGAGCCTTTCGGCTGTGGCGTGCGTGTACATCGCGCTCGTTCGGAGGACTACTCGACGAGGGCGTCAGGCCCAATCGACCTGACGGAGTCCGATGCTTCTTGCGCTCGTAGACGGCTCGTACTGCGACCGAATCGGGCGAGCCTGCGAAATATTCATGCGTTCTCGCGAGGTGTCGATTCCGTGAGGGATCGGAACCGGTGGATCCTGGCCGGTCTTGCGGCGTTCGTCCTCGCTCTGGGCGCGTTCGTGTCCCTCTCCGGACTCCGGCCTGACACACGGCCGGTCGTCTTGGTCGGCGAGGCCGTGTTCCCGGATCACAGCGCAGGCCATCCGGTGGGACTCAACGCGGCGAATGCCGTGGGAATCCGATTCAGCTTCACGACGCGAGATCCCTGGATCCAAGGGGAGCGGCATGAGATCGTGGTCACGGTGGACGCGATTCCCGGTTCCGGTGTGGTCTCTGTCAATCTGACGACTCTGATCCTGTACCTAGAGCGTCCCGCGATGCCTCGCCGGGACATCGTCAACAGCGATCTCGTCCTCCTGGAATCCAGCGGAGCGAACCGATGGATCTCGATGGATGGTCCGATGGTCATCTATCCGAATTCTGACGTCTCCGGATCGAACTTCTTCCTCGCCGTCGCCCTCAGCTTGAATGTAGACTACACGAACGGTCAATCATACGGATGGGGGGGCTGGGATCCTGGGATTCGAATCATATCGCCAAATATCCTCCCGGACTACACCCCGATTGGCTTGATGATGGTGGCCGGAGGATCGGCGGGTTTGATTTTCGTGGCTGCGACCTGGAAATTCGCCCGTTCGAATGTCCCTGCGACCCCGAAGTCGGATGGCGCGAATTGAAGACTCATCCCGCCAGAGTCGTCCAGCCGCGGCAACCCTTACCACGTCCTCCGAGGACGTCCGCATTCACCGCGATTCAAAGTACGATCGATGGAGCACGAGTAATCCCACGATGTCTGCGACGAATAGGACGAATCCACCGGCGACGACGCCGAAGGGAATGGGCGCGATCAGCAGGACGATGGGCCCGAAACCGACCACGCTCGCGAACGCGACGGGCCAAGCCCAGAGCTGCCGTCGCAGGATCCCGATCCCCGTCCCGAACGCGACGATCGATGCAAAGCCGCTCAGGAATGCATGGCCTGCGGGATCGACATGGGCCCACAGCATGGCCAGGAGGACGGAGACAATCCATGTGGCCGCAGGGGCCATCGGAGACCGGCCGCCTCCGTCCTCAATCGCGGTGAAGACCGCGAGAATCGCGGCGACGACGCCCGCGAGCATGACGACCCCAAGGGGCGCTGCCTGAAGGGTCCCGAACGCAACCGCCTCGCCGAGGAGGACCAGGCCGCCGAGGAGCAGGCTGAGGCCGACGAACCAACGAGTGAGTCGTTCGCCTGCGGGATTCAACCTTCCCCCATCCGCCGAGCGTGGATAAGCCTTGAGCCACCGACGACGCGCGAGGCTTTACGGAGCCCCGGACCGGCGTCGGCGGCGACGGACTGCGACGTACGCCGACACGACCGCGATCGCGCCGAGGACGAGCATGAGGAGGCCGAAGTCGAGGGCAGAGATCCCGAGGGGACCCTGTGGGTTCGCGCCTCCATACGTGAACGGGGCCCCTGCGTCTTTCACGTTTCCCGCCCGGTCCGTCGCGCGAATGCTCACGAAGTGCGGGCCCACGGAGGGAGACGGCACGGTCGTCATCGTCGCTCCCGTCGCGATGACGGGTTCATTGTTGTCAAACAGGAATTCGACGCGATCGATTCCGGATCCGCTGTCCGAAGCGGTCCAGGTGATTTGGAGCGTTCCAGAGATCGTGGTCCCGCTCTCCGGGCTCGTCAACGCGGCCTGCGGCGGCGTCACGTCGACCGTCACGGCCACCGTCTTCGTGAGGTCGTTCCCGGCTCGGTCGATTGCCCGGACCACGACCGAATGCGCTCCCTCTCCGACGTTGGGGAAGGCATATCCGAAGGCTTCGTTCACGGGAACGGGAGTGCTGCCGTCCAATGCGAGCTCGAAGTGGTCGATCCCGGAGTTCGAGTCGGACCCGGCCCAATACAGCTGCAGGTCCTTCGTGTTCACGTAGCTCCCGGTCGGGGCGATGATGGTCAGCTCGGGCGGCGTGACATCGACCGCGAAGGGGATCGTCTCCGTGGCGACATTCCCGGCCGCATCCGTCGCCAGCAGCGTCATGTCGTGCCCGGTCTCCGAGAGACCCGCGAGCGTGTACGAGGTCGCATCCAGAGGGAGTTCGACGGGAGGCGCCGAGTCGAGTGAGAGTTGGAGGGACGCGAGGCCGGAGCCGGCATCGCTCGCGGTCCACGACACGTCGACGTCCTTCGTCTTCACATAGGAGCCCCGCGTCGGCGAGGTGACCGAGAGAGAGGGCGCGGTCGGATCGAAGTGGAACGGCACGGTGACGTCGACGGAGTTCCCCGCCCGGTCTGTGGCCGTGACCTGGACCGCATGATCGCCCGCGTTCAGCGAGAGTTCCGTTTCTCCTTCCGCGGTCATGAAGTGGAGCGGGGTGGTCCCGTCGAGGCTCACGATCACGCTCGCCACACCGGATGACGCGTCCTGCGCGATCCAATGCAGCACATTGCGGTTCGTCCATCCCCCGGGGGTGGGCGACGCAATGAAGAGCTGCGGAGCATGCGAATCCACCGTGGTGTTCGCCTTCTCTCCGCTGATGGGCTCGCGGCCATATTTCGTGTGCACGGCGGCGGTCGTGAAGCCGTAATGGGTCTCACCGCCCGTGTAGAACGTGTCAAACGGGATCAGTCCGGTCACCGCGCCTTCATGCTGGGAGTCCCGGACCCCGAACCATCGTCCGTCCGGATTCCAGGGCGGCATATAGAGGGCCCATGCCGATTCGTTCGAGGTGCGATAGAACAGCTCGGTCCAGAATTGGGTCTTGCCGCTATCGGGCTGGCCGGACGATGGGTTCCCGCCCGCCGGACCCACCGCGGACGTGGAGATTCCGTCATCATCGTCCTCGCCTCCGGAATCCTGTCCTCGTTTGAACGACGTATACGCAATCGTGACGACCTGGGAGGTCGTGTATTGCGGCAACGGCTGAACCTTCGACGTCGGCTTGCCGTGCTCGCCTCCCGTCGCAACGACCGCCGCGGAGGGAAGGAAGGTCACCGCGGGCACGACCGTGACCAGGAGCAAGAATGTCAATACGGCGGCGCTCGTCGCCGCAATCCTCCTCGACGTCGCAACCCCTCGAATAGAGATGAGAGGCGGGGCTAATGAGGCCTTCCATTCGTTCCGAATTGCTTCGAAAATTGAGAACGTCTGAAGCGAACAAAACCCGCCCCGTGCGGTTGCGAATCGGACACATGACGAACCGTTGCTGCGGAGGAAACATACTTCCACGAACGCGGAAAGTTTCATCCGCGGAGCGACGCTGAGGACGCGCGGACGGGCCGGTAGATCAGCGGAAGATCGCCTGCTTTGCAAGCAGGAAGCCCTGGGTTCAAATCCCAGCCGGTCCATCCTTCGGACGTGTGAGCTCATCATCAAACGGTGCCCCGATTCGTTATCCGCTTGTGGTTCGAATGCCGGCGCCCGAAAGGGGTCCTCGAGACCGGGAGAGGGCACGCACCGACCTCCTCATCGGATCACAAGTCGCCGTCGCCATCGTGCTGCTCCTACTGGTTGTCGTATACGTCCCCCGGCCCAACATTCGACTGACCGCGGCCCGGTTCGAGGCCAGCCCGTGCAACGAAGGGACATCGAGCTTTGTCGTGACCGCCTACGTTTCCCTCGCCAACACAGGCAGATCGGATGGAGACATTTTCGTTCGATTGTACGTCGATGGTCCTCGCCGGGCTGCGGAGGACTTCTTCGTTCCCGCAGAGACGGCGATTAACCGTTCCTTGAGCGTCGATGTGACGAACTGTGCCTCGCATCAATACAGCGTCGACACATGCCTCCCACCTGCAAAATATGCGACGTGCTAGATCGCCTGCTTTACAGGCAAGAAAAAGCGCTGGGGTCGAATCCCAGCCGGTCCGCTTGCAGGGGATCGCCGTTCAGCCGACAACAACGGTGCCCACCATCATAGGATGGAACGCGCAATAGTAATCGTACCTTCCCGGTTGGGTGAAGGTGTGGCTCCAGATGGACCCCGTCGTCATCGTGCCCGAGTCGAACGAGCTACTATTGCTCGTCACCGTGTGAGCCGTGGTGTCCCGGTTCACCCACGCGACGGACCCCCCGACGCTCACGTGGTAGACTTGCGGCACGAACGGCACCATCGCCGTCTGTGCCCCCGGGACGATCGTGATGTTGGCCGCGGTAGCGGACACGTTTCGAAGGATGACCTCGGAACCTATGGCGCCCACGACAACGCTCCCGACCACAAACCCGACGATGGCGAGAGTAAGGAGGCCTCCTGCGGACTGCACCGTCGACAGGTACCGTTTGGTGTCCAAGCCGCTCTTCGCATGGATGAAACATAGGGAGGAAAACAGCACCACAAGGAACCAGGTCGGCAGCGCCGAAATGATGAGCCAGAACTGCGCGTCCGCGGGGTTTGAGAGGGTCGTCACAATCACGAAGGAGTAGAGCAGAACTAACACTACGCTGGTCGCCGCACCGAGGACATAGGCCCAGCGCTTCTGTCGAAAGGAGTAAACGGAGGCCACGAGAAAGACCGCGACAAAAATCAGGATGACGAGCACCGTGCCACTGTCTCCCATGATGCCGGCGGCGAGGGCAAACGGGATCGTGAGGTACGCGAGCGCCAGCGCCGAGTACAGAAGCCCTCCCGAAATCACCCAGATGGCGAAGGGAATGCGCCGCATGCGAGTCCACATTGAGTCGTTCGGCAAGCCTCGAATCTCCCGCCCGCTGGGCACGTCGCAATTCTACTTGGACATTTCGGCACGTCCAAGCAACATGGCGCGGGAGCACAGCCGGTCCATACCTACTACATTGGAATTCGCGTGCTGTCTCCGCTTCCTGCTGGGCCACCCGTTGCACGGAATGTCTTCCCGGCGGCCGAGCCTCTGGGTCGCGATTCGCGGTCTGCGACCCTTAGTCTTGGACGAGAAGATAGGCCCCCGCCAAGTCACCGGCAACGGCAAGAGACTCTCCCCAGAAGGCTTTGTTCTCAGGATCTCCGGGATGGAAGAGATTGTCGTACTTGACTCGGTCATCGCCGGGGGACATTCGCTCCACCGCGCGAACCGCTAACTCGTGAAGATGCCGGGCATTCGTGAGTCGCCGATCCAGTGCGACGTAGTAGAGCCCAAGTTTCTCGACTTCGTGGACATCGCGTCCCAACCGCTTCCCCGCGAGCCGGAATTGACTCAAGGCCACCACGATCCGGTCGCCGACGCTCATCCCGGGGACCGAATACTCGTTGTCCACCGGAATTCGGCTCAGCATGTCGGCCCCTTTCGGGCGCGAAGCGATCCTCTCCTTCATCCCGTTCGGCCCGGAGCCGGAGCTGCCGGCGACGACGAACACGCGGCGCGCGCCGTGGACCGATGTCGAATCGAAGAATGGAAGGAGTAGCTCGTAGGGCCAACGCTCCTCCGACTTCGCATCGACCTCGTCGATTAGACACAGGCACGGTTGCTCGAGATCGGTGATCTCGCCAAGAGCGGAACGGAAAGCCGGTTCGGTGAGTTTGGCGAGGTTGAGTTCGCGGTACTGCGCGACCCGGTCGAGCGAAGCGGCGACCTCCTCGACGAAATAAGTCTTGCCACTGCCCGGAGCCGCCCACAACAGGTAGTTTTCCCGTTTCGTGGACGGAGACAGGAACGCGGCCACCATCTTTTGCCGAGCATCCTTCAAAATGTTCCGAGCGGCTTGATCGTACCGCATGTAGTTCCCCACGACGCGGTACAAGGATAGGCTTGCGACGGCGACACCGACAAGAAGCGAGTGGGCCTCCCGCGCTTCCTTCCCCTGCGTTACGGCAGGGGCGGTCGCGGGCCCCCCAATCGCACCGAGACTATCGTGGGAAGGGCGCTCGGTCAGGAGCTCGTCCTTCACGCCGATGAACTTGCGCACCTCGTAAAGGAATCTCGACCAAGCGGGCTCGTCTTGGAGCAGAATGTGGTTCTTGCCCTCGAGCGCCACGAATCGCGCACCGGGAATCTTGGACGCCACGCGGCGGCCTTCTTCGAACGGGACCACTTGGTCCCCCTGAGCATGCAAGACGATCGTGGGGACTTTGACACGCGAAAGCATGTCGCGGACATCGATTCGTCCGAACTCGACTTGGAATCGCACGGCGTTGTCCGGGGAAGTGGAAATCCGCTGGAGCTCATTGAACCAACGCATCTGCTCTGGCGTTGCCTCCGGGATGAATTCAGAGGTGAAGATTTGTCGGTATGCCGGATTATCCCGCCCCCATCCAATCCCCGTCAACTTGATCTGTGCCTCGCGTTCCTCAATCTGGACCGGTGGGCTGCGCTCGGCCGCCGCCCAACCGAGGCTGTATGTTCCGTACAGGACCAGGTGGCTTACCCGCTCAGGATGTCGGACGGCGTACGCGATGCCGACGGGACCGCCTTGAGACAGGCCCAAGAGCACGAATCGCTCAAGCCCCAGCGAGTCGACGACCGCCTCCAGGTCACGGACCCATGCATCGAAGGAAAAGTCAGCGACCTTCCAGTCAGAAAGGCCGCACCCCCTTTCATCGTAACGCACGTACCGGTGAAACTTTGAAAATTCCTCGATCCAGTGCCGCCACACCGGGCTGTCCAAATCGAACTGGACGTGGCTCAGCCAGTTTGCCGCCTTCACGATGGGGGGACCCTCGCCCGTCGTCCCACAAGCGATTCGTACGCCATCCTCGGAAGAACAGAAAGTGATTTGCTGTTCCAATCCTCGCCTCCTGTCCAACGGCGATGAAGGGCATGGGTTTGGGCGCCAAAAAGATACGGGCCGCATCAGGCTGACGAGGGCGGGCTCATGGACCACCTTTGGCCAGGCTTCTGGCCGGAAAGAGCCTCCTCGGTTGCCGCGATGGTGCCGGCTGCCCATCGCTGCAACCCTCCGCAAGCCCGGACCTTAGCCGCTCCATCTTTTCGAACCATTCCCCCGAGGTCCTCAGGCTGTCGGGCCTTACACGGTCAGGCAGATAAGCGGCGGACGACATGGCCGTTCGATGTCCGACTTCTCTCGGATCCTTGTTCGTCCCGCCACGAGGGAGGACATCCCTGCGCTCGTCCTGATCTCGAACACCTCGGTGGCGGAGGAAGAGGACGCAGGGTTCGGCACCCCTCGCTCCGAGTCCCTCTTTTCCGATCCGAGATGGCTCTCGGCCGTGTGGGAGGAGCCGAATCGGGTGCGCGGCGAGGAGGTCTTTGTCGGCGTGAATGACGACGAAATCGTGGGCTTCATCACGATCGAGGACCGCGGACCGGAACTCGAGTTGATCAACATCAACGTCGCTCGAAACCTCCAAGGCAAAGGCATCGGCACTCGCCTCGTGCGATTCGTGGAGGAGCGGGCACGCCAGGAGGGCAAACGGTCGGTCACCCTCGGGACAAGCCGGAATGCCGTCGGAACACCTTGGAAGTCGTTCCCGTGGTGGCTGTCTCGCGGATACACTGTCACCGGTGAAGAGGAAAACGAGTGGACCCAGCGGATTGGACCGGGGGTCCGAGAAATCCGCATGCGCAAGAACCTCTGAGACCACGGTTTGCGGACCCGCCGGCGCTGAGACGCAAGAAGAACCCTGATAGCGGCGGGTGTGCATCGCGCCGCCGGTCATGACAGAACCGGAGCCGGCTCCCGTCGTTCGGCCCGTGATCGCGCCGATGCGTTGGCTCCTGTATGCCGCGAGCACCCTCGTGTTCCTCGCGGGTCTCCAACTCACGGTCTTCACGGAGCAAACGAACACGTACTTCGCGTGGACCATCTCCCCGCCCCTCACGGCCGCATTCCTCGGAGCGGCGTACTGGGCCGCAGTCCCTGTCGAGGTGATTGCCGCCCGACAGACCATCTGGGCGAAGGCCCGCGTCGCCGTCCCAGCGATTTGGCTCTTCACGACGCTCACGCTCGTCGCGACGCTCCTCCATTTCGGCAAGTTCCATTTCTCGAGCGCGATTGCGAGCGCACAAGGTGCGGCGTGGTTCTGGCTCGCGATCTACGCGGGCGTCCCGGTCGTGATGCTCCTCATCGGATGGCTTCAGATCCACGCGCCCGGGAGCGATCCGCCTCGCGGGTCCCCGGCGGCAACCTGGATGCGGGCGCTCGTCCTCGGGCAGGGAGCCGGGATGCTCGCCTTCGGTGTGGGCCTCTTTGTCCTGCCGGATTTCGTCGGACCTGTATGGCCGTGGGCCCTGACGGAACTGACCGCGCGAGCGACCGGGGCGTGGCTCATCGGGATCGGCTTCGCTGCACTCCATGCGAACCGCGAGAACGATATCTCCCGGATCCAGCCCTTGGCGGGGGGATACACCGCGTTCGCCGTCCTCGAGCTCATCGCGATTGCCCGCTATTCGGGGAACGTGAATTGGAGCGCTCCGGCCGCCTGGGTGTATCTGGCGTTCCTGTTCAGCATCCTTCCGGTCGGACTCCTCACGCTGTTCCGCCCCGCTGGGTCGAGAAGCGTTGAGCGAGACGATCCGGGCCGAGTCCAATCGTTCATTATACGAAGACATGTTCGACGCTTTCGCGGGAACAAGGAGGCAACTGGATGGCGAAGGACGCGAAGAAACCAGCACCGACGGTGAATCTTCGAGCGAAATTGGATCGGATTGGCGACTATTGGAAGCCGAAGATTATCGCCGAGCTGAACGATTCGTACGTGAAGTTGGTGAAGCTCAAGGGCGAGTTCGTCTGGCACCACCATGCGGGGGAGGACGAACTGTTCCACGTGTTGAAGGGCCGCCTCCGGATCGACCTGCCGGACGGTCCGATCCACCTTCGTGAGGGTGAGCTCGCGGTGATCCCACGGGGAACGGAGCATCGTCCCGTCGCCGACGAGGAGGTGCACGTCCTGCTCCTCGAGGCGAAGTCGACCGTGAACACGGGACAGGTCCGTAGCGAGCGGACTGTCGACGCGGAGTGGATCTGACCCGGTGCGTCACACGCCCGTGTAGAGGCGATCGGCCAGTTCGGTCGGCAAGCCATTGCGCTTGATCGCGGTCGCGACCGCGTCGATGTCGTAGGGGACGCGGCGGACCGCGAAGGTTCGGCGCGTGAGGTCCAGGAGTCCCCAGGCGGCCCGCGGGTCCGAGTCCCGCGGCTGGCCCACGCTCCCTGGATTCACCATGAGCCCCGACCGGAACGGACGCGCCATCGGCAGATGGGTGTGGCCCAGGATCACGAACGGTGCGCCGGCCTTCTGCATCATCGTCTCGTCCGCGGTCCACGGGAACACGTACTCGTCGTCGTCGCGCGGGCTCCCATGGTACATGGCCACGACGCCTTCCGGCATCGTGGTCCGAGTGCGGTCCTCGAGGTCCTTGAGATATCCCACGTTCCCGGGCGTGAGTTGGATCCGGGTCCATCGGATCGCGGCCGCCGCGAGCTCGTTGAAGCGGAACGTCTCCGCGCCGAGGGCCGCCCGGTCGTGGTTCCCGCGAATCGCCTTCATTCGTCGGTCCCGCAGGATCTGCAGGACCTCGTTCGGCCACGGATTGTACCCGACGAGGTCGCCCGCGACCCAGATCCCCGCGGGGGTGACCCGGTCGACGTCCGCGAGGACGGCCTCGAGGGCTGGCAGGTTCGCGTGCACGTCGGCAAGGACC